>DAOLSP010000004.1 GCA_035419245.1 bacterium | reverse complement strand
TCGGCCACCAGGGCGTCGGCCGGCGAGATAAAGGTATCGCTGTCGAAATCGCCGACTCAAGCGAAATTAGAAGAGAAAATAGCCCCCAAAAACCAGGCAGGCAACCATCGATCCCTCACACATACAGAGATGGTTGCTGCGGGAATCCACCGGATGCCGGGTTTCTTGGGGAGGTGTGGCTATATCCTCCTGGATAATTACAATATATTCAAGACGTTCATACAATTAAAAATTTGCCTGAAAGCAAATTTTATCATGATCTTTTTTGCTTTCAGGTAAAAATTGTCTTAAAATCATAGTATGCCCTCGAGGTTAAATTAAACAAGACCGGTCCCTCTCCTGCTTTGCGCTATTTTGGCGACCGGCTCAAGATCCCGTATTTGTATCAGGTCTGTAAAAAAGCGAATATCAATTTCATCAGAAACGACATTCGCGTTCTCTCGGCGGACCGCCTCCTTGCCGCGCTGATCTGATGCGCAGGGTTCAGCGGATATTTAATTCTCCTTTTTTAAAGGAGAAATAAGACAATATTTCTCATTGATTCAAGGAGAAAATGAAGAACCAGTTTCCTGGTTTTTCCCGCCACGCCCTCTAGCATGTCCTTTTCCCCCTGAGGAGCGGGGAAGAGGGACTGGCGACGCCGATTATTATGCCGATCAACGGTTAAAAAATCTGGATCAAGCAAGGTGGAAAGATTAGTTACACTAAAACGAAAATTCCTGCTCCGCCGGAAAATATTTGGCCGGTCTTCCTTTCTTGCGCAGCAAGTTTTCTCTTACTAGTTGCTCGAGACACTTTTTAGCTTCTTTGGCTGGCAGCCCCAACTCAGCGGCAATTTCAGCTGCAGTCCTGGGGAGCGCAGACCCTGACATTTTACCCAGAATCAACCGGTACCCTGCCCCATCCTCCTTGCCCTGCCCCAAAGACTTGAGCCTCAATACAGTGATACCCTGGTTAGCTGGATGATATTCTTCGCCAGCTTCTTCATGGACACTAATGGCAACCTCGGCTGGTTCAGCGAGTCTACTCTCTGGCGTTTGCTGCATCGTTAACAAGTCCTGTAACTCTTCTTTTGTCTGCGGTTCCGGCCAGATCAGGGCGCCCTTTTGCCGGAGGGCGCTTAATCCGGGACTGGCCTTTTCTCCGTCACGCACATAGACGGGCGCCAGATGCAATTTTTCCAATTGCTCAGTGGCGCCGGCCCAAGTGCCTCCCTTATGCAGATCCGAGTTGACGACCAGGGCTGCGTCGGAGAAGGCGTAGATCAGTTTGTTGCGCGCCATGGCTGTGCCAACATGGAATCCGGCAGATGGATCATAGGGCGATAGGAGTACCAGCTGATCATCCAGTAGGAAATTCCTGTTTTCTCTATTCAAGGCTGCCAGCTCCAAGCTGTCTGCCAAAACGCCAATCACCCGGCCGCCGTTCTCCAGAGCGCCGCGCATGGCTGCCTGATCGATCCCGCGGGCGCCACCGGAGATAATGGTCACGGACGATTGCGCAGCGAGTCGTCCAATATTTTCCGTGTAATGAATAAGGGTCTCATCCACGTGCCTGCTCCCCACTACGGCAAGACCGCCTGAATCCAGCAGCATCCTGCTGCCGCACCCATAGAAAATGGCCGGAGCGTTATCTTTGAGCCTTGATTTTATTCTTCGTGGATACTCCGCATCAGCTCGGCTGACCACCCATATCGCCCGTGCCTGCCAGTGCTCGACCGCCTGGCTGAGCTGAAATCCCCGGCCCAATAAACTTTGCAACCGTATTGGATCAACAATCTCCTTGGCCTTCTGAAGAGTGCTCTGTGCGCCCTCTGAGAGCAAGTCAGCAGGTTGCAGCCCCTCACGTTGCAGGAATTGCGCCAGTCGTTTATATTCCCCCTGGGTCAGGATCTCGTATTGCGGCGTTGTTCGCCCGACCTGCAGCGGAGATGTCAGCAGCAGGATCGCTTTGGTATTTGATGATAGGGACACGATAGTTATCCTTTACCGGCTAAAGATAATGCAAGTGGAAAGACTCTGCCGCTCCCATGCGAACGGAGCAGCCATGCGGCTACCGTCATGGTCCACCTCGAATCCACCATATCGTCGACTAATAGAACAGATGTGGATGGTACTATCTGATTAGCGAGCCCCAATGCACCATCTATGTTGCGTGCTTGTTGTACACTGTTGGCCATTTGTTTTTGTTCCGGCCGTTCTTCATCTTTTATCAGAACAGGCTGAAATGGCAGAGCAAGTGCAGCCGCCAATCGTCTGGCAAAATCCGGCACCAGATCGGGATGGCGCAGTGAAGGGATACAGGTCACCCATGCGGGAGCTGGATCAGGATTCCATTCTTCCAGCATGCGAATGCAGGCTGTAACCAATTCATCCGGAAATCTATGCAATTTGTATTTACCTTGATAGACCATTCCACCCCAGCCAGCATCGCCATATACGCTCAAGGCTCTTCCAGGTTCCGCTTGCAGCTCAAGAGGAATTGGCCCCTTGAGGCCGTAACGCCGCAAGCCGCCCGCAGGCCATTTCTTGCGCGGCTCGATGGGTAGATTTGTTCGTCGTAAAAAGTCGATGGCCTTTTGGATAAAAAGAGGATTCACTGTCCTGGGCAGGATGGGCAGGGGAGGTGGCGTCAGATGTGTGAGGTCACCATCCAGAGCCTGGATCAGATAGCCCATATGGCCGAATTCCAACTTGATATAGTCCTGCATTTGTTTTTTTTCATGATATCGCAGCCGGGTCAATCTTTCAGCGCGCTGCCAGAATGACTCATTCAATCTTGCAGCAGTCAGCTGCCATTTGCTTCCCTGCTTGACAACCGGCGCAGGGGATTCTAATGAAAGCAAGAGCAAGGTTTTCTCGATCCTACCCATACTCAAATTGACTTGTCCCATCAGGTCAGGTATGGAGAGGCCATCCGATGATCGCTCCAGTGCCTCCAAAACTGACAGCACCTCTTCCCGTGTCGGAAAGGCACTTTCAATAAAATAGTCGATGATTTCACTCTCTTCACTGCCGCTCAACAGGATCCCGTAAGCGGCTGGCAGCGCTCGTCCTGCACGTCCTACCTGCTGATAATAGGCCACGACTGAGCCTGGGGACTGATAATGGATGACAAAGGCCAAATCTGGCTTATCAAAGCCCATGCCCAGGGCGGTAGTAGCGACAAGCGCCTTGACCTGGTTTCTCAGCAGCGCTTGCTCCAGCTCTTCCCGGTCTTCAGACTCACTGGTATAATGTTGGACAGCGATTCTGCAGCTTTTCAGCCATTCGGCGACCTGGATGGCATCGCGGACAGTCAATGTGTAGATTATCCCATGTCCTGGCAGCGATGGCACTTGTTCTGCCAGCCAGGCGAGGCGTTCTGCCTGTCCTGGTAGACGGATGGTCTGCAGTGCCAAAGAAGGTCTGTTTAAATCACCGCGTGAAGCGAGCAGGTTGGGACCCAGCACATCTTTCAAATCTTCTGTCACACGATTATTGGCAGTTGCTGTAGTGGCTAGCAGGCGTAAATTCCGGGGCAGCGTACGAAGTATTCGTTCTATCATTCGATAATGGGGTCGAAAATCGTGTCCCCAATCCGAGATGCAGTGAGCCTCATCGATTACCAGAAGGCTGATCCGACCTGATATGCCAGCGAGGACCTTGTTTTGGAAGCGGATATTGGCCAACCGTTCTGGTGAAATCAGCAGGATATCCACTTCATTGCGATGGATAGCCGCTTCGACGGTCTCCCATTCGGTTTCGTTATCTGAATTTATCGTTTGCGCCTGAACACCCATCCGGGCCGCCGCGGCGATCTGATTGCGCATCAAGGATAATAAAGGCGAAATGAGCAAGGCTGGACCCATTCCGGTCTCACGGAGCATTTTCGTTGCGATAAAATAGACAAAACTTTTTCCCCAGCCGGTCTTTTGCACGATGAGCAGCCGACCGCGCCCCTCATAAACATGCCGGATCGCTTCCTCCTGGCCTTCCCTGAAAACAGCCTCAGGGTCGCCAGTACCAAGGCGAAGTAACGTGAGAGCTCGTTGTGGATAGTAATTGGTCATCCCATCATCAAAAATCTGTTGTTAGCAATTGGAATAATTATGCGAATATTTGTAGCACATAGTGATGGTTGCGATTTTCTCCTTGAATGTATCACATAATATCTCCTTCTTGCTTGGAAGAATTGGATGATTTTGTGCTCGAATTGCAAGCCGTTTTCATAAAGTCTCTCCGGCTTGTGAATGCCGGCAGTTGGAAGCTCCAGCTTCCAGAACAAAATCAGATGACGCTGCGGAAGATAAAACCGGAGCCTTGTGTACAAGAGCGCTCCCAAGCGGAGCTTGGGTGCGAGGGGGAATAAATCCCTGCGAAGTTATTTATTAATATGGTCAATGAATGCAATAATAGCTAACCTTGAAAATGAGTCTTGATATACTTGTTAAATTCACTCATAGGAATCTCTTGGGACGAATTACCACTCCGAACATAGAATTTTTCTACAAGAGCGCCATTACGATCCTTGAATTTGAGCACGATGGGTTCAGGCGATGTGGCCACCTCAATCTGACATATTTCTTCATCCTCGACCAACGGAAAAGATATTTTTATCTTTGTGGCCACAAAGCCTTTTTCAAAATGTTGATTAAGAAGGTTTCTGAGATGGAGTTCAAATTTATCTTTGTCGACATTTCCAAGCGAATGATAATCATGCTTCAACCCTAGTACCTTGCCATCATCATCAACTCCAATGAATAAGATGCCTCCTTGCGAGTTCGCAAATGCGGCAACGGTTTTCATGATAACATCTTCAAGTGCTTTATTAATTTCTCCCTGCTTTAAATCCCATCTCAACGTTGACTTGAATTCCAGTCCTTCACTTTCCCCTTCGGCGATCAGATCTTCTGTAGAAGCAGGAACCTGAGTTAACTCCGTACTAGTGATATTTTCGAGGAATGCATTCAGCTCAGCCGCAAGCATTTCTCGCCGTTTTTCCAGGAAAAACTCGTAATTTTCGATCTGCCATAATGCTTCATCTTCCGGGATGCTCTGCAGGGCTAATGAATTTGGGAAATTTTGTTTTACAGCTCTCAAATAATCTGCTGCTGATGAATCCGATTTCGTCCGATTGGCAAGCTTGGTGAGAATGGCGCGGTTGGTAAATTCCTGAGCCAGAGCATATTTAACCCGGTTTTCCCATCCATAGCCCGCTTTTTTTAGCAAGGAATATGGAAAAATATGATCGAGTTCCAATTGATATTTCTTGCCCATGGGATGATGCAAGCTGATTCCTGTTGTCAAACACACAGCATTCTTGCTTTTTAGATACCAACGTGTCATGCTAAACAATGGATGTTGGATCGCCCGACCGACAAATTCGAACGGCATGATTTCCAACCTGTTTTCATCGGCAATCACCTGCAGCAAATCATCGAATGGTTGTTTCGATTCTGCCAGGCAACGCAAGTCACGATCAAGCTTTTGCGGGAGCTGGCTGACATAGCGGGAGCGTATTTGAGAATAGTAAAACCATTTCACCATTTTTTTGATTTCCTGATCAGAAAGTGGCTTTCCCTTCTTGTCAAAACAATAGACGATTATGGGAACCAGCGCATAAACCGAATTGATTTCATCGCTATGATCGACGTATGCATGCGTCCGCATTATATTGACCACATAGTCAATAATCTGGTTTTCCAGGATATCCCATGCTGACTGAAGCACTTCCTTATTTTCACTGCCATGCAGCTTCTTCATATCAGAACCTAAATGATAGAGACAACCTAATAGAACATAGACCACAAAATCCAGATGAAAAACAAATCCATGTTTCTCTAATTCATATAGTTTGGCTTTGAACCGATCTCTTGCCTCTGGCCAATAACCGGAAATTTGGGCCAGAGCCAGTTCTGCGTCTGTTAGCGCGACACCGCTGGCATTAACCTTGTAAAAAATATCTATCGCTTCCCGAATGGTAGCTTTCACTGGAATGGTTTGTTCGGGAAATTCACGATCCAGTACACGAGTAATTGCATTAATGTTAGCATTCAGCTGCTGCAACTCAGGATAGCTAATTTCTGCACTTAAGGATTTAAATTGCTCCTGTAAAATGAATGCGTCGACTTTTTTTTGAAATACATCTGTAATGTTTTGCCAATAAGGATTATTCTCCATCTTGGTTTTCATATAATATGAAAGTTCCAGCGTCTGCAAATTCACATATAATCCCCTCGTATCATTGACAATTTCTTGGATAGTATAATAAGGTGGTATAACACCGCGAATCAACATGTAAAGCGTAGTGACGCGCTGCTGTCCATCGAGCAATAGTCGAACCGCACCCTGGTCTTTATGATATTTATGCGGCCCCTTTAATGCTGGCGGATTGGCGGTTTCCCATAAAAGCATGGTACCGGTCGGATATTCCTTGATGAGCGAATCAATAAGCTGTTTGGCATCATCCCGTTTCCATACATACTCGCGCTGGAATGCCGGAACAAAAAGTTGTTTTTCGTCAATCTTGTCCAAAATTGCCGAGATTTTCATCTTGGGACTCTCCTCAGAAATAACAACTTAATTGACATTTCACCCACTTGGATGAGATATTGTCAATAGTTGTGGATCAGAAAAAAGCATAATCCTTCAGTTTTAGGCAACATTTTTTTTAGAATCAACTTCGGAAGCCAGCTGGCCATCAATAAATTCCTCGCCAGCGGCCACATGGTGTAGCCATTCAGACCCTTTTAATTTTTTCCAGCGTTTTTCTGCTTCACAGCAAAGCTGGAAAACCATAGTCAAGGTAGCGTTTCTGGATCCACATCCTTTGGTACGACGAGTGCGCAAGCGGACTGTGGCAAAGGTCGATTCTATAGGATTAGTAGTACGGATATGAATCCAGTGAATGGCCGGAAAGCTGTAGAATGTGAATAGTTGATCAAAGTCCTTCTCCAGACACTCGACGGCTTTGGGATATTTATCGCTAAAGACGGCACCGAATTGTTTATAGGCAGAAAGAGCATCTTTATAACAGGCCGCCATATACATATCGATGATCATTGCCTTGGCATGGCTATGATGTTTTTTCGGTAACTTGTCCAAAACATTTTTGGTTTTGTGGATCCAGCACCGCTGCTGTAAGGTGCCCGGCCACACTTTATCCAAGGCTGCCCAGAAACCGAGTGCTCCATCAGCAACAGCCAGACTGGGTGGTATCTTCAGACCACGACTTTTCAGATCGACTAGCAGGCCAGTCCAGCTCAATTCGCTTTCGCGCTCACCGTCGGCAACGGCCAGAAGTTCTTTCCGGCCTTGCTCGTCGGCGCCAATAATGATTAAAATACAAGGTGTTGCATCATTCAAGCGCACATTGAAATACACCCCATCGGCCCAGATGTAAATGTATCTTTTTTGACTCAGATCGCGTCGGCACCATTGCAGAAATTGATCTTCCCATTTCTCTTTTAAACGAACCAGTGTGTTGGCCGATAAACCTTTAGCATGATCACCCAGGATGGAGGCCAATGCGGTCGGAAAATCCTGACTGGAAATGCCTTTGAGGTATAAGATCGGCAGCAAATTCTCGATCGAGGGCACCTTGCGCAGATAGGGCGGCAGAAGCCGGCTGGTGAATCGTTGTTCTCCAGTCTTTACTAACTGCCTATCGTCCAGGCGGGGTTGGCGGATACGAATCCGTCCAAGTGAGCTGAGAATCTCTCTCTCCCGGTGATGGCCATTGCGCACAACCAGCCGATGTCCAGAGCCATCCCGACGGTCTTTGTAGTTTTCAATGAACTCGGCTACTTCTGCTTCAATGGCCAATTGCAGTAGAGTTCTCGCACCCTCTTTTAAAACTGATTCAAGTTCGCTTGGGAATAGTGCATTTTCAGCTTGGAAAGGAATGCTGTGGTTTGTACATTTTGGCATAAGCGTATCCTCCTAATGGTTTGACGAGACTTTGCCGAGTTGCTGTCAAACCAAAGGATACGCTTTTTTCTTTTATAAATCCACAACATTTGAATATAACTCCACTTGGATTCTTGATTTATGAACAAAACTCAAGTAAACGAATGATAGCTCTATCCAAGCTGCTTGAATTTTGTCTAGCCATTTCCGGATTCCATTTATTAATGATGAAGGGTACCATCGCAGAGTTATATGCCGGTCCTTTATGTGCCCGATTTCTTGGCGTCAACTGTTCTCTGACCGATGCAGATCTAGATTTTGGAACTAGTTCCAGCATAATGAATAAGCTGGTTTTATATCTGATAGAGAACGATACTTCTTTCTCATTTCCTCGTACCGCTGAAAGTGGAATTTCCTCATTGGCAATTCTAAAATAATTTGAAAAACCAGAATGGTCAGCCAACAGCCAGCTCTCAGCTTCGTCTACAGCTACCCGAAATAGCATTTGAGGAGCTATAATATCTCCCCCAAACCAGCTCTGAATTTTGTTTGGCGGACACTCTCCATCTTCATCTGTCAAAACAAAAATTGGATACGATTCAGCCAACATGTTGTACCGACGGATTTGGGCCTGAATTTCACTTCCTCGTGCGGGTTCTTCGCGTAAAATCGCTGCATGTGAACAATATTGTGATATCAGTCGCTTTATAATTTCCCTTGTTGCTATATCCTCACCAACGATTATAAAGTCCATAAAGATTAATCCTCTTTCAGAAGGCTCAATTGCTCTACTTGTTTTGGTGCTACATAGGGGATGACTGCTTCAGCAGGTGAAAATCCTTTATCTAAATAGTCGCGGATTTCTTTAACTTCAGAACCAATTTGTGCCTGAGTACTCTCACTGTCAGTACGCAAAACTATTAGCTCATCGCTGCCGATTCCCTGATTATCTAATAATTCGTAGCTATGTGTGGTAATAAATACTTGACGCAAACTTTTATCTCGTTTTCGTTGAAATCGGGCAATATACTCCGCCATCTGCTTGATGATCGCCGAGTGTAAGTATAGTTCAGGTTCTTCCAATAAGAGCAGTCCTGAACCATCCAGTATTGCCCATAGAAATCCAACAAGGCGCAATGTACCATCCGAGAATTGTTTTTCCTGTTGCTTGGCACCTTTTGCACGCCAATGCTTATAAGTTGCCTGCAGATGAGGAATGCCAGTTTTTTGATCAGATACAAATTTCATTTCTTCTAGTTGTGGAACTGCAATTTTAAGGAATTGATTAATGCGATTAAAATATGACTCTCTGGTATTTGCATTCTTTTTTGCCATTGCCTCAAGCAAATTACGTCCATAAAAATCTTCCCTGCCTGATGTAAGAACATAAGAATCTGCTTCTCTTATAAGTTGCGGAACGACATGCAAATATTGAATATCTTTAAAAAAATCATATATCTCTCTGAATTTTTTGTTTGATACAGGTTGCTCCAGTAGTGTAAACTTCCAATCATCTTCTTCTATTGAATCAGTATTATGACGTTCGCCGATAATTTCCCCTTGTTTGCAGATGACCTCCTCAAGGATTAGGCCTTCACTTCTTCTTATACCGCCACCAGCATGACGAAAGCTTAAACGATATTGCCATTCAGGATGTACATCTGAAAAAGAATGGGAAAGATGTATCTCCAGGGTGGCATTAGAATCCTGACGAGCAGACAAACAGCGGATCTTTGCCACACCACCTCTTCTTGCAACGGCATATTGAAAACCTCCTGCTTGTTTGACAATATCACGCATAAATCTGATAGCATCTAACAAATTGGATTTTCCTGATGCATTTGGACCCACAATGAATGCTCTCTCCCGAAATGGGAGTTCAAGATCCTGGAAATTTTTCCAGTTTTTCAAAATAATCTTAGTCATTAACATGATACACCTCGCTATTTTATAAAAGATAATTTCGTTCTATCTTTTAAATGTTGAATCGCAGGCCAAGATAATACGGAGTAAAAAATTAATCCATTACCGCCTTCAGCAGCGCATCGGCCGCGTCGGCATAGAACTCGATATTGATGCGTGTGGCCAGCTCATCCGGCAATTCGAACAGCTGCTTGCGGGAGGAGATCGGCATCAGCAGACCGGTCGCTTTCTTGTCCACCGCCAGCTCGGCCAACGCCACCGGATTGGCGATCATCTCCACCGAGCCGCCCAGATTCAAGGCGCCGACAATGATCAATCCGCCCTTGACGCTACGTTCGATGAGACTGCCGCAGAGCGCGATCAACACCGGCAGCCCCAGGCCATTCCCGGACCGGTCCATGTCCATGGCGCGCATCTGCACGGAGAATTCATGGCCGCGGGGATCGCGATCCCCCACCAGCTGCCGCGACCGCGTATAGAGATTCTGCTCGCCAAAGCGGACGCTCTCGCGAAAGGCCGGCGGGATCGGCGCATTCAGTATCTTGACGCCGCTGCCGGGACCCGAGGTGACTTCAATGCGATAGAGCGCCGGCGCGCTGTCGGGTCCACCCGGCGAGATCGCCCACACCTGCCCGGGCGGCAGGGGATCAGCGTCTATGGCTTCATCGCTGTGCAGCTCGGGCGTCGAGACAAACTGCTCGATGCCCTCCACGCCCATGAAATAACTGAAATGGGTGTTGCGGAACTCGGTCTTGAGGCAGCGCTTCTGCTGCTCCTTGACCCGGCGCCGGGCCTCCAGGGCGACCCGGATGACGGACTCTAAATCCTGATCAGAAATCGGCATCTCCGGGTCGGGATGCAGCAGCTTGATCAGTCCACTGATGGATTTGTTGACCGCCTCGATATCGCGGCCGCTCAAGGCGCCGCCCCAGTTGGCCCGTCCCTGCAGCGCCGGCAACCGGCTGATATCCCTCAGCCTGGTCCAGCACTCCGAGAGATAATCGCTGACCAGGCCGAAATGATCGGTCAAGTGTTCGTGCGGATTCAGCTTGGGGAAATCCCAGCCCGGCGCATAGGCATGAAGCCGGTCCATGAAAGCGGTGTCGTCGCGCATCTCTTCGGGCAGGGGCGACAACAGGTGGCCGATACGCTGCTGCTGCTCGACATCGACGTCAAAATTGCCGACCATGACCATGCTGCCGGAGGCGCGGATGCTCTCCTTGCCGCGGGAAAATTCGCCCGAGGCCATGTAGCCCTTCATGATGTTGACGCCCTCCTTGGTATCGAAGGAGATGCCGGAGATTTCGTCGAAACAGACCACATCGTAGAGGCAGACCAGTCCACGCTGGCCACTGGCATTGTTGACAAACATCTTGGCCACCGTGGCTTTGCCGCCGGAGATGAGATGGGAATAGGGCGAAATCTGCTGATAGATATGGCTTTTGCCCGTGCCGCGCGGTCCCAGTTCGACCAGATTATAATTGCGCTCGACGAACGGGATCATGCGCAAAAAGACCACCCATTTCGCCCTCTCGCTCAACGCCTCCGGCTCCAGGCCAATTGAACGGATGAGCAGGTTTTTCCATTCTTCGGTTGAAAAGGAGCGCCGCGCGCGGAAAAGCAGATCCAGCACATCCGATTTGCTCAACTGGATGGCGCGCAGCGAATCGATGGCAAAGGGCCGGCCGTACTGCTCCTGGGCGATGGTGGCGTCGTAGGAGAGCGTGACCTCCGCATAAAAACCGTCGGTGAGCATGCGCTCGTGTTCGTGCACCAGCCGGTCGCTGATGCGCACGTCGCGCAGAGTCAGACTGGGCAGCTCGGCCACATAGCTGTCGGTTTTCGCATCGAGACGGGCGCGCACAATGTCGATCAGCTTCACCGACCCTTTCTCCCGCGCCCACGACTGAAACAATCCCTCCTGGCCGGTGCGCACGGTGCGATCCTTGAGCTGCCGCTCGACGATCTGCAATCCCTCTTCGATTTCATGTTCATTCACCGTGGCGCAATAGCGTCCCAGGAGGAACTCGACCACATAGGTCGGCACCGGGTACTGGCGGCTGTACTTGCGCACCAGGTCCTTGCGCACCAGATAGCCATCAAAGGCGGCTGCGGCTTTTTGATCCAATACATCGAGTTCCATGCTACTCTTTTCCTCCAACCGTAGTAATTTGTTTGGCCAGGAGGACCCCGGCCTGGTCGCTGATCACCAGACTCACTACAGTGCCATCCAGATTATCGTCCGGCACCAGCAGCGCGACGCTGCCCTGTGGATCGAACTCTTTCGCGGTGGTGATGGATGAAGCGGGATCATTGGGCTTGGTGCGCAAATCGGCCTGAACATCCTGCACCGGATCGATCTGCACCCGACACCTCATGCCCGTCCATTGCACGCTTCTGATGGCGACGGTTTTAGGCGCGCTGCTGCAGACGCCCTGAATGGTCATCTCCGGAATCAGGCACTCCTGCAGGCTTATTCCGCCATGGGCGTACTCGTGTCCTTTTCCAAAGCAGTGGATATCCGGCGCATAGGCAAAGTGCTCATTGTTGTTCCAGTGCCAGGGCGCGGTGGGCATCTCCACATGCGCGCTCTCCCTGACGGCCGCACAACGCGCCCAGCGGCTGGCGACCAGATATTTGGGCAGATCCACTTTGGGAAAACCGCCAGGAACCAGCAGCCAGCCGTGATCGGTAACCAGGTGGATGCGCTCCCAGCCGGCCCGAAGCAACTCCTGGATGCGTCCGGCCAACAATGCAAGCTGTTCCTCGATGTGATGGGCCATGACGGCGCCAAGATCATGGCCGAGCCGGTCGAATTGTCCCCATTCGGTCCATGCGGAGGAGGCGGACCCGGGTTCGCCGGTCTCGCCATTCTCGAGGAACTGAATCCCTTGTTCCGTCAGCGCCTTTTTAAAACGTTCATGATTCAAGGCTTGCCCGGAGGCGGTGAAAACGGGATTGAACTCTTCGTCCATGCCCTTGCCAATTAAAGCCGCAGCGACGGGCGAGACCGCCGGCTTGGCTGTGGCGGTCACCGTGGGCAAGGCGGACCAACGACTGGTCAATGCGACGGTACAGTCCCGCCCCTGCAGCAGCTCCTGCAAACGCAGGGCGAGATCGAAACGCAGTCCATCGCAAAAGAGCCAGCAGCTCTTCTCGCTGGTAACCGCCGGTGCTGCGAAGGGGAGTGGATGAGATTGAACCACTTTCTGGAAATGGGCGGCGCATTTTTCCAGCCAGGGCAGATAGAGCGCGCGAATGGCGGCGGCCACCGCTTTCCGGTCTTCACCGCTGGTAACCGCGGTCATCGCCTGCCAGACCGCGCGATCGGCGGATTGACCGCTTTCCATATAGCCCCGGGCCATTTCGTCCGGTGTGGCGCCGCCGATCACTGTGGCCGTCTCCCGGGACAGAAGCACCAGATGGTGCAGGGTCAGCGCCAGATTCGCTTCACCCAACTGTGCCCAGATCCACGAACGCCGGATGCTGTGTTGCTCCTCCAGTGAGGTGATCTGCTGACGTGTCTGTTCTTCATTCAAGCTGCTCATGGCCAGCAAGGCCTGACGAAGGCTGTTCTCTTCCTTTTCATTTTCATCCGGCCACGGTTCCTTGTCGAAGAGGAGCTGTCCGGCCGGTTTGGCGCGGCGCAGCTGCGTGTACAGGTTGCTGTACAAGCCGGGGGCTTCCTTGACGCGCTGCCAGACACCGCGCCAGCTCTCCTCGGCCTGTAGTCCCAGTTTTTCCGCCGCGGCCAGTGCACCCTCTTTTTCCGGATCAAAACCATAATCGACTCTGCAGCGCGAACAAAAAGCGGTCCACCGGGAGGCATCCCAGGATTCACGGATTTTCTGCGGCTGTTCGAGCCAGGTCAGGAGATCGCGCGGTGTATCCAGAACCATGAGTTTGTCGAAATCCTCGGCTTCCAGTTTCTTGCCGGCAAGGCGGGAGAGCGGAGTGATGGCCAGATGTTCCAGGGCGCCCAGCATCGCCTGACGGGTTTGGCGATCGCGGCTGAGTTCGAGGCCCAGGCCCTCTTCGGAGACCATAAAGGCCTCCACGGACCAGTCGCGGCCGTTGCGCTGCATCCAGACCGCGCCGCGATACTGCAGCTCCACCAGGGGTTTGAGTGCATCGGGACACGCTTCGCCGGCGCGCAGGGTCTGGCGGCTGACCCCAGGCAGGTAGAGGATCGGCGTCTGGTCAGCCGGCAGACTCGAGTCCTCCAGCGTGCGATCCACAACGCAGCGCAGCCAGATAGCGGGACCGGTGCGCTTTTCCGGGTCATACTTGCCCAGGATATAGAGCTGGGGCAGATAGGGAAAAAGCAGGGAGGCACAAGCCGTCCATTCGCCCTCCGGATCGCACCAGAGCAGAGCGGCCGGGGCGACAGCGTCGCCGGGCGCAGAGCGACCGGCCTGTTCCAGCGACTTGCGCACGGCCTCGAGCAGGGTGGTGTGGGATGTCAGGACAGACATTTGTTTCCAGTCTTTTGTTTATCTCTTCAAATTAGCGCGCATAATGACTTAATATTATTATAAACATCTATTAAAAACAGCAGATTAATTCTTGACATTGTACTCCAAATTTTGCATATTTGATCAATCCAGTTTCTGGAGGTGGAAGGTGCAAACCTTCGGGGCCCGCAAGGGCCTTTTTTTTATTCAGGGCAACCATTTCAGCCTACAGCCTTTGATGCGGAGCTCTTGCGCATGGGGAAATGTTACCCACTGAAAGTAAAGGCTTTTGCAACTAATTGCAACTAATTACAACTAATTTGCTCAAGACCGACCTGGTTTATCACAATATTTAACAGTATTTTGCAATGAATTAATATTTGACGTTAATTGCAACTAATTGTTTTTTGTTGATAAAAAATTATCATAATGATTATTATTCAATTAGGTTGTTTTATTACAACCAGATCACTTTTTAAGTAATTTTGGAAAAAATAAGTGCTTCTCTTTTTTGTTGCTTTTCTGCATTTATTAAGATATATTTCAATACACGGTGTAAAAGGTTCCGCTCTGATGATAAGAACCCAAGGGGTTCTTCTTCGGATAGTCAGAGCGGTCACTTTTTAATAGTACAATGTCTTTCCGCTTGCAAAAACATCAAATTCGCTTGCTACAGCGCCTCGAATCAATCTATAGCTTCGTTCATCCTTCCGCTCCCACTTGCGAAAAATAGCCCAATTAAAATAATCAACAATCTGAAGATTTAAATCAGATTTGGACGAATAATGTTGGATCGTATAAAAACCTTTCACTTTTCCAGCATAGCTGGCTATAAATGTTTTTATCGCTTTTTGTACTTCTGACTTTTTCTTATTGACTGGGATCTCATCGGTCAAGATAAATATTCTGCTGAATCTTCCCCGATAACGATGAAAAATATAATTCAGGAGTATTTGGAATACTTTCTGGTAAAACAAGTGATGTTCTCGCAATGATGGATTTGTTTTTCTTTTATCCACAATGATGGAGTCTATATTGAATTCCTGTAACTGAGTAGCGAGAATCTCAAAGACTCTATCACGAGTACGCTGAGAGTCAGTGGTTGCATGGAAATATTCAAAATCAATCCCTTCCTCCCACAAATCGTACTTGAGATTCAGCAACGGCAAATTCGTCGAAAATGGCCGTATTCGTGATAACGCTGTGAGTGTAAAATAGGCTGTTCCTGTGTTTGAAAAATCGAGGTTCCCTCCTTCATCAATAAATATGTAGAGATTATTTCCATCCATTGGCATTACCATCTTTAAAATTATTTACAGTGACACTTTTTCCCGCGCTGCCCGCTTTTGCCGAATGGTCAGATGCACCTCATTGACGCGGTTGCCGGTGAAAACGCCGTTTTCCCAGAACCAGGGGTATTCCTCCTGCGGCCGCAGCGGCTCCCTGCCGCGGTCTTTTTCCCATTTGATATTCGGCTGCCAGCGCAGGATGCCCGCACCTTTGCGGCCGTTGGGCAGATCGCTGGCCAGGAAAGGCCGGATGTTGAGACGCACGCCGTCGTTGATGTCCGGCTCCCAGCCGATGGGCTGCTGCGACAGCGGCTTCCAGCGCACGAAAATATCAAACGGCGGTTCGCCCGCGAGGATTTTTATGAGCCGGTTCTGCAGCTCTGTGGCCGCGGCCAGGCGGTCGTCGGCGCCGGACTCACCGCGGCGCACGCCGTCCTTTTGCCGGTTGATCCAGTCGCCGAGATAGCTGTAGGTCAGGTTCTCCAGCATCTTTCTGCCCCGGCCCTCGCCCTCAGCCAGTTTGTGATAGTTGATCAGGGCGTGGAAGCCGTCGCGGCGGCGGCCGTCCCAGATGTGCCAGATGAAAGGACGGTGGTGAAAAAGCTTGCAGTGCTGCTCAAAGAATTCATCGCGCAGCCAGGCGTCCAGTGAAGGGATGGCGGCGGTAGAAGCGGGCGCTTTGCCGGCGCCAGCCAGGGCGGCGCGGACGAGTTCGCGCTCGCTGTTTTCGTTCCAGGCTGCGCCAAAGGCTTTTTTCAGCAGCAGCCGCAGGCGTTCGACCGCGGGCTCTTCGCCACGGACCGAGGGAATGCAGGCGATACCGTCTTCGTCGGCCAGAGGGAGCAGCTCCTCGCACTGCTGCACCAGCCGGCGCGATTCCTGAGAAAGGCGCATGGCCGGGTCGAGTTCGGCGGGCCAGCGATAGCCCATGAGCCGGGCGACGGCGACCTGCAGTAGGCTGGAGCTTCCAGCTCCAGCGCCGGAGCTGGAAGCTCCGGCTACCGCTTCCGGCTCGGCGACGCGCAGGAACGGATGGCCGTGAAAGAGCCACTGGGTGGGGTCGTTGCTGTAGGGTTCGGGCAGGCCGTCGGGATAGCGCTCGGCCGCAACTTTTTGCCAGCGCTCCAGGTCAAAAGGAACTTTGACCAGGGTGGCATTCGTGACGTTGAGCTTCTGGTCGATCTTGCGCACTTCTTTACTGTATTCCGGCGAGGAGCAAAAGCACCAGATGGCGGGGAGATGTTTATTATCTGCAGTAACAAGCGCAACGACATTTGTATCCGTTGGTTCACCTGTGTATAGAGTGCAATGCAATTCTCTCATCGCACTAATGGCTATTCCAGTCTTGCCCCATCCTGAAGAACCTCTAATATACGCATTACCACTATCAACTGCTTTCCTAAAATCGTGATTCATCCAGAGAACAAGTTGTCGACCTCCAAAATATATGGTACTTTCTACAGTACTTTGCCAAAATTTAAAATCACCCGATAAGTTACAAATCTCCCAAAAATATCTTCCATAATGAGGAAAATCAGCTGGCGATATTCCTTGGTATGCACTGCCATAATTCTGAAGTAGTAAAAGATTTGAGACTATTTCTAATGTCACACGCGCATCCGGATTCCCCAACTGCCCCGCCTGGCTGACGCAGATCACCTCCTCCGCCAGCAGCCTCTGCGCCTTGTCGGCCGCGTTCCTGCCGGCCGAGACATCCAGCCCCGCCAGCTCATGCGTCTCCTCCGCCAGACGATTGGTCAGGGAAAACATTGCAGTAAAAGCACCCGCAGCTTGGGAACTCTGAAAACCCCCTTCGCCGAGTTTCGCCACCCAGTCCCACTGCACCTGCTTGAGCAACTTTTCCCGCAGTTTGGCGTAAGAGCCGAGAAAGAGCCAGTTCTGCGGGGTCACCAGAGTCGCGGTTCCGCCGGGGAGACAGAAATCGCGGCAGCGCTCGACAAAGGCTGTGGCCAGATCCTGTTTGGCCGCCGGATAATGGGTCTCAATAAAAGTCCGCAGCACCTCGTCCTGCTTGCCGCGCGCCAGATAGGGCACATTGGTAGCCACCAGATGGTAGCGCTCGCCGAGAAGGCGGTAAGCGGTGGTTAACCCCCTGGCGGTCACGCCCAGCTCTTCGGCGCCGTAATCGCGGCCGCCGGCCGCCTCCAGGCCTTGCTCCACCAGCGCCGTCACTGCGCCGAGATCATCTTTGTGAAACGTCTTAACCTGCTGCCGCGGATCGATCAGGCTGCCATAGGTGACGGCGTTGTCAAAAAGTTTGTACAGCTCATTCATTAAATAGCCGTGCTGCGGCGCCAGGGCTTTCCACTCCGCCTGTGAGACGCCGATCTCGAGCCCGCAGCAGGCGATGTTCAGCTGCGGCAGGGGCTGCGTTACCGCATCCGGAGCGAGCTTCCAGGCGGCCAGGGCGAGATTGAACGCCGCCAGCTGGGTGCAGCGCGGATCGATCTCCAGGCCGTAGAGGTTATCGCGCAGCACCGCGTGCGCCGCCGCGGACTTGTCAAGCTCTTCTTCATCCATGCGCATGGCCACCAGCCGGTCAAAAAGCGCAACCAGAAAATGGCCGGAACCGCAGCAGGGATCCAGGCATTTCAGCTCCGCGGCAGCCTGCGGCCACTGCGAGAAATCGCCGGCCATGGGTGCCCAGGCCGTAGCCGAAGCCTCGGTCGTAGCCGGAGCTCCCGTCGTAGCCGGAGCTTCCAGCTCCGGAATTGTAACCGGATTTTGCATAGTAGACGGAGCTTCCAACTCTGGATTCTCTACTCGCCAACGCAACGCCATGATCCCTGCTTTATCCGGATTCCGCCAAACATATTCTACCTGAGAATGGTACTCTTTTTCCGTGCGAATGATATGGTCATACGATTCATGCTGCCAGAACGCGCCGCTGCGTTGCAGCAGTTCATTGGCTTTATTGGAGGTGAACGATTTCCAGCTGTGGGTAATTTTTTCAAGGGCGCATCCCGGCTGCGTTTCCACAATCACATGCACATGATTGGGCATGATGCACCAGGCGTGAAGACGATAGCGCTCGCCATCAAAATGCTGCAGCGCGTTTTTGACCAGTTCCGCAATCTCCGGTTTTTTCAAATAACAGGCGCCGTGTCCTGCATCCAGAAAAGATTCGATTTTTTTTGAGTACAGGTCGTTGAGCCGCCTCTGCTCATCTTCGGACAGTTCTCGCCCTAATTGCTCGGCGGTCTTGACGATATTCAGGCGTTCTTCTCTCCATTCATCAAGTCTGGATTGCGGCAGTGAATCGGCCAATCGGAAGGAGATGTGGTAAATAGCCTGTTGGCAGGTCCAGTGGGGCAGTTTGTCGCCGTGGCGAATTTTCAGCGTGGACCAGTCTGGGGAGGACATGTAGCCGGAGCTTCTAGCTCCGGAAACTATTTCACCAGAGCTGGAAACTTTGGCTACGTCATAAGCTCTGGCTATGGCAGACGGTGGTAGCCCGGAGCTTCCAGCTCCGGGAACTATTTCACCAGAGCTGGAAGCTCTGGCTACGGGAATAAATCGCAAATAATTCAACGGCATGCCGGGAAGAGCCGCTTTTTGCCGCAGCTCCGCCTCGCTGCGGCCGGATTGCAGGTCACTTTGCGTCAAATGCCGACTTGCCCACCAGGCACCGAGGGTGTTGTCGAGCATGAAATCGACCATGTAATCCTCGGTGAAGAGCTGGGTCACGGAAGGCAGTTCGTCCGCGCCGACCTTGTCGTTGCTCTCGTTCACCTCCTGCTTGCGTTTGGTCTGCCAGAACTGGTAGACCCAGCCGATGGCGTCATTGGCCTGGAAAATCTCCGCATTCAAGCCCGCAAGCAGCTGCTCCAGCTTTAACTGAAACTCACGCGGCAGCGGCACCTGCAGCAGCGGATCATCGGGCCGAAAGATCTGCGGCAGCATGTGCTGCGCCAGCAGACTGGCCAGCTGCCATTTGTCGCCAGAACCCTGCTTGGCCAGCTCCTCGCACTCTTCCAGGGTGATGGCCACGCCCATCTCGGGGTGGAGCAGCAGATGGTTTTCAGCCAGGCAGCGGGCAAAGAGCATGCGGTGCCAGTGTTCATAGGCGCAGGCGCTGATCAGATGCGGCATGGCCCGGCCTGTTAGTGCGTCGCCGAGCTGACGGCCGCGGGCGCGCAAGTGGGTGCGCAGCCGGCGCTGCTCCTCGTTCATGTGATTGTAGGGTTTGGCCTCGTGCACGGCCAGCGATTCCAACGCGAGCCGGGCGCCCTCTTCGGCGACCTCGCGCGCCTGGATGACGGTGTTTTCCAGCTTTCGGCGTTGTTCAGAAGTAATGGATGGCATGGCGTAGCGGCTTCTTTCCGTTGAGTATCTATTCATCAGCACGGGCCGGTCTCAGGAGATCAATATCGGTCCTTGTCGGATCTGCTGCATCAACTCCTGCTCGGTCTCGTCCAGCCAGCGCTTCACATCCTCAGGCGTGGCCAGGGTCGAGCTGGCCAGCCGGATAGTGCGGGTTTTAGGCTGCAAAAGCCGGGCGGCCGCCAGCAGGGCGGCGGAAAATTGCTGCGGCAGCGCCTGAATGCGCGTCTTCCAGCTCGACAGGGAGATGGCATCGAGGCTCTTCAACAACCCGGTTTCGTCGCCGGTTTCGATATCGGGGATATCGGCCAGTCCGTTGTCGCGCAGAATCTGCTTTTGCTGCTCCGGCGTCAGTTTTTGCCACTCTGCATTTTGCGCGAGCTGCCGTAAAAGTTCGTCGTGCTGCACCCGGTACGCCTCGTGCTGTTCCCTGAGCGCCTTGCGCAGCCGATCGAGAAGCTGCTGGCGCAGCGTCTGCAGCGGATTCTGCGGCTCCAGCAGGCGGCGTTCTGTGCGGATCGCCTCGAGCTGTCCCTCGATCTCGCGCAGGTCGAGATCGCTGCCATGGGCGATGAGGCGCTGCACGCCGAGCCAGGCTGTCATGCGCTGTTCCGCCAGATCGGCCAGGCTGGACCATGCGCTGAGGTTGTTTTGCAGTTCAGCGGACCGGGCCAGAATGGCCTGGAGCTGCTCATTGCCCGCCATGGTGCGGATGGATTCGATATGAGCGCGCGACGGCCGTTCCGGCAGGGGCGGTTCGCCCCCGCTGCGCTGCGCCAGATCGGAGAGATGGAGCAGAAAATCGGCTGCCTTGGCGCCCTCCTCACCGGATTTGCAGTGGATGCCGGCAAGCTGATAGAGACCGCGCAGTCTGATGCGTTCCTGCGCGCTCAACGTGGCGCTTTCGACGCGAAAATCAGCCATGGGGATGCGATTCTGATCCAGATGTCCGATGGCAAGCAATTCCCCCTTGTAATTGGCGCGGAGATGGCCGCCGGTGTGCAGGACCATCAGCGCCGCATCGATGGCGTCGCGCGGCCAGCCGCAGGGCGCATCCTCGAATTCTCCTCGGATCTCGCGTCCCGACTTACCGGCGCCGATGCAGTCGAGGATGGCGGCGCAGACCGGATGCTTTTGCGCTGCGTCATGCCAGCCGATGGCTTGCAGCGCCGCCTCGTCGCCGTTCTTCGCCCGGGTGATCACTGTGGGCCAGCGCGCATCGTCGGCCGCGTGGAAGCGGGGGAAGAGGCGGTCCATAGAGGCTTCGGCGGCGTGGCGCACTTTTTCGACCAGATCGAGTTCGAGGCGCTCGTTGCCGCCGCCCTGAAAGACCCTGGCGTTGTTGACGACCTCCTCGACCATGCGTCTGCGGCCATCCGCCGCGGCGGAGAGGCGCGTGGCCATGGCGTCGCGCGCATCACGGCCCTCCTCGGTGCTGGGCGTGCCCTTGAATTCGAGGGTACGCTGCGCCGCCTCATGGTCGATCAGCGCCTTTTTCAGATCATCGGCCGAGGCCTTGGGAATGTAGACATAGATGATCGGACTGTCGGCGCCGTCGGCGCGGCTGTCGTCGACGACACTCTTTTCGCTTTCGCCCCAGCCGTCGCGGATCCACACCGGAATTTCATGGCCCTGCGCCGAGGGCCGTTCGGGGCCATAGTGGATCAGCAGCTTGCGCGGGTATCGGCTCTTGCCGTGCAGCAGCTTTTGCGCGCTGAGCAGCTTGTCGCAAGCTTCGCCAAGCAGCGTGGTACGTTTTTGTGAAAGCCAGGTGAGGTCGCCGGCTATGCGGGTCTGGCGGTTGCGGAACTCGCGGTCCCATTCAGCGCTCTCGCGCGTCTGCAGGCTGTATTCGTCGTCCAGCCTGATCAGCTTGCCCTGTTCGGTCAGTCTATCCAGAATCACGGGAATGCGCTGGCGTAGGGCGGCGCCGTCGCCGCCCAGATCTTCGATGAGCAGATCGGCGAGCATCTCGGGAGTGGCGCGCACACCGATATCGGCGACCTGCTCGCGCGGCAGCTTGCGGATGAGAAAGATCAGACTGCAGAGGCGTTTGGCCAGGCGGCCGTCCGCACTGCCGTCATCCAGTCCCTGAATGGTCTCATCGATCTCGCGCAGCAGCACACCGGACTGGAGCATGTTGGCGCGCTGTTCGTCGAAAATAAAATCCGCCGGCGTGACCGTACCCACCGGCTTGTCGCCGATTTCGCGCACCGCGTCGTAGACCACGCGGAGCTGGGTGCGCAACTGGCTGGCGGTGCCGGGGATATCCACGGCGCGGAGCACGCTCTCCCAGAAACGGCGGCGCACCGGCAGCAAGGGATAGTCGTCCACGATGGTGGTGCGGTCTTCGCTTTTCGGGCCGATACGGGTGCCGATCAGATGACGATCGATCTCGCCGGCATGGGTGGTGTAGAGCTGCTCGACCGTCTTGCGCTTGTCGGCTTTTTTCGCCAACACGACGCGGCGGGTCACGGTTTCGACATCGGTATCGGAGAGTTCGACGGCGATGGTAAAGCGGTCGCGGAGGCGCTGCAGCAGGGGCACGCTGCCGGCCAGGGCGGTCTGGCCGGAGCCGATCAGCAGCAGCCGGCTGTCGAGCTGCTTGCACAGCGCTTCGGCCACCTCCTGCACTTCGGTGGAGCGCTGGGTGCTGTCGCCGATGAAGAGCTGCACCTCGTCCAGCACCAGAACGGTCAGGGGGAGCTGGCCGTTGCGGGGCAGCACCTGGCGGATAGTCTGGATGAAATCGGCGGTGGAGATATCCTGGACGACCGGGAACTGGTTCTTGAGGATGGAACGTACCTCGCGCGCGCTGGGCGCGAAATCGGGATAGACCTTTTCCAGCGCTTTGGCGATGACCGGGCTGACGTAGAGATCATCCAGCTCGGTCAGCAGGCTCTTGCCGGATTTTTCCACTTCCGCGGAGATCTGCTCAAAAATGTTGTTCTTTTTAAGCCAGAGCCAGAAACGGGCCTGGGGGTAGGAGGTCGGCAGTCCCATGGAGCGAAAGAGGATGCCGAGGATGGCGAGGCGGACGCTTTCACCGCCGCCGGAGGGGAGCGTGCCGGCCGCGGCGTGAAGGCCGCCAGCACGACGGCTGAGCGTGTCCAATTCTTTGAGCAGATCGGTGACCTCGACCGGCAGGTGCGCCAGTCCGCGCGCCGTGGCGCCGTCCGCTGTAAAAGTCGTGTTGACCCAGAGGTGGCGCAGCATTTTCAGCAAATGCGACTTGCCGCTGCCGAAAAATCCGCTCACCCAGGCGGCGGGCTGCACTGTGGCATCCGCATGGCTGAGGCAGGATTCCAGGATGCGGATCATTCCGCTTCGATATTGTCCTTCGCAGACGAAATGTTCCAGCTCAAAACGAAGGGTTGCCTCCTCCTTTTCGGTACGGCCTTCGTTGACCGCCGCCACGCCGTCGTTCAGCAGCTTGACTGCAAGAGGATCCCGTACGAAAAGCTCCCTGTTCTTCATCCATCCGCTCCATTTCAAAAAATATTCACTTTGGCTTCCACGGCTTTAGATACTGATATCAGACTGATTTTATTCTGACGTTCGTGTTCAATATCAGCAGCCTCAGGCGTCCATCTCATCCTGAAAGGTGATTGGCACAGCCAGGTAATTCCAGTTATCGCGCGCGTCCAGCAGGCGATAATTGTTGTTCTCATATTCGCCTGGGAAAAAGAGCACCAGCCGGCCGCGGATCTCCCGCACCACCTCTTTCAGCACCAGGGAGACCTTGGCCAGGCCGTAGAGGCTGGCCACGCCATGGACGGCGACGACAGTGTTCTCATCGACCTCGTCGGCGGTGAGGCTGGCGGCAAGTTGATCGGCCGCGTAGCGCAGAAAGTCGCTGTGCAGCTTCATGGAAATCGAATCCGGCTCCTCGAAATAGATCTCCTTGTATTCGACACGGGTCATCCATTCGGCAAAGGTGTGGGTGAAATCAAAGGATCTCCATTTGTGGCCGGTGCGCACCGTGGCGATCTCGAAAAGCTGCAACTTGGCGCGGAGGCGGCGTTCCTCGGCCGGAGGATAGACGACAAAGATGGTTTTCTGGTCGCCGGCAAGATTTTTCTGCCAGGGTGTGGCGATATGATTTTTATATTTGGCGACGAGATTTTCAATGCGTCCCATAAGCCAGCCGCCTTTCCTCTTCTGTCAAAAGAGTGTTGAAAGATATCATCATCACACCGCCCGCCTGGCTCATCTCCAGCAGTCCCATTCTTTTGGCGTCGACGGCCAGCTCCAGGATGCGGCCCTCGCCGAGATCGAGCAGCTGTGCCCACAGGGTATGCAGGAGTGCTGCGCCGCGATGGCCGAGGAGAAAGCCGAGGAGCAGGGCCCAGGCCACGGCCGCGATGGACGGCTCCACGCGTTTGCGCACCTTGTGCATGCGGCCGGTCAGGTGGCCGGACTGGGTCCAGGACGAGGCGGCATTGCGCAGCACTTTATCAATAGTAGCTTCATTAAGCCGCGAGTGCAGAGTTGCAGTGAGCGCGGTGGTGAATTTTTGCCGGCTCAATTCGTGTCCCGGGGTCAAGTCGAGGATGGCTTCCGCAGTCAGGCGCAGCAGCGGGTCGCGAGCCAGGGCGGTGAAAAGGGCAAGGAGAGGTTTGCTTTTATCGTCAAGGTTCCAGAAGCTTCTCATCAGGCGGAAGAGGGGAACTGTGGGGTCCAGGGCATAGAGTTCGCGCAGGCGCTGGGCGGAGAGCTCCCGGCTGGCGACGGTCTGCTTGCCGAGGCAGTTTTGCGCGATGATCGCCTGATCGTATTCAATTCGGGTTGATTCTTTGGGGCAGGATTGGAGCAGCGACTCGAGTTCGTGCAGCATGATAGTGCGGCTGGTGTGGGTACCTTTGTCGCCGAAACGGAAGCCGAATGCGGTCAGGGCATCAGCATTCGGGGGGACTGGCAGATTTTGAAGGATGGGATCCTGGTACATATATACTCCTTGTTTTCGCCGGCAAACTTGCCGGCGAAAACAATATAGTCATATTTTGCGGAAAAGCAAATGAATATTCATGCCTTAAAACCTGTTAAAAAAGGTCTCAAAATCCTGAAATGTTTTCTGACCAAAGGCCTGCACCAGGTAGAGTCTGTTCGTTTTGTCAGCAAGCGCTTTACGGATCGAGGCCCACTCCAAGATTTTTCTCCCCTGCATCTTATTCACTCCAGTTATTCTTTCCAACATTTTATTTTGTACTTCAGTTGGAATACCAAGAGCTTCACGGCAATAGAGAAACTTTTCACCGGTTTTATCAAGCAGTGACTTTCTATAGAAGATTTGACCTGATGGCATCGGTAATTCGAATTCATTTATACGATTATTTTTTTCATGAGCATCCCAACGTGAATATTGAAAATCCTGATTGTTCTCTCCAAAGAACGGTGAAATTTTGGAGGAGTAAGAAATTATGAGTTCCCTTTTTGCCCGAGTCATGGTAACATATAGTTTGCATAGTTCACGGTAGTATTCTTCGGGCGGGGTTCCTGATTTTGGAATAGTCCCAGCAGTGCAATTGATAATGCAAATGCGATCAAACTCAAATCCCTTCGTTTGTTCCAGATCTGACAAAAAGATATTCCCATCATCAATACTAATTGATCCATCTAAAACGGGCAAGTTGATTTCTTCTCCTATTTTTTTAACCTCCAGCAGACTGTATCCACAAAGTGCGATGCACGTTTTTTCGTTCGAACCCTCTATCATATAATTGATGTAGTTAAAGCAAAAGGCGAATTCTTCTGGAAGTGTCGGTGAAAATAGGATTAAAGGTAATGGGGATGAAAAATTGGCATATTCAGGATCCAGTACTCCATCCAGGAGTTCATCATCAACCATATCCATCCCTAAATTATTGTAAAATAAATTATAAGCCGCTTGAAGAATTTCGCGACTGTTCCGATAATTTTTGCGAATGATGTTGGACCTACCTGAGATGGATATACCTGCCTCAATCGGATTATGATATTTTGTGTACACTTGCTGGGCATGATCACCACACAGGAATAAATCGTTTTCTCCTGGTTCGACCAGTTGTCGGATGATTTCCAGCTCGATTTTTCCAAAATCTTGCACCTCATCGATCAGGATGCAACGATACTTAGGTTTAATATCATCGAGATGTTGATATAAGGCTGTAGCGAGACCGATATAATCGACGATTCCGACAAAGTTCATTTTATCTTCCCAACAAGCCAAGCCCTCAAGTATTTTTGTTCTATACTTCTCATCAAAATTTATTGCTCTTCCACGTCGTCTCATTGAAATGTATGCCTTTCTGAGATGCGGTGGAAAAGCACTTCGAATATAATCGAATTCCTGATATAAATATTCGGATGGATAGATCCCTCTGGCTAGCAATGATTTATGTATATCGAAGAGTACTTTCGCATCTTGATTATTGTTTTCGCACTGATAATATTCTCTCCATATCTCGGAGATGTGTTCATTATTTTTCCAGGTAACATCGTTGTATTTTTTATTAAAATCAGCTTTTTCGAATTTTCGCAGTTCATCCTGACACAATTCCCAGAAGGATTTGATAGTAATATTTTCGCGTGCTTGTTTAACCGAAGTTCGACAGTTGTAGGGTAAAAAAGATAGGGATTAAGCCCTATTATACAGCAAGATAGACATTCTTTTCCAGATGGTGTCGTGTTACTACAGAATCGGACCTACTGTATGTCTAAAATAGCAACCGGTTCCTTGATGGCAAGCTGCTTGAGGATGAATTTCTGCTGCTGGGTAAGCTCGGTCAATTGCGATACTGTCTTCTGATCGACAGTGAATTGACCCATCTGCAACCGGCTCATCTCCTGGCGGACTGAGCTCCAGGAGACTCCGGTTTTCAGCTCGGCTATCCGGGCCAGGACCAGCGCCAGAAAGCAAAGAAAGATATGGCAGCGGATCCGTTCGTCTTTGCTGTGGTAGTTGGGCCGTAATTCCAGGGTCGTTTTCAGGGTCCGAAATGCCTGCTCCACATCGTTGAGTTGTTTGTACCCCAGGACAATATCTTCCAGTGACAAGGTGTCGTCACTGGTTTCGATCAGGAATTTGCCATCATAACGGCTCTCATCGGCCACCTTGCCTTTGTCGAGTTTGAGCCGGCCATCCTGAAGTTCTTTTACATATTTGCCATAGACCGCGTGTGACTTGAGCGCACAGGTGGCTTTGGTATGCGCCTGGCCTTTGCGGCTGTTGATCTCTTCCAGCTTCCTTTCAATGGCCGCAACGATCTGCTGGCGAACGAGCAACTGTTTTTTCTCTTCTTCGCTGTTGCGCACCAGGACCAGTCTTTTGCGTTTCTCGCCATCGCCTCCCAAAGAGACTTCGCGGGCGGAGAGATTTTCTTTGATTGCGGTATATGGCCCCTTATGGGCCAGGGCGGCCTCGGCAGCCGGCTCGCCGCTTTTCAGCTTGCGGCCGACGATGTAGTGCCCACCGGCTCGTTGCAGATACTGCAGATTGTCCTCGGAGGTCATCCCGGCATCGTGGACAAAGATGCAGCGGCCCAGTTGCCAGCCCACCAGGTCCTTCTTGACCTGCTCGATGGTGCTCATATCGGCGGTATTACCGGGGAATACCCAGTGCTTGACCGGGATGCCATCCCGATTGACCGCCAGACCGATCACCACTTGCGGCAGATCGGCGCGTTTGTCTTTGGAGTAGCCGCGCTTTTTAAGATCGGTTTGGCTTTCAGTCTCAAAGTAGGTCGAGGTGGTATCAAAGAACAGCAGGTCGACTTCCAGATTCAACAGTGTGGAGACCGACCAGAAGATCTCTTTTTCCAGCTCTTCCTGCCGCTCGAGAAGATAATCCATAGCCCGGTAGAGAACCTGGACATCAACCGCTTCCAGACCAGGGATGTGGACATCGCGCTCGATCCACTCGGTGATGGCTAGTTTGCTGGAGGGGGCCAGACAGCGGTTGGCCACCATGGCAAACACCGCCTTGCTGACCGGTATCTGGTACTTGCTTTGTTTGAGCTCCTTTTCCAGGATCTTCTCAAGCTGCAGCTGTTGCCAGAGGGCAGCCAACAGATAGATGCCACCATAGCTGCGGCAGGACTTGAATTTCAGATTGTTAGCGCCCAGCTCGAGGGCTGCTTTGGTTTCCAGGGCATCTTCGGGCGACAGAAATCGCGAAATACTCCGGGTCAAGCGCTTGAGCTGATCGACGTCCAGCTCATCGATACGTCCAAAATTATAGAGGATTTTGGCGACTGCGCAACCCTTTTCCGGATCACGTTCATTGTGCGCCAGCTGGACGTAAGTGACTTTGGATCCGTCTTTGTTTTTGCGGGTGATTTGTCGTATATACATGCCTACAATATAAGCATATTATGCTATATTGTCAAGCACTAAATGCACTATCGTGTGCCTACGCTATTTCGCGATTTTCAGAGCTCGATTTTCTATTTTTATTCAAGTTATCTGTTCTCAATAGGCCAATTTTTGCCTACAACTGTCGAACTCGGGTTTAACATCTGCGTAATTAACCAGATTTTTAATAAGCGCAGCGAGGGATTTATTCAAAGTCAGTATGAGTATTTGCCCTTGGGGGTACTTTCTGGCTAATCGTAACGCACGTTTTATTAGCACACATGTCTTGCCAGAGCCGCTTACACCAGATAATTTTGCCGGTCCATCATAGTCTAATTCGACAATCTTGCGTTGTTCCGGATGGAGAAAGAGCATCCATTGCTGAAAATTGGCTAGTTTCATGTATTGCTTGATTAATTCAGCCTCATATTCGCGAAAACTAATCGAATATTCTCCATCGACGATTTTTTCGATATCGTCCAAAGACAAGTTTTCCAGAGTGACCAATGTATTCGTGAATAAATCTATCCTGTCTTTTGCGCCATCTATATTACCGTTTTTTAAATGGATAAAAACATCGAAGATAACATCCCGCAATTTGACGTCTTCGATTTCGAAAGCCAACTCGAGGATTTCCTCATCGCTGGAAATCGAAGTTAGCGTTTCCAATGCTTTTATATAACTTGATTTCAAGTCTTTAGTAATATGATTCAGGTAATGTTTGGATATTTTTTTATACAATGGGCCGTTGGACCAATCTGACTCGGAATGAATACGATAGTTCTTGTTATCTAATTGCGAACTTTGATAAACAGGTTTTATTGATCGGTTCTTATCGACCGCCAATGTCATGCCCTTATTTTTTTCCAGCCATTCATCACTTTCGTCATGGGTCCCGACAAATGCTAAGTAACACAAGCCATTATCCTGTATGGTTATCAATCTGCAAAACTCTGTCAAATCATATTTTACACAATGTTTAATCCGACTTTCTCCATTATTTGTTATTCTTAATCCTTCCAATGGAAAGCCTGCCTCCGGATGATCCATTTTCGCCAGAATGACAAGTACTTTATCAGCGGCCTTTTTGTAGGCACCACCGCGGTCATGTAGGTTTCGGCAGCTGGCAATAAAATCTGGGGACTTGTCAAATTTCATCGTTCCTCCCATGTACTATTCTGTACAAGCATTGTTCTACCGATAGATCATATCGACTGCCACCGTGGATATCTGCTTCAGAGCACAGCGAGCATCAGTACAACCAATAAAAAATGGCCCAGTCACATCAAGCGACTGAGCCATTCATCTATCTATAACGCCTCCCAATCAACGCCACTCTTAAAATGCATAGCTCCCAGTAAGAGATACACTAATGTAATAATTTTCTACATAAAAACAAGAAGAATTGCGGGTTGTAGCCAAAAAATAGGATTATAGCCAGAATTCTATGAAGACGTGAAACGTAATTAGCATTTTCCATGCGTCGTGTCTTATGAAGGGGGTCAATCTAGGTAAAATAATATTACTTGAAGGTAACTACC
This sequence comes from bacterium, assembly GCA_035419245.1. Lineage (NCBI taxonomy): Bacteria > bacterium. Next base: position 275,537 of record DAOLSP010000004.1, on the reverse strand, counting down.
TTAGTGAATCCCCTTGGTGCCGGCGTATTTGATTTACTGCTTGTTTTTCGGCGCGGTATTGGGTAATTTCCGGGTAGATGGCCGCGGGACAAATAGGAAATGGACGAGATCATGAAAAGGACCCCGTTCCGGAAACTGCTCTACTGGCTGATTCCGCTGATCGTCGCGCCACTGCTGGGATATACCGCCTGGCAGCTCCTGCAGCGCAGCCGGCAGCAGGCGCTGATTCACTCGATCTATCAGCAGCAGCTCGACAGCATCCTCCTCTCGGTCAACCAGAACGCCTGGGACCGCCTGAATGCCTGGACCAGTCTCCTCGCCATCATGGTCCAGTCCAGCACAGGGAATGAGCGCCGCCTCGAGGCCGAACTCGCGGCGTTCATTGCGCGCTATCCCGCCGTCGCCGCGGCACTCATCGAGGAGGGCCGCAGCGTCCGCGCCGCCGCCGCGCGCGGCCCGGCCGCGCGTGCCGCAAGGGACAGTACCACTGCTGCGCGTGGCACCGTAGACGCGCTTCCCGCTCCAGCCATCGATCCCGCCGCCCTGCAAAAGGTCCTGAGCGATTCCTCCCAGCCGGTTGCGCGCATGTTCGCGCTGGCGGCGCAGAACTATATCCGTCCCCTCGCCATCCCCTGGCAGCCGCAAGGCTATACCCTGCTGCTGACGCCGCTGATCGCGCGGCCCGGTGCGGAGGGGCTTTGCGCCGCCCTTCTGGTGGACCAGCGGCGCTTTGTCGAGGAAACCGTGGCGGCGCGCCTGCGCGATACCGGCCGCGGCCTCTTTGATTTCGTTGTTCGCAACCGCCGCAGCGGTGGGATTCTCTATGGTTCGCAGACGCTCGCCGCCGCTGATTTTGAGCAGACGGCCCCGCTGTGGATCCTCCCCGATCTCGAGCTGCAGATCAAGCTGCGCGGCATGACCCTGACCGCCCTCGCCGGCCGGCAGACCCGGATCAATCTCCTTTTCCTCGCGGCCGTCAACGTTGTGCTGCTGCTCGGCGTGACCCTGCTGATCCGCAATATGGTGCGGGAGGTGCAGCTCGCCCGGCAGAAGAGCGATTTTGTCGCCAATGTCTCGCACGAGCTGCGCACGCCGCTCGCCCTCATCCGCTTGTACGCGGAGACCCTCGAGCTCGATCGCGTGCCGGACGAGGCGCGCCGGAAGGAGTACTACCGCACCATCATGAACGAAAGCGCGCGGCTGACCCAGCTGATCAACAACATCCTCGATTTCTCGCGGATCGAGGCCGGGCGCAAGGTCTATCATTTCGCGGAGGAAGATCTGACCGAAATCGCGGCGGGCATCCTCGATCTCTACCGCTTTCATCTCGAGCAAAAGGGCTTTTCTTTGCAGGAGGAACTGGCGGCAGGGCTGCCGCGGGTTGCGGTGGACCGCGAGGCGGCCGGACTGGCGCTGGTCAACCTCATCGACAATGCGGTCAAGTACAGCGGCGAGGTCAAGGAGATCCGGGTCAAGCTGGAGCAGCGCGGCCGGGAGCTGCATCTGGCGGTGACGGACCGCGGCATCGGCATCCCCGAGGCGGAGCAACAGCGGATATTCGAAAAGTTTTACCGCGTCGAGAGCAGCCTGGTGCGCAGCACCGGCGGCAGCGGGCTGGGACTCGCGCTGGTGGAGCATATCATGGCGGCGCACGGCGGCCGCGTCCTGGTCGAGAGCCGGCTTGGCCGCGGCAGCACCTTCACTCTGGTTTTCCCGGTCCGGCAAAACGCATCGCAAGCATAAGGAGCCGATTCCGCAGTGGCAAAAATACTGATTATTGAGGATGAGCCCGAGATGGCCCGCGGCCTGCGGGACAATTTCGAATTCGACGGCCATACGGTCGCGGTGGCGGCAGATGGGGAGGAGGGACTGAAAAGGGCGCTCGAGCCCGGGATCGATCTGATCATTCTCGATGTCATGCTGCCGAAAAAATCGGGGCTCGATGTCTGCCGCGAGCTGCGCGCGGCCCGGCACACCACGCCGGTGATCATGCTCACCGCCCGCGGCCAGGAGATCGACAAGGTGCTCGGCCTCGAACTCGGCGCCGACGATTACATCACCAAGCCCTTCAGCGTGCGCGAACTGCTGGCGCGCGTCAAGGCAGTGCTGCGACGCACCGGCGGTCAGGGCGAATCCGCTCCGGTGCAGATGGGACGGCTCACCCTCGATTTTGCCTCCTATCACGCCGAGGATGCCACCGGGGAGGTGGAGCTGACCCACAAGGAGTTCGAGATTCTCAAGTACCTGCACCAGCACAAGGGCGAAACCATCTCCAGGGAGCAGCTGCTGACGGAGGTCTGGGGGTATGAGGCCAGTCCCACAAGCCGCACGGTCGACAACCATATGCTCCTGCTGCGCAAAAAGCTGGAGGAGGACGCCGAGCACCCGCGGCACATTCTCACCGTCCATCGGGTCGGCTATAAATACATCGGGTGATAGGCTAATCCGGGTGATGCGCCCGGTCCTCTCAGCGCAACCTGACCCGCAATGGGCAATGACCTGTCAGCTGAGGAAGAGATAGCGGCTGGCAAAGTCGGGATCGCAGGTCAGGTTCAATCCGAGTTTGCGCAGGCCGGCCTCATCGCCCGGGGCGGGAATATGGGTGGTGTGGACGTCGCAGCCGCGCAGCTCCTTAAGTTTTTCCACGGCGGCCTGGGCGGCCGGATTGTTGGCGCCGCTGATGCTGAGGGCGATCAGGGTCTCTTCGAGATCGAGACTGAGGCGTTTCTTCTCGAGCACGTCCCGTTTGAAATGGCTCAGCGATTCGATGATGTTCTTGGGCAGGAGATCGATCCGGGCTGGAATGCCGGCCAGATGTTTGGCGGCATTGAGGATCAGGGCGGCGGAGGAATGCAACAGCGGTGAATTCATGCCGGTGATGATCGTCCCGTCAGGCAGTTCCACCGCAGCACCGCAGAAAATGCCTTCATTCCCCTTGCCGCGGCGCTGGGCTTCTCCGGCTGCCCTACGAGCAGGCACCACCACCGGCCGGTCCTCCGGCCGTGCACCGATCTCTTCCATGATCAGTTCGGCCCGTTCGACGGTTCCCTTGTCCATCATCCCCAAAGCATACTCTGTGGTGTAGCGGAAATAGCGCCGGATGATCTCCTGCACGGCCGCCTCGCGCACAGCGCTGTCATCAATGATCCCGAAACCAGCCCGATTAACGCCCATATCCGTCGGCGACTTGTAAGGGCACGGCTCGCCGGTGATCTTTTCGATGATCCGGCGCAGCAGCGGGAAGGCCTCGACATCGCGGTTATAGTTGACGGTCCTTTCGTTGTAGGCTTCGAGGTGGTGCGAATCGATCATGTTGAAATCGCGCAGATCGGCGGTCGCTGCTTCGTAGGCTACATTGACCGGATGTTTGAGCGGGAGGTTCCAGATCGGGAAGGTCTCGAATTTGGCATAACCGGCGCGGATCCCGCGCTTGCGCTCATGGTAGAGCTGGGAGAGGGCGGTGGCGAGTTTGCCGCTTCCCGGTCCCGGGCCGGTGACGACGACGATGGGTTTGGCGGTCGGGATATAGGCGTTGGCGCCGTACCCCTCCTCGCTGACGATCATCTCGATATGGGTGGGATAGCCCTTGGTAAATTTGTGGGTGAAGACGGCGATGCCGCGGCGCTCGAGCTTGTTTTTAAACTGGATGGCGGCCGGCTGTTCTTCAAAGCGGGTAATGACCACCGCGGTCACCTCGATGCCCCATTCGCGCAGATCATCGATGAGTTTCAAGGCATCGGCATCATAGGAGATGCCGAAATCGGCGCGCATCTTTTTGTGCTCGATATCGCCGGCATGGATGCAGAGGATGATGTCGACCTGGTCGGCGAGCTTTTGCAGAAGCCGCATCTTGACGTTGGGATCGAATCCAGGGAGCACCCGCGCGGCGTGATAATCATACAGCAGCTTGCCGCCGAATTCGAGAAAGAGCTTGTCGCCGAATTGTCCGATGCGGCGGAGAATTTCCGCGGATTGCTCCGCAAGATATGTGTCGTTGTCGAAACCGATTCTGGCCGGCATGGCCGTCATGCTCCCCAACTGCGATAGTGATCGTCCGGATTTCTCAAGGCATAGTAAGATCCTGTCGCCGATTTATTTGTTCAGTATAGAAAAAACCAGCCTGAAAAGCAAGCAGAAATGAGGTGCAGGGTATCACCCCTTGAAACGCACGATCCTCTATCACGAAATCGCTTCGACAGGGGTGTCCGGCTGCGTCGTTGCAGGAGGATTACAGGGCACTCTCCAGCAGGGCGCCGATTTCATCCGCGCCGAGTGGAACGGGATTGCCTTTCATGCTGCTCGCCCGCGCCGATTTTTCGATCAGCTCGGGGAAATCGGCGCGGCCGATGCCGTAAGCGGCCAGCGGGGGAATCTGGAGATGCTTGCAGAGATCCGCAATCCAGGCGGCACCCTCTTCGGCGCGGGCTGCCGGGCTGCCGGTTAGGAGTTGGGCGACTTGATCATAGCGCAGCAAGGCGGGACTCTCCGCTGCGCGTTCGCGCAGGACGCGGATATTGGTGGCCATGACATGCGGCAGCAGCGCGGCACACACAGCGCCGTGCGGCGCATGGAACATCCCGCCCAGGGGGCCGGCGATGCCGTGCACCGCGCCCAGCCGGGCGTTGGCCAGAGCCAAGCCGCCGAATAAACTCGCCAAAGCCATTTCCTCCCTCGCCTGCAGATTGCTCCCCTCTTTACAGGCTCTCATGAGCGCGCCCGCGGCGCGGCGGATGCCGGCATCGCAGAGGGGGTCGATCAAGGGGTTGGGGGCATTGCAGGTGAACGGTTCGATCAGCTGGGTCAGGGCATCGAGGCCGGTGGCGGCGGTGACCGCGGGCGGCAGGGAGAGGGTCAGCTCCGGATCGACCAGGGCGAGGCGCGGCAGCATCAGGGGGGAACGCAGGCTGACCTTGACGCGATGTTCGGGGGAGGCAATGACCGCGTTGCGGGTGACTTCAGCGCCGGTGCCGGCTGTGGTCGGGATGGCGATGAAGGGCAAGGGAGACTGACTGATGGTCTTGCCGGCGCCGATAACCTCGAGATAGTCGGTCAGGTCGCCGGGATTGGCTGCCATGGCCGCGATGGCCTTGCCAGTATCGATGGCGCTGCCGCCGCCGAAGCCGATGACCAGGTCCGAACCCGCTTTTTTTGCCGCCACAACGCCTGCCTGAATTACCTCGACCGTAGGCTCGCCGGTGACTGTAAAAATAACCACCTTCAACGGATCCAGCGGACGCTGCAGGGTCTCCATGGCTTCGTCGTTACGGCCGCTGACGATCAGCGCGCTATGGCCCATTGCAGCTGCCAGGGGGCCGATCTGTCGCAGTACCCCGGAGCCGAAGAGGATACGCCCTGCTGTGGCAAACTCGAAATTCATTCACCAGCCTGCATCATCGGGGAAAAGATTGACATACTTGACACTGGTGCGGGGTTCGCTCATCATTTCGGCGACCGCATCGCGCCAGGCGGCGTAGTGGGCGGTCTCCTTATGCTGCGCCGGGGCCTCCGGCGTGCGATAAACCTCGATCAGGACGAAGCGCGACGGGTCATCGTTCTGCTGAATCACGTCGAAGCGGGCAATGCCCGGCTCAAGCACACTGCAGCGGGCATTCTCGAGGGTTGCCCGGCGGAACGCCTCGACCTGCTCCGGCTTGACATGGACATGCACATGGACCACGAGCATAGCTTACCTCCCGGTCATTTGTCCTCGAAGCGGCGGAGTTCCTGCTCCAGCCGACTCACCTTTTTGGCCAGCCGCAGCAGAAAGAGAAACAGGGCGAGCCAGATCAGGGAATACGCAGCGAAGAGAAAATTTAGGTTTTGCATGAAGAGCCTCAGGCGCTAGGTTCAAGGGCTTGCAGTTTCTGCTGGAGTGTGCTGATGCGGTAGGAGAGCAGTAGCAGGGTGATGTAAAGCACAGTGAAGGCCAGCAGGCCGGCCATCAGGGTGCGGAACATCTCCGGGGCCAGGCCACCGCCACCGCCCATAACGGGCGCGGGGTGCTGGGTCCGCCACCAGCGGATAGACATGTAGACGACCGGAACGTCGAGAAAACCGATGATGCCAAATACGGCAGCGAACCGGGCTCCGCGCTGCGGATCGGCTGTATAGCTGCGCACCATCAGGTAGGTGACATAGATGAGCCAGAGGACCAGGGAGGTGGTCAGGCGCGGATCCCAGGTCCAGTAAACGGTCCAGACCGGCTTGGCCCAGAGCGGACCGGTGATCAGGACCAGGGAGACGAAGAGGACGCCGATCTCCGCCGAGGAGGCCGCCAGACGGTCCCACGCGGCCTTGCCCGTGCGAAGAAAGGCGATGCTGGCGATGCAGGTCACGAAAAAGGCGAGGAAGGCGACCCAGGCAGAGGGGACATGGAAGTAAAAGATCCGCTGTACGTCACCCATGGTGCGCTCGGTCGGAGCGTAGAGAAAGGCCATATAGAGGGCGCCTTCGACCAGCAGGAAGGTCAGAACCGCGAGGAGGAGGTAGAGAGGTTTGATTGATTTCATCCGGAATCCTTTGACCAAAGTTCCAATTCAGTCCAGCAGCCGTCGCCTATGGCACCCGGCTGAGCTTGGGTGGGCGCGAAATGGACCCGTGGGCGCCGGACGCCGAGCCCCGATGGGCGCGCGAGTGTTTGCTGGCCCCGACTGAGACCGGGTCGGCACCAGCGTTCGGCTGTTACTCTTCCACCACATATTCATAGAGCAAAAAACAGACGAAGAAATACAGCACGTCGAAAACGATCAGCAGACGCAGCCAGGGCCAGATCTCCACAACCCCGCGGCCGTCCAGCAGGGCGGCGGTGCTCTTGATCGCCGCGAGAATGACCGGCACGGAAACCGGGAAGAGCATAATCGGCAGCATCACTTCGCGCGAGCGGGTGTTGGCCGAGATCGCGGAAAAGAGGGTGCCGACCGTCGCAAAGCCGAAAGTGCCCAGCAGCAGGATGGCGATCAGCAGCGGCCAGACGCTCCCGATCGCCAGGTCAAAGAGAACGACCATCACCGGCAGGGTGATCAGCTCCACCACCGTAATAAAGATCACATTGCCGATGACCTTGGCAGCGAAGAGGGTGCTGCGGTCGACCGGACAGAGCAGAAGACCCTGCATCATCGCGTTCTCCTGCTCGCGGGCAAAGGCACGGGCGAGGCCGAGGTTGCTGGCGAAAACGAAGGCGACCCAGAGAATGCCGGGGGCGGCGGCGCGCATCTCGGTCGATCCGGGATCGAAAACGAAGTTAAAGATCACCACCACGGTCAGCGAAAAGACGAGCATGGCGGTGATGATCTCCTTGCCGCGCAGTTCCTGCAGCAGGTCCTTGCGGAGGATGGTGTATAATTGTGCCAGGGCTTGCATGAACTAGTTCTCGCGCAAATGCTGGATGATGTCCGCCTTTGCGACTTGCACTGCGGGGCGGTCGATGACCAGCCGGCCCCGGTGCAGCACCAACAGCCGCTGCGCATGCGCCAGGGCATAATCGGGATCGTGGACGGTCATCAGCACGGTCACCCGATCCGCGCCGGCGCGGGCGATGAACCGGGTCAGCAGATCGGTTGCGTGAACATCAAGGCCGGTGAAGGGCTCGTCGAGAAGCAGGACCTTGGGCTGGTGGAGCATGGCGCGGGCCAGGGCGAGGCGCTGCTGCATGCCGCGCGAGAAGGTGCGCACCAGATCGCGACGCCGAGGCTGCAGCTCCATCATTTCCAGCAGAGCGTCGATGCGCCGCGGCAGTGCGGCGACGCCATACATCCGGCCGTAAAAGTACAGATTCTCTTCGGCGGAGAGGTCCTCATAGAGTAAGGTCTGATGGCTGACCACGCCGATGCAGCGGCGCACCTCCTGCGGGGTTTTACGGACCTGGAATCCCGCCACCTCGACCATGCCGGCGGAGGCGCGCGTCAGGCCGGCGATGATCCGCAGTAGGGTGGTCTTGCCCGCGCCATTGGCGCCGAGCAAAGCGGCCAGCCCGCCCGCTTCCATTTCGAAGGAGACGCCGCGCAGAGCCCGTAAGGCGCCAAAGTCCTTGCGGATGTCCTTGCAACGGATCACCTGGCACCTTTTTTGTTTCTGGCGGTGTAGGCACGCGCCAGGCCGACCCCTAAAATCAGAAGACTGCCGGTGGCCGCTAGTGTCAACCAGGGGGGAAGGGCGACTGCAGCCGGGGCATTCCGCACCACCTGCAGCTGCAGCCGGGTTCCCGGCATGGCATTTTCGACACCGAACCGCTGGTAGGTGGTGCCGCGGATGGTGAAGGGACCGAGATCCTGGACGCCGCTGCCTTCAAGCCGCAGCCCGGTTTGCGGAAGGAAGAGATCGAGGGAGCGGGTAGGCTGGTCGATCTGAATGGCCAGCGGAGCGCGTTCCTTCTGCCAGGGCAAATCATAGGTAAAGGAGATCTGGCGGTTCCCCGGTTCAAAAACTCCGGTGTCGTAAATGAGATTGCCATGCACCTTCAACTCGGGGCCGAATTGCCCGGCCATCGGTGTGATGTGCTGCGCCCAGGGCGGCAGGATGATCTTGAGCAGAGCCTCGGTTTCGTGGCCGTCGGTAAGGACGTTGAGGATGGTCTTGTTCCCCGGATTGCGGAGGACGCGGGTCTCGCGCAGCGTGAGACTCGCACCTTGATCCTGGAGGATGATATGATGCATCAGCACCACAATCCCGCGGCTGTCCCTGGTCGAATCAAAGCGGACGATATCATTCCGGACCGCGCGGTTATGGCTGAACTCGGCCTCTCCGCTGTAGTAGCGCACCCCCTGATGTTCGACCATGGCGATATAGGATGCGCCCGAATCCGTTACGGTCAAGTGAAAGGAGAAGGCGCCGTCACGGCCCGTAGTCTGCGTCATCAGGTTGCGGGGCGGATGCTCGGCGGTGAAGAATTGCAGGATAACCGGGGCGCCGGCGACGGCACTGCTGTCACGGCTGCCGTCGAGAAGGCGCCCGGAAAAGGAGGCGTTCTGGGCCAGGCTGTCGGCCGCCGGCAGGACGGCCAGGGCCAGGAGAATCCAGATCGTCAGCTTCCCCGGCAAACGGCGGCCTTTGTTCTTGCCCTCCGGCCGGGCGGCCAGCCGGGACTCTATCGCCTTGAGCTGTTCCTCCTGCTCGCGGACCAGCTGATCATGGTCCTCCTGGCTCAACTTGCCGGTTTGATGATCAAAATGGAGGTCCTGGATGATCTCCATCGCTACTTTTTTTCTGAAGAGCAGCTCCGGCTGGTCGAGGTGAGCCGCTTCACCGGAGCGGGACGCTCGCGGTGAACGAGCGCGGAAGAGCGGCGCCACCACCCAGGCCACAGCGGCGATCATGATTAAAAAGCCAATCAGTGCGTTCATGCTCCTCACCCTTCCTTGCGTTGGTTGGTGCGCTGCGGCGAGACCGCCAGCAGGGTGCCCAGCACCATAACGATGCCGCCGACCCACATCCAGATCATCAACGGATTGATCATGACGCTGACGGTGGCACTCTGGCTGCGCAGATCATAGCTGGCGAGGATGACGTAGAGGTCCTCGCGCAGGTTGGAGCGGATGGCGACCTCGGTGGCTGGTTGATAATTGGGGTGAAGATGCTTCTCGGCCTCCAGTGTGCCGGCTGGACGGCCGTTGATGAAGAGATCGAACATCGCCGCATCCACCCGCCGGTCGGGCCGCTCCTCGCTGCGCAGCCCCTGAAAGACGAGGCGGTAGCGCCCGAGCTCGAGGCCCTGGCCTTTGCGCAGGGTGGCTTCCTTGTCGACCCCGAAGGCTGAGGAGCCGATGATGCCGAGGAAGAGCAGGAGCACACCGATATGGACGATATAGCCGCCATACCGGCGCTTGTTTTTTTGTGCCAGGCTGATGAGGGCGCGGACGAAGCTGAGATGATCGGTCCGGCCGCGCACCCGGGCGCCGCGCACGAACTCGATGAGGGTTGCGCTGAGCGAGAAAAAGGCGATGGCCAGGGCCAGCAGCGGCAGTGCACCGCGCAGGCCGAGGAGCATCAGTTTCAGGAGTAGCGCGAGGCTGATCGCCGCGGGCCAGAGGAAATTACGGTGCAGGTTGCGCGGGCTGGTTTTGTTCCAGGCGTAGAGCGCGCAGAGACCGGTCAGGGCGAAAATCCCCAGGCCGATCGGAGTCACCATGCGGTTGAACCATTCAGGGCCCACGGTGATCTTTTGGTGGCGGATCGCCTCGGTCAGCGTCGGCCAAAGGGTGCCGGTCAGGACCGCGACGGTCATGGCGATGAAGAGGATGTTGTTGAGCAGGAAACTCGATTCCTTGGAGCTCCAGCTGCCCACTACACCACGGCCTTCCAGCAACGAGCGACGATTGACGATGAGAACAAACGAACCGGCCAGAATTAATCCCAGGAAAGCCAGAAAAGAGGGGCCGAGATTGGAGACCCCGAAGGCATGCACCGAAGAGATGACTCCGCTGCGGGTGACGAAGGTTCCGAAAATGGTGAGGGCAAAGGTGAGGGTCACAAGAACCAGATTCCAGATCTTGAGCATCCCCTTTCGCTCCTGGACGATCACCGAATGCAGAAAAGCCGTGCCGGTCAGCCAGGGCAAGAGTGAGGCGTTTTCGACCGGATCCCAGGCCCAATAGCCGCCCCAGCCGAGCTCGACATAGGCCCACTGCATGCCGAGGATGTTGCCGATGGTCAGGAAAAGCCAGGCGAAGAGGGTCCAGCGGCGGATGCTCTTGAGCCAGCGCTCGTCGAGGCTCTTGTTGATCAGGGCGGCGATGGCGAAGGCAAAGGGCACGGTGAAGGCGACAAAACCGATATAGAGGCTGGGGGGGTGGAAGACCATGCCGGGATTTTGTAGCAGCGGATTGAGGCCATTGCCGTCCTCGGGCACGAAGGGGGTTCGGGCGAAGGGATTGGTCTTGAAGGTCGCCAGATAGAGGAAAAAGAGCGTCGTGACCTGGATCACCGCCATGGTCGCCGGCAGCAGCTCCGGATTGCGTTTCTTGTTGCTCGCCAGGACGATAGCAGCGAAAATGGTCAGCAGCCAGGTCCAGAAGAGGAGCGAGCCGTCCTGGCCGGCCCAGAAGGCTGCGAGGGTGTAAAACCAGGAGAGGGAACGGTTTGAGTAATGGGCGACATACTCGATCTGAAAATCGCGGGTGAGAAAGGCGTGGATCAGTGCGAACGATGCCAGGGTCACGAGGGCCAGGGAAGCATAGACCGCGCGGTGCGCACTGGCGAAATAGAGAGAGGTGCGTCGGCGGGCTGCGCCGAAATAAATCACCGCAGCGTAGGCGGTGAGTGCCATGGCGATGAGCAGGGCCTGATATCCGATATCTGCCAAGCGGGCTCCTGTCTGTAATGGGTGAGGAGAAGAATGAATTGAGAAAAAATATAGTAAATAAAGCTTTTAACCGCAATAAAAAAAGCCGGCTGAAGCCGGCTTGAACGCACCTTGTGGTTGACGGCCCTGCGGAGCTTTGCATGAAAGGGCGCGCCGGGCCGTCCGGAATGATCATTTTTTGCCCGGATAGAGGGCCTTGAGGGCATTGGTGCGATAGACCCGTTTGAGCACCTTATCGCTCAGGTCCAGTCCGTAGAGCGGCCAGTGATAATTGAAGAGCCCGATCTCATAAAAATGCTCATCCGCCGATTCAAGAATGCGAAAAGTGACCGCATACATCTCGGCATCCATGCCCATGTCGGTGCCATAGAGGAGGCGGGTGGAATATTTCTCATAAAAGGCGCGGGTTGCCCGTGGGACCGGCGCTGTTTCGGCATACCGGGCGGAGATGTCGGCGTACAGATTGGGATAGCGGTCCAGCAGTTTGCCGAGCGCCGTCAGGTCGTAATCGCAGTTGGCAAAATGGCAAGCGATGAAAGTGGTGCGCGGATGGCGCGCCACGGCGCGTTCGAGACTTGCCACCATGCCGGTCAGATCGACCAGGTTCTTCTTGTTGTCAAGGCGCCAGGTGTATCCGTTCATGAGGCCGTCGTTGGTCGAGTCCATCGGCTGATACATCCAGATCGGGTCGCCGACGTGGATGCTAACCGGCATGCCCAGCTGGGCGCATTTTTCAAGCAGGGGATCCATACGCGGATCTTCGAGATGCATACCCGGAGCCGGCTCGTTGCCATAGACCAGGCCCTCTCCTTTGTCGCCGAGTTCGCCGACGCCCCGGGCGCCCAGCTTGTAGCAGCGCTCCAATTCGGCGACCGCGGAGGGCCCGTAGCCCGGCTGGTCATAGCCATGGAAATCAAAGCCGCACCACACCTCGAAACGGTTGGGCCAGGCGGCATAGGCGGCATAGATCGAATCGAACCGAGCGCCGTTGGCCATGGAGAGGATGATGGTTTTTTCGATGCCAGCACGGTCCATGGTTTTCACCCATTCGCCGATCTCGGCAGATGACTGGGCATAGGGGTGGGAATGAACATCGATGACGGGGAATTTGGCGCGCTCGATGTGGTGGACTGGCACCCTGTAAATCGATTTGGGCCGGTAGTCTTTAAGAAGCAGCTGCTCCGGAGAGGTCTGCGCCAGCGCTGTTCCGGCTGCTGTCGTGAGGACAAAGAAGATGAAGGCCTTCCGTTTCATTGCTGTACTCCTTTTGATTCTGTCTCTTCTCCACCCTCCTCGATGGCCATTAAAAAGACCGCGACGATGGCCAGGATCATGCCGGTGACGATCAGGGGATGGGGAATGACGCGGTAGAGGGTCAGAGAGAGGATGATCGTGATTACCGGGGCCACCGCATTGGTCAAGGGACTGACGATAAGAGCCTTACCATGGCGGAACGCATAGACCAGCGTGAGCGCGCCGATGGCATTGAGAATCTGAATCAAGGCGGCGAGCCATGGGCCTTTCAACCCCCAATTGATCGGCTGGCTGAAATCGGTCATCCACAAGGCAAAGGGGATGAGGAGCAGACCGGTGACCGTCATGTAGAAAAAGATGCTCTCCGCCTTCATGGTTTCATTGGCGAATTTGATCACATAGGCCTGAATGCCCCAGGCGAAGAAGACCAGCAGGGCCAGGATAATCCAGAGTCCGCCCTGGACCGGACTGTTTGCAGGCTGGTAGGAGAGCAGAGGCATGGCGACCATGGCCAGAAGGATGCCGGCCCAACCCCGTTTGCTGGCCCGCTCCCGGAGCAATAGATAGGACATTAAAATGGTGATGACCGGTGAGAGGGAGATGAAGGGGAAGACCAGATAGGCCGGGCCACTGCGCAGGGCCTGGAAGAGGATCAACTGGCCACCGGCTCCGAGAAAACCCGCGGCAGCACCGAGCGCGATCGAACGACGGTCCCACTCCACTTTCCAGTGGATGTTGGTCAAGGCGACCAGCACCGGGACCAGCATGGTCAAGGCCCAGACTACATAACCGAGAGTCGCCGGAAATCCCGCCTTTTCCGGCAGTTCGATGAGTGCGCCCCAGACGCCCCAGAAAAGGGTAGTGACCAGGGCGTAAACCAGCCATAATTTTTTGTTCACTGTGATTCTCCTTGTGTTAGGCGGATGTAGACGTTGAACCGGTAGCGTTAGCATAAAGACCGAGCACCGTTGCGATCCGGTGCCGGACTAGGGCAACCGGATCGTTGGTGAGGCGTCCCTCGCGGATCGCCCGGTACTGATCGGGCAGAAACTGGCTGATGAGTGTCAGCGGCAGGGGATGGCGCTGCAGATTGGCCTGCAGGTGCAGCACTGCAGCGGTGATGGCCGGATCGGGCCAATAGTAGCGGATACGGTCGCTGTAGCTGTAATGTCGGGCAAAGCGCACTTCAGCCGCGGTGCCGTGGTAATGTTTTTTCCAGAAACGGGGGTCGCGATCCATCACCGCATCGATGGTCTCTACCAGACGTGATGGAGTGGAATCGGCGCGGTCCCCGAGCCAAAGGGTTTCCATCTCCGCCAGCGCGAAGAGGGCTTCGCGCAAGGCGTAGGTCAGCCAGGGGCCGACCTTGAGGATGGCGAAGTGGTCTTGGACCAGCTGATGCAGGGCGGTGCCGGTCTGGTAGTCGGTCGAATGGGCCTCATATACCAGCCCTGGGAGACCGGCGATGAATCGGCTCAACGGGCGGGCCCGTTCGCGATCATAGTTCACGACGTGGTCATGGCTGAACTCGACCCCCGGCTGCACCACCACCGCGATAACCCGCCCCCAGGCGGCCTCGAGGTCACGCTGGTGGAAAGCCTGACGCGTCAGGGTAATGCACTCCTCCACGGCCGCGACGGTGGTCGGCTCGACATGATCCAGTGGATGTTGAGCGCCGCCGGGAATGGGGACATCGGAGCCGATGATGTAGAGCGGAGCCTCGGCGCGGCCCTGAGCGGCACGTTCCGCCGCCGCACACAGGAGCGCGGTGCGTTCGGCAATGACTTCCGGCGGCAGAGCGGGTCCGGTATCGTCGCCGCAGGCCATGGTAGCGTCGAGATGGAGTTTGAGATAGCCGGCGCGGACATAGGCAGCCACTTGTTCCTCCGCCTTGGCCAGAGCCGCGGCGGCGGGTTCCTGCTGCCAGACATTGGGGCCAAGATGATCGCCGCCGAGGAGGAGGCGTTCGCGGGGGAAGCGCATGGCTGCAGCGGTCTCGTGCACCATGGCGACAAAGCGGTCGGGGGTCATGCCGGTGTAACCGCCGAATTGGTCGACCTGGTTGGAGGTCGATTCGATCAGCAGGGGGGAGCCATCCGCAAGGGCTTGCTGCATGGCTGCCTCAAGGACGCGGGGGTGGCTCGAACAGACCGAGTAGAGCCCGCAGCCGGCCCCCTGCTTGTTGCGCGTCAGCCGATCACGCAGCAGTTCAGCGGCCATCGATGATCCGCCTGAGCCGCGGCCATACGGTCGCCTGCTCCTTGAACGCCTCGGTGCCGCCCATCTCCGTCACCGCCAGGGCGCCGCAGGCATTGCCATACTGCATACATTCGACGGGGCTCATGCCCTTGAGCCAGCCGTGCAGAAATCCGGCGTTGAAGCTGTCGCCAGCGCCGGTGGTCTCGACCGCCTCGACCCGGTAGGCCGGCGCTGTCCAGCTCTCCTCCCCGGCACAGACGGTGGCGCCGGCAGCGCCGCGCTTGACTACCAGGATCTTGACCAGCTTGCGCAGTTTGGCGATCGCCTCTTCGACACTCGCCGCACGCGCGATCCGCATCGCTTCGTCCTCATTGGGGAAAAAGAGGTCGGTGTGCGGCAGGGTCTGGAGCAGATCCTCGCCCCACTGCTCGTCGGGATCCCAGTTGGTATCGAGCGAGGTCGTCAGACCGAGCTTGCGGGCACGGGCGAAAATCGTGCCCGCATCCGGACGGATACCGGTCTGAAGGAAGAAACAGCCGATATGAAGGTGGTTTGCCTCGATGATATAGTCCCAATCGAGATCGGCCATGGTCAGATCGCGCATCGCACCCATATAGGTGAGTAGGGCCTTGTAGGGCGGATTGGCGAGGACGATGGTGGCGCCGGTCTTGAGATTGCTTTGCATCTGAATGCCGCGGGTATCAACCCCGCCGGCGGTCAGTTGTTCGACCATGTAGCGGCCGAAGGCATCCAGCCCCGCCTTGCCGACGAAGCCGACGCGGGTGCCGAGGGCGGCGAGATTGTGGGCGGTGATGGCCGAGGAACTCCCCATGGTGAAACGCATATCTCCGGCCAACTTTTCTTTCTCGTTTTCAGGCATGGCGATGTCGCGCAGGACGAGATCGATGTTGAGCTCGCCTATGACCGCGACATCCAGATTTTTCTTTTTCACAGACGCTCCCTATAGTGAAAGTGTGACCACCGCCCTGAGATTGTGCGGCTGATCGGGATTCTGGTTCCGGTGCAGGGCATTATAATAGCCGAGCAGCTGCAGAACCGGCATGTAGAGCAGCGCATTGGCGAGGTCGCCGCCCGGACCCGGCACGCAAAAGTCGAAATCGACGTCGCCGGGAATCCGGGTCAGGCTGCTATCATGCAGCAGCAGCATCTGCGCCCCGAGCTTTTTCATGTCGGCGGCCATTTTCAGCTCATACTCCACCCCTCTCTGCGAGAGGAGGAGCGTAATCAGGGTCTCGGTCGTGGTCGTCGACATCGGACCATGGCGGTACTCGAGGGCATGAAAGCTGCGGGAGGCGGAGAGGGACATTTCGTTCATTTTGAGCGCGGCTTCATTGGCGAGGCCGTAAAAGGGGCCCTGGGCCAGGAAGACGAACTGGGTGAAGGAGTGCGAGATGATCGTGGGCAGAATGGCATCGGCCTGAACGAGCAGCGCCTCACCGGCTGCGGGAATCTGTGCGAGCAGGTCCGCCTGTTCCGTCCTTTCCCAACCCTGTATCGCCGCCTGCACCAGGCTGAGGAGCATGGTGGTGAAAGAACCGGTCATGACCACGCTCTGTTCGGCCGGGAAGGGAAAGGTGATGGAGCGGTCCCCGGCCAGGGCCAGCGGCGAATCGGGATCGCACGAAATGCATAGGGTGGGGATGCCGAATTCATGCCGCGTTTTTTCGACCGCCCAGACAATTTCGGTGGTGGTGCCGGAGCGAGAGAAGGCGACGGTCAGGATGCGTTCGTGCGGATTGAAGACCAGTTCGGGATAGATCAGGATTTCGGATGCCGGAACGGCCTTGCTGCGCAGACCAGTTAGCCCGGAGAAGAGTGCCGCGGCGGCCTGCGCCAGGTAGAAGGACGTGCCGCAGCCGGTGAAGACCCAAAGGTGTTCCCGGTATTCCCGCAAGAGCCGTTGATGCTCCTGGCTCTGTGCAGCGAGCGCGGCAACTGCGTCGCGCCATATCTCCGGCTGACGGTGGATCTCTATATTGGTGAAATTATCGTTCATAGGTCTCTTTCGCGTGAAGGAATCAGGGAGTGATGGATAATCCGCTTACATAATCACCAGGAACTTGCCCTGTGTTTTGCCCAGCGGAGATTCAATATAGTAAAAATAGAGGCCGGCGGCGACCAACTGCTGGTCCTCGTTTTTCAGATCCCAGATGGCGATGCTCGGCGCAAGGGCGGAACCACCGCGATGCTCGAGGGTGCGAACTTTTTCGCCGGCCGAATTGAAGATCCGGATCGTCGCCTCAGCGGGCAGATAGGTAAATTGCAGCTGTTTGTCCATGCCGACCTCCCAGCCGGAGGCCACCACATAAGGATTGGGAACCACCTTGACCTGGTCGAGCACGGAACGGGCGACCGGGGCGTGCGGCACGACGGCAACGGTGTTGGAGCCGGTTTTCGGTTGCGAAGCCGCGGTATTCTCCAGCGGCCCGGTGATGCCATTGCCGGTGTCATAAGCGGCGATGTAGTAGCGGTAATTGAGTCCGTTGATGAGCTGGTCATCGATATAGACATGGACGGTATCGCCGCGCTTGAAATAGCCAAGCGTGTCGCTATCGATCACCCGCGCGAGCGGCAGGCCGGTCTCACTGCCGAGATCGAACCAGGCGAATTCCGGGAGGGTCCGGTAATTGCCCTTGATGCCGTCGATGCGGTCAAAGCGCGCCAGCGGGATATACTTGATCGTGCCGGAGAAATCGGTATAAGTCTCCGTGCCCCAGGTGACGCCTTCATCGGTCGAGCGGTAGATCTTGTACCCCTCGAACTCGGGATCGCGTTCGCTCTCGGTGCTCCAGATCAGGGTATTGCGGCCATTGCCCGGGATGATTTCCAGGCGGGGGGCGGGCGGGGCCTTGACTACCTGCCATCCGGACTCGTAGAGGGTCTGGGCATTCGCGGCGTTTTTATACAACTGGGCTTTGGACATGCCGAAGATGGTGGCGAAGATCATGGTATCAGCCTGGCCGGGGGCGAGGTCGAAGGGTTCTGAGCCCATGACCTGAATGCCGTCCGAACCCTGGCCCAGGTAGTAGCCCTGGCCGCCCTCGAGGGCATCGGCCACGCCGTTATGATCGAAATCGTCGTCGATGCCGTCTTTGTTGCTGTCCTCGGGATCGCCCTGGTTGGCGAGATTATAGCGGAAATAGAGTTCCTTGCTGGCGCCATTGCCGCTGGGGGTGGTTGCTTCCATCCAGAAATTAAAGGCATCGTAGGTGGCTACCTTTTTGGAGGGACCTGGCATGCGCAGGGCCATCGTGCCGCCCCAGGCGATCTGGTTGGCCGCCAGGCTACCGCCTGCGGGATTGTCCTCATAGCCGTTATCATCGGTCCCATATGCGAACTGCAGACGGGGGTCATAATAATGGCGATCGGTGTCCCCGGTGCTCGTCGGCGAGAAGGCGAGGGGCAGGTAGCCAAAGTCGGAGTGGATGCCGACGCGCATGCCGCGAATAGGGGCGGTGCCGATGTTGCGAACTACATAGATCCATATAAGGAAATCCTGATAGAGCTCTCCCGTCCAGGCGAGACCGCGCATCTCGACGTTGGTATTGAGCCAGCGCCGTTCGTTGGTGCCGAGGTCGGTGCCGCGCCAGGCGTACATGGCCGAGTAGGTCTCCTGGTCAGCGATGCGTTCGCCGTGGCGGCCCGCGCCGGGCCAGCCCTCGCTGCCCACGCGCAACGAATCGCCGGTCCCCGGAATGAGGAGGGGCCAGCCGCGATTGGGGCCACTGCTGGGCCAGGTGGAGGGGTCGGTGCTCAGCGGCGCCACGGCGCTGCCGACCACCTCGGGATAGGGGGCGTAGTGCTCCTCGTCCCAGAAGGCGGCCGGACCTTCATCCATCGAACCATCGAGGTATTCGAGATTCTCCGAGTTGGCTCCGCTCACGGCGCCGGGATCCTGGGCGGCCGGTGCGCCGATGACAATGCCGACGCAGGTGCCGTAATTGATGCCGCTGCCGGTGGGATACTCGAAAGAGGGCTTGCGCGCCAGCGGAATATTCTGCTCATTGCCGTCGCCGAGCATGCCGGTGTTGTTGAACTGGGTGCTCAACCGGTTGATGTTCATCGTATTCCAGCGCTGATACAGCATCGGATCGGTCTGGGCGGAAAGCAGCGAGAACACCATCAAGAGGCCCAGGCCTGCCAATAATAGGGTGCGTTTTATCATAATCCTGCTCGTTTAAAGGGTGAACTTGATGGGATTGACGATAATGGACTCGATGCCGCTGCTGGCCAGGGTTACTTCGGAGAGCAGCGACAGGCTCTGCACATCAAGGATGGCCACCGAGGTCGCCAGAGTCACAAAGATCACATCGCCGGTGGGCGCCGCAGTGACCGATTTACAGGCAGTCGGGAAAGCCCGTGACGCGAGGAGCGCTCCGGTTGCGGCGTCGAATTTGTAGAGCGACTTGCCGGCGCTGACGAAATGGTGCGCGGCGCTGAAGGCGATATCCACGGGTTCGCTTCCAGAGGAAAAGGTGTAGAGTGTCTGCGGAGCGGCGCCGCCGGCATCGGTCCGTTTGACCCTGAGGCCTTTGGCGTCACAAATATAGAGGCCGCCGCTGTAGGGATCCGTGCGAAGCTCTCCCAGGATCAGCTTCTCGACGACAGCGGGCAGCGTCTTTATGGTGGTGCCGTTACCGGCATTGATGAGTACCAGGTCGCGCTTGCTTTGATCCAGCGTGAAGAGGACAGCGCCATCCGTGGAAACCGCCAGCTTGCCAGGATAAAAGGTGGTGATGTATTTGGCATCGAGTGCCAGGGTTTGCAGGTTGATTTTCGAGATCGCTTTGCCGTTGACACTGACGACATAGAGATAATTGCCAGAGACTTCAACCTGCGAGGGATTGGCAGCCACCGCGACGGTCTTCTCGAGAGTGAGGGTGGAGGAGTGAACGAACCCCACCTCGTTCTTGCCGGTGTTGGCCACCGCGACATAGCGGCCGTCCGGGGTGACCACGGCGTCCTCGGGGGCCGAGAATCCGCTGAGACTTCCAGTCAGGCTGTCCAGCCGAGTGAAGCGGCGCAATGAGCCCTCCTTGCGGTCGCGCAGATAGAGCGGGTTGAAACCGCCGATGGAATAGTCGCCGGCCGAGAAAAACCAGCTCGAGGCGACGATGATGCTATCGGCAAAAGCGCCGCCGGCATCGACCTCGATGGTGTTCATATGCGCGTCGCGGATACCGCCGCGCAGCTCAACCGTGTAGATCGTGGCCTTGTCCAGCGGGGCATCGGGCTGGAAAAAGACCGTCGAATCCACCTGAGTGCACGTGCCGGGAAGAGGCGCGCCGGTTAGGCTCTTCAGCACCACCCGGCCGGTGAAGGAGGCCAGGTTCATGGGCTCGGTGAACTGGAACTGGATGGCGGTATTCTGCGGCACGGCCAGAGAGCCGGCCGCGGGGATGATCGCCTTCGCTTTGGGGCGGGTGATCTCGATGGGGGTCACGGGTTCGCGGTTGGGGCAGCCCGTTTGCAGCAGGGCGAGGACCGCCAGGGGGAGAAGCACCCGGATGTGATTTCTTTTCATGATGGCTCTCATTTGACGGAGTTAGAAATTTACGGCCACGGAAAATTGATGGATATTGGAGAACTGGCCGAAATCGGTGTAGGCATAGTCAAAATAGACCTGCCCGAGGAAACTGGCCGGCACCAGCAGCCCGGCACCGGCCGACAGGGTGGCCTCGTCGTAATTGAGGCGGTACCCGGCGCGCAGAGCGAGCATCTTTTTCAGGGTCAGGGTGGTGCCGAGGTTGTGCCGGGTTCCGAAATCGCGGGCGTCGTTGATGGCATAGCTGCCCGACCAGACCACATCGCCGCGATTGATGATATCGGTGGCGACCCCGAGCCGGAAGGTCATCGGCATGTCCCATTCCTTGGTCTCGAGCACGGCGGGGATTTGCTTGTTGGTCGGGCTGCCCGAGACCACATGGGTCACGAGCAGGTCGTTGCCGCTGAACTGCAGGGCCCCGCCGAAGTTGGTGAGGGCGATGCCGATCTTCATGTTGTTGAAGAAGGAGGTCTCGAAGACGCTGCCGATGTCGAAGGCGAAAGCGCCCGCGGTGACCTGAGCCAATTGCTCGCGGATATATTTCAGTTTGCATCCGACCGAGAAACGATCGGTCAGGTTACGCGCCAGAGCGGCGCCGAGTGCGAGGTCGCTGGCGCTGACAACGCGTCCGGTGCCATCCTGCTTGAGCAGGGTGGTCTCCTCGATGTCACCGGAACCGAAGTAGGTGAGGTCCACGCCGGCCGTGAAACCGCCGAACGGCAGGGTGACCGCCACGTTGGTGAAATTGGTTTGCACCAGCCAGCTGGAATGGGAAAAGACCGCACTCGATTTGGGGATGCGACTGATGGTTCCGGGGTTGAACCAGAGGCTGGAGGCATCCTTGGCCAGGGTCAGGTCCGATTCGGCGCTCCCCACGAAGGCAGCGCCCATGGCGACCTTGAGAAAGTTGGCCGCTGAGGTCCCCTTGTAGCTGACACCCTGGGCGAGCACGGATCCGGAAAGGATGGTGGCGGCCGTCCAGAGCGGCAAAATCAGATTCAGGATGGATCTTTTCATGCATCCTCTCCTTGGATCATTCAAGATTAAAGTTCAGGCCAATCTGGTAGCGTCGGCCCGGGCCCCACATGGCAGGGTTATTGGTATAATCATCAGACGTGGTCTCGTTGGTATCGACGCCAGGCTGGCCGGAATCGGCATAGACCCACCAGACATTTTTGTGGTTGAGCAGATTGTTGACCTGGCCGTACAACCGGGCCGTGACCTTGGCCAGGGTTACCTCCTTGAAAAGCATGGCGTCCAGCGAGCTCTGGGTGGGGGAGCGCTCGGCGTTGGGCATGAGGACGTTGAAGGTGTAGGGAAAACCGCTGCTCAGACCGCCCATGAGCGAATAGCCCCAGCGGGCGGGGAATTCCATGGTCACTCCGAAGGAGAGGACATGGGACTGGTCCCAGTCCGCCGGGAAGGTGCGGGCCAGATCCTGAGCCTGCGAAAAAACCAGCGAACTGCTCACCAGAGCGCGCGAATAGGTATAATTGAGGAAGCCGGTAAAATTGTCGCTCATCCGCTTGGTCAAGGAGAGTTCGACACCCTTGACGGTGGCGAAGTTGATGTTGTCGAAGATCGGATACTTTTGGGCCTTGACAATATCGCCGGAAGTCAGATACCCCTCGGCGATGACAATACCGATGAGGTTCGAGGTCTTGCGGTAAAATCCAGTGATGTCGGCGGAAAGCTTGGGGGCCAGCTGCATCTGAACGCCGAATTCGTAATTGATGGTTTTCTCTTCCTGGATATCCCCCTTGGCGATGGCGCCCTGAACCGAATTGACATTGGGGGCCGGGTACATCGAATACTCGCGGTTGCTTCCCTGGAAGGCCTTGTAGAAATCGGGATATTGGTAGTAATGACCGTAGCCGAAGCGAAAGGCCGCGGCATCAGAGATCGGATAGCTGATGCCGAAGCGCGGGCTGATGTACTGGCGCGGCTTGACCTTGCCGATCTTCCCGTCCGGGGATTTGATGTCCACGACGAAATCGCGGTTGGGATCGATATAATCATAGCGCAAACCGACGTTGATCACCATACCGATGTCGTCGAACTCCATCTTATCGTTGACATAGGCGTAGAACTTTTTCGGCTCAAAGTAATAATCCTCGTAGGCATCGCCGCCGTTGGGGTTGCGGCGCTGCAGCGAAGTCTTGATGCTGGAGAGCGAAAGGCCGCTGGAGAGATAGTGCTGCCGGGAGATCTGGCTGTTGAAGGAGCCCTGCGCCTCGATCTTGTCATAATAGCTGTCAAAATAGACCCAGTTTTCGCCGGCGACCGAAAACTCGGCGGTGAGAATTTCAGGCCGGACCTGATAGAGCGCGAGGTCGGAAAAGACACGCGAGCTGTAGCCGCGGCGGTACTTCGAGACAGCCAGGTCCGCGAAAGTCCGGGGCGAAAAAACATGGGTCAGCTTGAGGTAGCCAAGATAGTCGTTGAGGGTGACGCGCGGAGTGCCGTAGGGGTTGTACTTAAAAAAGTGGTCATACACACCCTGCTTGGTCTCGGCGGCATAATAGCCGAGGCGGATCTTGAGGGGTTTGCTCACCTGCCAGATCGCCTTGCCGAAGGCCATGCGGGTGTCGCGGTAGGCCATGGGCACCACCTCGGGCGTGCCGCTCTTGTCGGTGCCGCGCGAATCGACCCAGTTGGGGTAGAGGTAGCCGTTGATGTAGCCGTCGGTGGAATAGGCCCGGGCCGAGGAGGTGAGGGTGAAATTTTTGACACCGGGCACGGGCCCGCTGACCGCCGCCTCGACATTGTACTCCTTCTGGCTGCCCGATTTCTTGCCGAAATTGTCGGTCAGGAGCGCCGCCTGGGCTTTCCAGCGGCTGGCGAGATTGTCCTGGGGCTGCATGAGAATCACGCCGGACATGGCCTCACCGTATTGGGGTCCGAACGTGCCGGTCAGGGTCTGCAGGGACTGGAGGGTGTACTGGCCGAGCACGTCGAGATTATACCCGCCCCAGAGACCGTCGTTGACGGTGATGCCGTCGAAGAGATAGAGGGTTTCGTTGGTGCGGCCGCCGCGGAAATGGAGACCGTCGTTGGGGATGGTCGCGAACTGGCCGAAGACCGGCTGGGAGTTGATCGGGGTGGTGCTGATGTCGCGGGTGATGCCCGCCTGTTTGGTGAAAAGGTCGCGGATCGACATCTGCGCCGGCATCATTTCAATATCGCTGAGATCCAGTCCCTGCATCTTGGAGGTCAGGTCTTTCTGAACCGCCG
The DNA here is from genome assembly GCA_035419245.1 of bacterium. Lineage (NCBI taxonomy): Bacteria > bacterium. Next base: position 251,988 of record DAOLSP010000004.1, on the reverse strand, counting down.
GCCGGGTGTATTGAATCACCACCTCGGGCATCTCGATCATGGTGGACTGGAGCGAAAAGTTGAGCCGGGTGGTCAGCCCCGCCTCGACTTTGACCTTGTCGATGCGTTTCGAGCCATAGCCCACGGCGCTGGCCTTGAGGCTGTAGGTTCCGGGCGGGATGTTGATGATGAAATACTCGCCCTCGACGCTGGCGGCTGCACCCATTGCGGTCCCGTCGATGATGATATTGGCACCGATGATCGGCTCTTTTTTCTCATCGATGATCTTGCCGGAGATTTTGCCTGTCGTCTGGGCCAGCAGCAATCCCGGCAAAATGGAGAGGAAGAAAAGCAGTTTGGATTTCACAGGAGCGTACTCCTTTTGGCTGATAGCGTTGGTCGAAAGTCCTGAAACAGGAGAGGCCGCCGGGCCGGGAGCAGCGACAGCTGAATTGCGCTGCTCCTGGCCCGGACGGATTCATTCATTTGAGCAGCAGCATCCGCCTGGTAGCGGCCGCGCTCTCCGTCACCAGACGGTAGAGATAAAGACCGCTGGGCCGGTCGGCTGCATTCCACTGCACTTTGTGGAGGCCGGCGGACAGCACGCCATCGGCCAGTGTGGCCACCTCCTCGCCGAGCATATTGTAGACCTTGAGGGTGATCCGCTGCGCGACGGGGAGCGTGAAATGGATGGTCGTCACTGGATTGAAGGGATTGGGCATGTTCTGGGCGAGCGTGAACTCTGCGGGCAGACTCTTTTGTTCTGTGCAGTTCACGCCGGTCGTCACCGGCCACCAGCGGTCATCGCCGAGATAGATCGGTGCGCCGTCTTCACTGAAGAGGATGGCCGGCGAATCCAGAGCATAATGAAAGTTGCCGTTCGCCGGATCCGCGAATCCGGGATCTCCCTGGGGCACGACGTTGATGAGCTGGAAATCGGTGGCGCCGTAGCTCATATCGATGTCGCGGGTGTTGAGGTAGAGGAAATTCTCGACCTTGGAGTGGGTGCCGTAGATCTTGGTGGGGGCGTAGCTGGTGTTGAGCTCGGGGAGGACCACCAAAGAGTTGGTGAGCACGGAGTAGTCGATGTAGTGGGCGATGAGGTTGTAGCTACCGCAGTCATAGACGGTGAGCTTGTTGAAGGTGACCTCGGGGTCCTTGGTCTCCATTTTGGAATCGGCGGCATCGACGTAAATGGCCTCGGCGTTGATATCCCAGAAGGTGCAGTTGTCGGCCTTGAAGACGTTGACCGAGCCGGTGGCGGTCTGGGGGGATTTAAAGCTGATGCCCATCTTGACGATATGGGCGAAGTAGCAATTCTGGATCAGGCAGCTGTCCACAACCGCGGTGGGATCGCCGAAGATGCCATAGCCGGTGGATCCGGAGGCATTACCGAAGTTGAGCAGATCGCTTTCCAGGACAGCGAGATTATAGCCTGAGGTCTGCGGTTTGATGGTAATGCCGGTGGTGGTGGGCACGCCGCCGAGGGCGCCATCGAGGACGAGGCCCTTGAGGGTCAAGCCGGCGGAGACTTCGATCATGGCGTCGGTGGCATCGGAGCTGAGGACCGGTTTTTGCACCAGTTCGTCCGCGGCCTTGATGGTGATCTTTTTGTCGACGATCAGTTTGGCGGATTCATGATAGACGCCGCCGTTGCTGGTGAGGATCAGGGTCTGGCCATCGACGGCTGCCGCGAGGGCGGCGGAGAGGACATTCTCGCCGGCTGCGAGGTAGACTGTCTCCGGGGCGGATTTCGGCCACCAGCGGTCATCGCCGAGATAGATGGTCGAGCCATCTTCGCCAACCAGCACGGCTGGTGAGGTCGCCGGGTAGGAAAAGTTGCCGTTCGCCGCATCTGCGAATCCGGGATTTTCCTGGGGCAGGACATTGATGAGCTGAAAGTCGGTGGCGCCGTAGCTCATATCGATGTCGCGGGTGTTGAAATAGAGGAAATTCTCGACCTTGGAGTGGGTGCCGTAGATCTTGGTGGGGGCGTAGCTGGTGTTGAGCTCGGGGAGGACCACCAAAGAGTTGGTGAGCACGGAGTAGTCGATGTAGTGGGCGATGAGGTTGTAGCTACCGCAGTCATAGACGGTGAGCTTGTTGAAGGTGACCTCGGGGTCCTTGGTCTCCATTTTGGAGTCGAAGGCATCGATATAGATGGCCTCGGAGTTCATATCCCAGAAGGTGCAGTTGTCAGCCTTGAAGACGTTGACCGAGCCGGTGGCGGTCAGGGGGTCATTGAAGCTGATGCCCATGTCGAGGATGTGGGCGAAGGTGCAGTTCTGGATGAGGACGGTGTCGACGACCGAGCTGGGGACGCCGAAAATGCCGAAGCCTTTGGAGTGGTCAGCATTATCCAGATTGATAAAATCACTGTTTAGGACCGTCAGATTGTAGCCGGAGGTATTGGGGGAGTTGGTGATACCCACCGCGGTTGGGACCGCGCCCTGCGCGCCATCGAGGATGACACCTGCAAGGGTAAAATCCGCTGAGAACTGGATCATTGCATCGGCGGCGCCGGAGACCAGCAGCGGCTTCTGGACAAGTCCGCTGGCTGCGCGGATGGTCAGCGGTTTGTCGATGACCAGTTTGGCGGTTTCAGTGTAGAGACCGCCATTGGTCGTCAATTCGATGATATCGCCCGCCGACGCAGCCGCACAGGCTGCAGCGAGGCCATCGGTGCCCGCGGGCACCGGAACAACTGTTTGGGACAGGAGCGGGGCATAGAGGAACAACAGGAAAAGCGGCAGCAGCAGAGTAAATTTTTTCACGGCAGACCTCACGGTTAAAGAGTGATGGATCCAGGAGCCGGGTGAGTTTGGTTTCAATCAAGGGGGCGCGCCTGTACAGGGTCGACGCGCCCCCCCACCCCGCCAATTTATTTCAGGAAAACCATTTTCCTAATCTGGTCAAAGGAACCTGATTGCAAACGGTAGTAATAGAGGCCGCTCGGAAGAGCAGCGGCATCGAACAGGACCTCATAACGGCCGGGCTGTTTCATCCCGTCGGCCAGGGTCATCACTTCGCGGCCGAGCAGATCGTAGATCTTGAGGGCCACCTTGCCCGCGACCGGCAAGCTGTAGGCGATTTTGGTCGCGGGATTGAAGGGATTGGGATAATTTTGCGATAACTGATACTCGCCCGGCACGCCGACTGGATCCTGCAGCAGGCCGGTATTGATCGGGCGATCATAGCGCGTCCCCTTGGCATCGAGGGTCAGGCTGTCGATAATAACTCCGTTCAGATCGATGCTTTCAAAGTGCATCTTGTCACCATCGACCTGGAACTTGACATAGTTGACAACCGATCTGGTCTTGCCCACCCACCAGCCGGACTGTTCACCATAGGTCGCGGCACCGAAGCTGCCAACCAGCATCTGCAGCCGGCCCTGGCCGGGGGCGCTGCCGTATTCGGCAACTGCCGACGAATCCGAGACATTCAGGTTGATCGGCTTGGAGCGGGTATAGGTGTGGTCATGGCCGTTGAGGATGACATCGACGCCATAATCATCAAAGGTCTTCCACCAGTATGGAATGGCGGAGTCCATCTCGCCGGCATGTCCGCCGCTGGTGAAAAAGGGCGCGTGAAAATAGACCACGGTCCAGGTGGCCTTGTTCTTGGCGAGCAGATTTTTAAGATAGGTCCACTGCGTTGACAGCGACGCTTCCGATAACAGGCAGATAAACAGAGTATTCCCCTGCTGGAAAGAGTACCACTTTTCATTTCCCGGCAGGACCAGTTGGTTCATCACCGCGTTTCCTGACTCAGTGTCATAGTAGAGGTGGTTGCCATGGGTGTAATAGGTCAAGGTCTTTTCCAGATACTCCCGGCCCCACGTATAGTATTTCTCCCATAATCCGGGATACAGGGAGTTGTCAATGATGTCACCGACATTGATATAAAAATCGGCCTTTTCGGCGGCAGCCATTGAGGAGATTTTCTGGAAATTTTCAGTGCCCGCCTGGCAATCCGCGCCGACGATAAAGCTGAATTTGGTCGAGAGGGTGTCACAGGCGGTCGTGAAGGACCTGCGCTGTCCCCATAATTCATTGAACTTGAATGAATAATAGATCGTGGACTGCGGTTTCAGGCCCGGGAAGGTGTAGTCGAAGAGATACTCGGGCTGGTCGCCCAGCTGGTAATTGTCATGACGAAAACCCGGAAAGGCGCCTTGCTCGTAGGCCTCGGTGTAACCCCAGCGGATGGAGTCGGCTGTATTATAATTTTTCCAGGTGATGGTCAAGCCTTTCAGCGAATTGCGTTTGGTGCCCCAGTGGATGTTGGTGGGCAGGTTGATGTGCGGCCACCAGCGATCGGCGCCGAGGCACAGGAAATTGCCATCTTCCAGGAAGAGCACAGCGGGGGAGTGAACGGTATAGGAAAAGTCACCATTCTGCGGGTCCTTGAGTCCGGGATCTCCCTGTGGCACGACATTGACGAGTTGAAAGTCGGTGGCGCCGTAGCTCATATCGATGTCGCGGGTGTTGAAATAGAGAAAATTCTCAACTTTGGAGTGGGTGCCGTAGATCTTGGTGGGGGCATAGCCGGTGTTGAGCTCGGGGAGGACCACCAAAGAGTTGGTGAGCACGGAGTAGTCGATGTAGTGGGCGATGAGGTTGTAGCTACCGCAGTCATAGACGGTGAGCTTGTTGAAGGTGACCTCGGGGTCCTTGGTCTCCATTTTGGAGTCGAAGGCATCGATGTAGATGGCCTCGGAGTTCATATCCCAGAAGGTGCAGTTATCGGCCTTGAAGACGTTGACCGAGCCGGAAGCAGTCAGGGGGTCGTTAAAGCTGATGCCCATGTCGAGGATGTGCGCGAAGAAGCAGTTCTGGATGAGGACGGTGTCGACGACCGAGCTGGGGACGCCGAAGATGCCGAAGCCGGTGGTCTGGCTCTTGTTGCAAAAGTTGAGGAAATCGGTGTCCTGGACCCTGAGGTTATAGCCGTTGGTATTCGGGGCATTGGTGATACCGATGGCGGTCGAGTCGGCGCCCTGCGCGCCATCGAGGATGACACCTGCAAGGGTAAAATCCGCCGAGAACTGGATCATCGCATCGGCGGCGCCCGAGGTCAGCACGGGCCGCTGCTTCAGTCCATCGGCGGCGCGGATGGTGAGCGGCTTGTCGATCACCATTTTATGGGTATTATCATAGCGCCCGCCGTCCGACACCAACATGATGGTCTGGCCGGCGACGGCCGCGGCCACGGCATCGGAGAGGGTGTTTGTGCCGGCGAAGACAAAGACGTATTCGGAATTATTTTCCGGCCACCAGCGGGGATCGCCCAGGCTTTTGCCGTCATCACCGGATCCGATCGCCGGCGAGCCGGTCATCAGGGTGAAATTGCCGCTGACCGCACTGGCATAGAGGGGATCAACCCCGGCCCAGATATTGGTTAGCTGGTTCTCCAGCGCTCCGGCCTCGAGGGTGACTGCATCCAGGCCATTATACAGGAGGTTGCTGATGCGGGAGTTCGGGCCATCGAGGAAGCAAACCGTGCCCGGCGAGGTCCCGGTGTTGGTGATAATTGAATTTTTGATGACCGCGCCGTCTATATCACGGGGGTAGATATTGCCGTTGGCTGCGTCATGAATGGTCACGTGATCGACGACAAATTCGGCCTGCGGACTGGCATCGATGGCCGTCGACTGAAAATAGAGGGCATACCCGCCGATGTTCCAGAAGGTCGAGTTGGTGCAGAAGAAATGCCGGACCTGGCCCGGAGCAATGGCACCGCCGCTGAACTGAAGAGCCTGTTTGGTGATGTGCGAGAAGGTACAGCCGTCGACCAGCAGCGTATCCAGCTGATTGGAATCCTCGCCATAAACGGCATAGTCAAAATTGACGAAATCGCAGTTGCGGATCTTGAGATTATAATCCAGCTTCAGGGTATACCATTCGGGTTCGGCACCGCGGATACCGACCTCACGGGCGCCACCAGCAACGGTTCCATCAATGAGTATACCTTCGAGAGTGAGATCATCCGCTGTCTGAATCAGGGCCCATCCGCCGGAAGCGTACCAGTGAGGTTTTGTTTTCAGGCCGGCTGCGGCGCGGATCGTAATGGGTTTGCCTTTAGTGATGACGAGATCGTTCCCCTCAATGTACTCGCCGCCATCGGTGGTCAGCTCGATAATGTCACCAGCCGCTGCCGATTCGTAGGCGGTGGAGATGGCATCCGACCCGGCCGGCACCTGATGCAGGGTCTGGGCGAAAAGGGAGGAACAAAGTAGAAGCAGAAATCCCAGCAAGTAGAGATGTAATCTGGTCATGGTTAACCTCACATATGGGTTTCAGCCTGCAGGTTAATGATGGGTGCAGCGGGTTCTCCCAGCCAGGCTGTTTCTGCTGGGAGGGCTGCGGATACGCTCTTACTTGAGCAGAACCATTTTGCGCAGCGAAGAAAAGTGATCGGCCTGGATTTTGTAGAAATAGACGCCGCCGGACCACTGGGCGCCGTTCAGGTCGATCGTATGATACCCCGCCCGCATTTTTTGATCCACCAGCACCGCCATCTCCTGTCCGAGGGCATTGTAGACGACGATCCGGACCTGGCTCTCCTTCGGGAGAGCATAGGTGATGGTGGTTTGGGGATTGAAGGGATTGGGATAGTTTTGCTTCAGTTCAAATTGCACCGGCAGAGCGTTCGCCTGCTCCGCCTCGACACTCGTAGGCAGGGTGTAGAGCCAGATGGAGGTAGCGCCGAGCGGTGAGTAGTTGGGCACCTCATCGTAGGCGAACACGGCGTAGTAGTTTTTCTGGTAGAGCATCGCGGTGGAATCGACACAGCTCTCGGCCGGGCCCTGATAGATGACATCGCCGTCGTTGATATTCGCCGGGAAGCGGTCGGTCCGGCGTAGCACGATGACGCCCTGGAAATCGGGCGCCGGCGAAATTTCGCCGGTGAGTTTGATATCGTCGATCTCGGCAAAGCCGCTGCCGGCGTTGGAGGAGGGGATGATAAAGTCGAGCCGGGCCATGTTTTCGAGATCGAAGGAGCGGTCCATATTGGCGTGCCAGGTCAGCGCCGAGAAGAGCCGCAGATCGAGGACCGCGTGTTTCCACTCTTTGGAGGTTAAATTCACGGACTCGGAATACCACCAGTCATCATTTTTGCCATTGCGGTCGTTGTCCTGCTCGGCGATGAGGCGCAGGGCCCGGTTCGAACCGTCGCCGCGGTACCAGAAATCGAGATACGGCGTGGAACTGATGTTGGGGAACCCGGGCAGCGAGAGGACCCCCGCATATTGATCCCAGGCGACGGTGATGGCGTAATTGATGCGCAGGGCATTGCCATGGCCCTCGGCGCCGGGCACGATCTCAAGTGATCCTGTGGCCGTACCGTCATTCTCGCCAACAAAACCCTCGATGCCGGTTTCAAAGGTCGCCAATGGCACCTCAACATGCAAGGGATCGATCGGATTCTGCCAGCCAAGCTGCAGCTTGTACCGGTTGAGCAGGGTACCGGTCAGCGAAGTGACGGCCGGTGGTGCGACGACATCGGCGACGACGCTGATCTTGCCGCGCGAGAAGCGTTTGACGGGTGGATTCTGGGTATCCCGGATCACCGCATAAACATAGTAGGATCCAGGTGTGACATGGGAGACGTCCCAATCGAAATAATTCAGCGAGTCATCTTCGCTAATGTTTTCAGCGATCAGTTCGCCGGGGCTGTTGACGTCCGCGGTATAATAGAGGTTGATTTTGGCGTCGTCATCCGGATCCGAATCCACCCAGCGGAGACGATAGAGGTCGCTGCTGCTGTCCTCGATGCCGTCGGGTTCAGAGATATAGATGGTCGGCGGCGGTGTGCTGCTGGTGGTAAAGGTCGCGGAGTAAAAGATCGCACCGGTGGTGTCCCGGGCCGAGAGGGTGATCAGGTCGCCGTTATTGCTGACATCGACGGTCGAAAAACCCGGCTGTTTGGAGTAGAACATGCTGTAGGGTTTGTCAACCAGATTGAGGTCGGTGTCATAGAGGCTGAGGTTGGCACAGCCGGGACGGACGTAATTGACGCCGGCCTTATAGAGATGCTCAAAACTGTGGTCGTCGCCTGCAAAGGCGATGATGCGCTTGCCCTGCGCGGCATACTTTTCATACAACGGCAGCAGGTTCTCTTTTTCGGTGGCCGACCACTGGCCATGGTAGGCGGTGGAGAGGACATTGGTGTGGGAGAAGATAAAGATCCATTTGGTATCGGCGTTTTTGATCTCCTCTTCGAGCCAGGCGAGCTGCAGCGATCCGGCAAGATAGGAGGGGCTGTAGTCATCGCCGTTGCTGTTGATGGCAATGATCTTGACGTCGCCGTATTCCATGCTGTAGTAGGCTTCAGGGGTCTCGCCGTTTTCGGGATGAGTCGGCAGCGAGAAATAATCGTAATAGGTCGACGGACCGAAGGCGGTTTCATGGTTGCCGACGGAGCTGATCACGGTGATATGGTCGAGCAAGGGTTTGCCCGGGGTGAAAAAGCCGCCGTTCCACTCGTCGCGCACGCTGCCGTCATTGACAAAATCGCCGATGAAGACCGTCAGGTCGATCGAATCCTGCGGCGCCCGTTTGGCGATCCCCTGCCAGAGGTTGTAATGGTTTTCGTGGATATCGCTCATGGTCATGAGGCGGAAGGGTGTGCCGCGCTCCGGCGCGGTTTTAGCCTGGTTGATATCGACGCTGATGTCGGTGCCATTACCGACGCGATAGTAGTAGGTGGTGAAGGGCTGCAGACCGGTGAGGGTGACCTCATGCATGATGCCTTCGCCGGCGATGAGCCAGCCCTCCGGACCAGTCACGGTCGTACCCAGCTCCGGCGTGAGGCCATATTCAACGATCGAAGAGGGTGGATCATTCTCCAGGGTTTCCCAGACGATGCGCACCGAGGAGGTGGTCGGGGACATGCTGGCGGGACCCTTGACCAGCTGCAGTTCATTGGATTTCTGGGTGGAAACGCCCCAACGCGGGTCGCCTATGGTCGAGCCGTCATCGCCGAAACCGACCGCCGGAGAGTTGCTGTAGAGCATGAAATTGCCCGATTCCGGATCGATGAAGAGGGGATCGACGCTGAGCAGATTCTCGCTCTTGCCGGTATGGAGGTTGATTTTCAGATTGAAATAGAGGGAATTTTTTACCAGCGAATGGTCGCCATAGAGATAAAAGGCGGTGCCTTTGACTGTCGAGGCGGCGGCGATGGTGTTCTTGATCAGGGCCTTGTCGATATAATGGGCCAGGAGGCCGTAGGTATCGAAGGCGTCATAAAAGGTGCAGTGATCGATGAGGTAAACCGGACCGGGGGTAGCCAGATTGGCGTCATGATCGCGGATGTAGACCGCATCATCGCCGATCTTGGCCATGGTCGAGTTGACCAGGTGGAAGTATTTCACGGTGCCGATTTGGGGTGCGGTGCGTCCGCCTAGATAGATGCCCTCGCGGGCAATCCGGGTAAAATAGCAGCCCGAGATGACCAGCGAGTCCACTTCGCCCTGATAGAGGCCGTCATAGATGGCATGGCCGGTCGTGCTGCTCTCGCCGCCAAAGTTGGACAGTTCACAGTCGGTCAGGATCAGATTGTAGCCGCTCGAATCCGTGGCAATGCCGCCGGCCGCCAGGAGCGCGCCCTTGCCGCCGTTGAGGTTGACGCCGGTAAGGGTGAGCCCCGCCTGGGTGCGGATCAGGTAGCCGCCGTCATCGGAGGTCCAGACCGGGGCATGGATGCTGGTTTCGGAGGGTTGAATGGTGAGCGGTTTGTCGATGACCACCGTCGTTGACTCGACGTAGAGCCCGCCGTCGCTGGTTAACTCGATGATGTCGCCCGGGTTGGCCGCGGCTACAGCCGCGGAGATCTGGTCTCTGCCCGCAGCGATATAGATGCGGCCGGAGAGCCTGGGCCACCAGCGCGAATCGCCAAGGGTCTTGCCGTCGGTGCCGGCATGAAAGGCCGGCGTGCCTTCCAACAGGGTGAGGTCACCAGCTGCGGCGGCGGTGAAGAGGGGATCTACATTATCGAGGAACCCGGTGTAGGTGGCGCCGGTCCCGGAGACCGGGGCATTGAACACCAGGGTGTTTTCAACGGTGCCACCGTAGAGGTTGAAGGACTGCCCGCCACTGATCGTGCCATCTGTGACGAAGAGGGTGTTGCGAATGCTGACGTCGGTGACGCCGCTGTTGGTGCGGATGCGCTGGCAATTGTAAAAGGTTACATGGTCCAGCTCCAGGCGCGGGCTCACCGAGGGTGAGGACTTGCTGTAGAAATAGATCGAAGGTTCGGTTTTTTTCATGTCCATGAAGGTGGAGTTGCGGATGGAGAGCCGCTTGACGACACCGGGATCAATGGTGCCGGCCGGAAAATAGAGGGCCCGGTTGGCGGCCTTTTTGAAGAGCGAGTTGACGATGACCAGGGAATCAAAGGCGGAAGAGGAGCTTCCGTAAATCATATATTCGAATCCCTGCAGGGTGCTGTTGACAATTTTGATGGAATAGCCGGCGCTTCCGGAGGTGTTAATCGCCCTTTTCCCGGCTTCCTGCCCGTCGAGGGTGAGCCCCTCCATGATCAGCGTGCCGGCAACGGTCATGAAAGGCGAGGCGTCGCACCGCCAAACCGGTGAGACGATCCCGGCGGCCGCGCGGATGGTAATCGCCTTGCCGGCGGTGATTTCCAGAGGCGCACTCTCGGAATAGGTTCCTCCGGAAGTGACCAGCTCTAGGATATCACCGGCGGCAGCGGCCTGATAGGCTGCCGAGATGGCGCCCGGCCCCGCTTCGACTTGATGTACCGTCTGCGCAAACGAGGTTACGGCAAGGATGAACAGGAAATAAAGCAGGAAGCAGAAGGTCTTTCTCATCATCGATTCTCCTCTGTTGATAGTCCTTGATGTCCGTTCACGCCGAGCCACCCCTGGCGAAAAGGTACATGCGACTGGCAGGGATGACCCTCCCTGCCAGTCCATGAAACTGCTCACTTTATTTGATCAACATCATCTTGCGGATTTCACGCGCGCCGGCACTTTCCAGAGTGCAGAAGTAAATGCCGCTGGGGAGATCCTTGCCGTTGAAAGTCACGAGGTGCTCGCCGGCGGTGAAGAGGCCGTCAGCCAAAGAGGCAACCTGCTTGCCGAGCACATCGAAGACGCGAATCCGGACAATGCCCTGTGCCGGCAAGGCGAAACGGATCCGGGTCTCGGGATTGAAGGGATTGGGATAATTCTGATGCAACGTTAGGCTGGCGGGAACGCCGACCGCCGGCCGGGTGGCGACGCCAGTCGAACCGCTGAGATTAAGGACAAAACCGGCCACGCCGGGCATCGAGGCATAATCCGCGCGCCAGGGTGCAAGGTTTTCGCCGGCATAGATCATGATGGCGATCTTGTCCGGCTGCTGGAAATTCTGCAGATAACGGGGATTGAGCAGCTGGGCCTTTGGGATGGCCATCTCGACATCGTTGCTGAGGGCATTCCAGGCCACCCAGGCGCCGCGTAGGGAATCGACGACCTCGAAATCCCAGCCGTTACCCGCCTGTTTGTGCTCCCAGACGGCCTGGGGATAGCCGCCGACCGAGGCGTAAACGGAGTCGGGAGGATAGGCCTGGACGAAAAAGTCGTAGCCGCTCCCCCACCAGCCCCAGGTCAAACCAGTGGTATCAGCCGCACCCGGATCCACTGAGATATAGGCTGCGATGGCGGCGCCGCCATGATAGGAGGTATCGTTGGGCACATTGGTCAGGTTGGCGATCGAATTCATCTTGATCCGGAGATAGACAAAATCGGCATCGTCGGTGGCGTAAACATCGTCGATGTCGAGATCAGCAAAGTAGCTGGGGACGGCGGGATTGGGACAGTCCGGGTCGCCGGCATCGAAGGTTTTCTCTTCCTGGGTGGCCGGGGTGTCGAGTTGCATCTCGGCGGTCCAGTCAAAAAAGAGGCCGTCGATGGCGATGGGGCCGGGCTTTTTCATGGCCACCTTGAAGCCGGCCACACCGGGATTGCTGGCGTAATCCGCGCGCCAGGGCGCAAGGTTCTCGCCGGCGTAGACCATCACCGCGATCGTATCCGGACGGACGAAATCGGCGAGGAAGTGGGGGCTGAACAACTGCTGTTTGGGCACCGAGAACTCCACCTCGTTATTGGTGGCGTTCCAGGCCACCTTGCAGCCGATAGTGGAATCGGCGGGAACGAAATCCCAGCCGTTTCCGGCTTGCTTGTGTTCCCAGAGATACTGATCATAATGGGTTGAATTGACGACCACACTGTCCGCCGGGTAGACCTGGACAAAATAGTCATAGCCGCTGCCCCACCAGCCCCAGGTCAAGCCGGTGATATCCGACCAGCCGGGATCAACGGAGATGTAGACGGCCAGCGCCGCACCGCCGTGATAGGAGGTGTCGTTGGGTACATTGGTGAGATTGGCCACCGGATTCATCTTGATCCGGAAATAGACGAAATCCGCATCATCGGTGGCGAACACATCGTCGATGTCGAGATCGGCGAAATAGCTCGGCACGGCGGGATTGGGACAATCGGGATCGCCCATGTCAAAGGTCAACTCCTGCGCCTGGGGGGCGACGTCCAGCTGTGTGGCATTATCCCAGTCGAAGAAGAGGCCGTCGATGGTGATCTGCGCTGTAGCAGGCTGCTGTAAAAGCAGCATGCTGAGCAAGGTCAAACAAAAGAGCAGTGTTTTTTTCATGTTTCCCTCACAAGTGAAGATTAGGGTGATGCCTCTCCATTAAAGCAACAATAATCTCCTGCTGTCTGGGCAAGCCGCGCAATACGTCCTGCAGCCTACCGGATCAATACCATTTTGCCTGTCTGCCGTTTCCCTCCTGTTAAAAGTTCGTAATAATAGATACCGCTGGTTAACTTATGCGCCGAGAGGGTATAGTCATGGGAGCCGGCGCTCATCATGCCAAGATGGTATAAGGCGGCGCTTTCGCCGCGCACATTGTAGAGCCGGAGCGTCACCTCGCCGGCCCTGTCGAGTGTAAAAGGAATGCAGGTTGCGTCGTTGAAGGGATTGGGATAGTTCTGGCCGAGGGTGAATCCCGCGGGTTGGCGCTCCGAAGGTCTTCCGGGCACGGTGGTGCCGCTGTTAAAGGTGTAGACCAGATGCTCACTGCCGAAGCGGTCGGGCGCGGCATCGACAAAGGTGAAGGGTGTGACCGCGCGGTTGGTTTGCAGCAACAGGGTCAGTTTTTGCTGTTGCACCGCCAGCGGCATCATGGTGAGCGGGAGGCTCAACTCGGTCTGGGCGCCGGAAGTGGCGCGTGACAGGCCGCTCACTTGCGTCCAGCTCCAGTCGGTGCCGCCGGTGCCGGTATATTGCCAGAGGGCGAGGTTCTCCATCATGAATTCGGCGCCGGCGGCGGCGCTGTCGGCATAACGATACCCGGTATCCGGATTGTTGTCGATGTCGAAGAAGACATGGTAGAAATAGCCACTGCCGAATGCGGCGAGTGTGGTGAACTGCAAATAGAGATTGGTCGCGTCGTGAGCGGCGTAGAGATCCACGAGGTCGGCGGCGGCATCGAGGCCATCACCGGCTGCTTCAACGGGATTAGGCGGGGTGTCGAGTGCAGTTATGCCGCTCCAGTCGGTGAAAAGGCCGTCGATGGTGATCAGGGTTTTCGAGCCCGCCGGCGGGGTGGCCTTGAGCGTGCGCAGGTTTTTATCTTCATTGCCAAGGGCATCGCGGGCGCGCACCAGGAAGGTATAGGTCGTAAAGTTGGCCAGGCCGGTGACCTGGTACTCCCAGGTTTGGCTTGCGCTTTGCCAGGTTGCCGGCACCTGATCCAGGCGAGTTGCCGTGGCGATGCTGAAGAGCGGCGCGTCACTGTAATAGACGGTGAAGGAAAGGGGCGCCGATTGATCCGTGACCTGACGCCAGCGGAGCCTGACCGCACCGTCGGAGGCTACCGCTTCCGTCAGTCCGATGGCTGAATTCCAAGTCGGGGGATTGACATCGACGGGATGGCGGTGAAAGACCTCGTAGCGGATCTCGTTGAGAGAGGAGGAGGATATAAAATCGCTCCAGCCCAGTCCCAGGACCTCGACGACCTGTTTGTTGATGGCGGCGGTCTGGCTGGCGGAGTAGTAATCAAGGGCGATCACCGCAAAGCCATCGGGTTTGGCGGCCTCGGTGTTGATTTTGGCCGCCCAGACGGCCCGCTCGCCCTCCTTGAAATACGATTCAAACATCACGCCGTCAATGAAGGGGCGGATCGAATGGGCATAGGCGGTGGCGAGATCGGGATCGAAATAAAAGAGCCCGCGGTTGGCCACCAGGTATTTGTCCGGATAGACTGCGTGCAGCCAGCCGACCAGATCGGACATGGCCACCACCATCCAGCGATAGGGCCAGGGCGACCAGGGAGAGGCGGTATCGATGGTATCGAGAAAGAGCCCGTCGCAATGCTTGGTGTTGAGGATATTGTCGGTGCCGGTCGGGCTGGTCTTGAGAAAACTGCGCCAGGAGGAGTCTCCGGCGTTGACGTAATAGCTTCCCCAGTTTCCGTTCATGTCCGGCTTTTTGTCGTGATCGGCATCATCTAGGTACCAGGAGGCATAGCCGGCGTTGGTGTAGACGATCGAACTGGTGCCCCAATCCCAGTAGCAGGGACCGCGGCCGTCGCCGGTCCGGCTCCCCTGATGATCCTCACCGATCGAAACGTAGCCGATGACGATGACATCATCGGCGGTGCCGGCAAGGCCGTCGTGGCCTTTCTTGAGTTCAGCGACCTGGGAGGCGGAAATATTGGAGGGTTCGAGGATGACGAGGTCAAAATCCTTGGCGCGGAAGAGTCTGTCGTTATCCCATCCGCCGTAGTAGCAGAGGTAATCGGAGCGGTCATCGATGGGGAGCCGCGAGGAGGCAAGAGCGGCCGGCGGGATCGCGAGAAGAAAGGCCAGAGCAAGGACGGTTTGCAGGCGCTTCTTAAGGCTGTACGATCGGAGCGGGGTGAAAAGCTGCATGTACAAATCCTGTTGGTTGGTTTTGAATTTCAGACGATGATGACCTCAATTCCGCGTTCCTGCAGGCTCTGCCGGTCGGATGCCTTGATTTGGCCATCGGTGATGAGATGATGGGCGGCGCGGACCTCAGCGATGACCCCGAGACTACGGCGGCCGATCTTGCTCGAGTCGGCGACGACATAGACGTCAGTGGCGCTGTGCAGCATCATCCGGTTGATCGTCGCCTCCTGGAGATTGGGAGTAGTCAAGCCGTATTCGCAATGGATGCCATCGACGCCGAGAAAGAGCTTGTCGGCGGTGAGGCTACGCAGGGCCTCTTCGGAGAGCGGCCCGACCAGCGAGAAGGAATTCTCGCGCACCACACCGCCGATGAGGATGACCTGATTTTTACTCGCAGCCAGCTCAAAAGCGATATTGATCGCGTTGGTAATGATCGTCAGCCCCGTCCGCGCCTTGAGGGCCCGAGCGATGGCGGTGGTCGTCGAGCCCGAATCGAGGATGATCACCTCGCCGTCGCGGATGAGCTCGGCCGCCTTGCAGGCGATCCTGTCCTTTTCGCGCGTATGAATGTGCTCTTTCTCGAGAAGGGCCAGGTCGATGACGGTCGGATTATGGACGAGGATGGCGCCGCGGTGGACCCGCTTCAGAACGCCGCGGCGTTCGAGCACTTGCAGATCCTTGCGAATCGTGACTTCGGAGGTTTCCATCAGTTCGGCCATTTCCGCCACAAGGATGCGGTTTTGAACTTTGAGGATCTCTTCAATCCGGTCGCGCCGTTCCTCGGCAAGCAGCAGGGTGCCACTGGGTCTGGACGCCATTTTTTGGCGATCTTTCGTTTGATTTCAATGAGAGAAATGCGGCATTACGAATGGTTATTTATGATTACTATTGCTTTCGAATTGTACGCATAATTCGCGGAAATTGCAAGATAATTTTCAATGCCGGACATTTTTTTTATCAGAGAAGGTGGAAAGAGGGTACAAGGGTAAAGCGGGTTGAAGCCGGCCGCGGGCAGCCTGGGGTCGGGGGGAGGCCTTCCTCCCGGACGTCCGACACGGGCTGACAGCGGCCGGCCGGCAAAATGCGGGGCCGTGATCAGGGAAGTGAGGATTTACTCTTATTTGAGGAGCAGCATCGCGCGGGTGGCCGTTTTTCTCCCGCTGCTCAGCTTGCATAAATAGAGGCCACTGGCTGCGGGGAGGCCGTGCTCGTCCAGTCCATCCCAGGTGGTCCGACCGGGGCCCGGCCCCTGGAGGCCCTGCACCAGGCTGGCGATTCGGCGGCCGAGCAGGTCATAGACCGCCAGATCGACGATCTCCCGGCAGGGCAGCAAATAGTTCAGGGTGGTCGAGGCATTGAAGGGGTTGGGATAGTTCTGCGACAGTCCGAATGCCTCCGGCTGGAGCGGATGGTAGCCGGCCGAGCTGGTGATCTGGCGGCCGTCGTAGAGGAAGAGGATCTCTTCGGCGCTGAGGGCCCGATTGTAGATCTGGATATCGTCGATCCTGCCCTTGAAGTAGACGCCGCCGGTCTTGCCGATGGTGGCAATCTGGCCCGCTTTGACGGTGCCGGTCAGGTTATGACTGTCCTTGAGTTCACCGTTGAGGTAGATCATCGCCCTGGTGCCGTCGTAAACGCCAACCAGGTGGATCCATTCGCCGGCGGTGAGATCTGCATCGCGAATCCCGGGCCGCTCCGCACTGACATTAGTGGTCACCTTGAAGCGGAGTTCGTGGATGCCCTTGTCCTCGTAGAGGACATAGGTATCGCTTTCCGAGTCGTAGAGCGGGCCATAGGCGCCGCGGAGGTTGTTGGGTGTGTAGGCCATCCAGGTCCAGAGCGAGAGGGTGACGGCCGGGGTATTGATGTCGAGGGAAGGGGAGGCCGGCACCAGGATAAAATCGTCGACGCCGTCGAAGAGGAGGCCGTTGCCGGTGTGGCCACCCGACCAGGAGATCCCGTTTTGCAGGGTGCCGTGGTTGGCATTGCCGGAGTAGTCGGGCAAGGTGGTTCCCGCCTCTTCATCAAAATCCCAGGCGGCGACCAGGCCGGGCCGGTACGGCCAATAATTAAAGTCCGCGGTTTCGGGTTCGACGATAGGGTTGGGATGGAGAGCCTGATCTTTGACGCCGGTGACCGTCAGGGTGCAGGGGCTTTTTTCGGGCAGGGGCGAGGTAGTGAGCATGACCGAGAGCGAGTCGAGGGCGAGGCGCGCGCTGGTGACGGTCACTCCGGGTTCGATCCGGTAGTTGGCGGCGGCCTGGGCGCTCTCTCCCTCCACCCGCTCGTTGAAGCGGATCACCAGATGATCGGGCCGGCCGTAAGCGCGGACTGCCGTGACCTGCGGCGGGCGCAGGTCCGGGGCGGTGGTCGCCTGTGCCTCATTGCTGTACGTGAGGCTGTAGAGTCCGGCGGTATTCTTGGCCCGGATGCGGTAAAAGAACTGTGTCGATTCGAGGCGGGTATCATCGATATAGGCGGTGGTATCGATCACGGTCGCCAGCAGAATTTCGGGCTGGGCCCGCGTGTCGCGATAGATTTCGTAGGTTATGGAAGGGCTCTCCGGATCCTCCGCCGGCAGCCAGCTCAGGCCGATACGGGTTTCGTCGACTACCGGAGGTAGGAGCACCACCTCCCCCGGGGGGGTGGTATCGAGCAGGGCTCTGGCGATGTCGGGAAAATTGGTGGTGAAGGCATCCGCCCCCAGCTTGATCAGGGGGAGCATTTCGGAGGCGCTGTTGACAGTCCATTTATTCATCTTGACGCCGCGGGCGTGGGCCGAATCGAGCAGGGCCGTGGTAATGGCGCCATCGGTCCCGACCCATTCTCCGCCGATACTCGCGACCTGCTTGATCTGCGCCAGAGCGATGGTGCCGAAGAGCTGAACCGGGATGGAGGGATCGAGTTGCTTGGACCGGCTGAGATGGCTGAAATTGAAGCTGCTGATTATCACCCGGTCCTGCAAGCCGCGCTGCTGGACAGCGGCCACGACCTTTTCGACCACCGTGGGTGCGGTGCTCTTGATCTCGATGACCACACCGACGCGGTAAGAGGCGCGCAGAGCCAGGTCCAGGGCTTCAGCCAGAGTCGGAATCTTCTCGCCGGCAAACAGGGGACTGAACCAGGAGCCAGCGTCGAGGGCACGCAGTTGCTGGTAGGTCATGGTCGGGATGGTCCCGCCGGCGCCGGTGGTGCGCGCGACCGCTTCGTCGTGCATCAGCATGAGCGAATCGTCGCTGGAGAGCCAGACGTCCAGTTCGAAACAATCGGCGCCGATTTCAACGGCTTTGGCATAGGCAGCCATGGTGTTCTCGGGAGCGAGGCCGGAGGCGCCGCGGTGGGCGATGATCGCCGTGCCCGCGTGGAGCACAGCGGAAACCGCACAAAGCATCAGGGTGGAGAAAAAGATGGTATTTCTGAACATGGCAGATCCTTCCTGGTCTATCAGGGTTGCGGGAGATGAAGCTCGATCTGGATGGTGCTGCCGTTGCAGGTGATACGGCCATATTCCTGCTGGAAATCCCTGAAGAGCAGGGTGTCTCCGGCCGAATGCACCGGGCTGAGATAGGGATCGAGGTGGGTGGCGGTATAGGTAAATGCGGAACGGGCGGCGGCGGAGTCGGGATAGAAGAAGCGCAGGCAGGTTTCCCGCTGGCCATCCCTGCCGGGCCGTTCAACCGCGACCCCCATCACCCGGCCGCCGAGCTGCAGCACATCCCCTTCGCCTAGAGTACAAAGCGGCTGCAGGCTATAGGGCCCGGCGATCAGCAGTTCGGAGCCGGGGATGCGCTCTGCAGGCATGGCGGCCAACCAGTCGCGGGCCGGTTCGTCGGGAAGCGTGACCAGCACTTTTTGCAGCAAGGCGACCATGACCGGCAGCACATGCTCCACGCCACTCAGATTGGTGATCTGAATGTAATAGCGCCCCCTGAGGGCGGCAATCTGCCATACGCTGCCGGTGTTGCGGCACTCTATCCCTGCAACCGGCTGTTCCACGCCCTTGCGCGCCAGATAGATGCCGAGGGCGGCATCCGGCGATGCCATACGGTAGAGATCGAGGGTGAGCTCCGCCTCGCCGCGGCAGTAACGCTGGACGGTCAGTCCGGCAAAGCCGAATTCCAGGAAGAGTTCAGCTCCGCCATCGATGTAGCCGTAGAGATTTTGCGCGACATAGGTGCGGGTTGCACCGCAGGGACCCCATCCCGGAAAAAACGCCGCGCCGGGGAGGCCAGCGGCGGGCGCAGCGGGCTTTTGACTTTGCGTCAAACCGGGGACGGCGGTGCAGAGCCATACCGCCGCGAGTAGTACCACAATCAGCCCGTGTTGCCCGGTCCGGCGCCGGTTCGCGGGCCGTGGAGGATCAGACAACGACATGGGTGATTTTCTCCGGCGAGGCCACGCCCAGTCCCAGCTTTTCGGCATAGCGAAGGTACTCGGTGAAGCGGGGATGTTCGTTGACCTTGACATTCATCTGCTTGCGCTTTGCCACCAGCAGGTTGTGACAGACCATGTCAAGGGCGAAGGGATCGGTGGCGAAAAAGAGGGTATTGTAGTCCCAGGTGAACTGGGCGGCGCCGTCCGGGCCGCCGTCATACTGGCCGCGCAAACCATCGGTGATGTTGAGGGCCAGCTTATCGCGGATGGCCGGAAAAGCGAGCACCTCGGTGCAGACGTCGAAGAAGAGGGGCCGGTGGAGGCGCGCAGTGTTGCAGATGGCGGCATAACCGAGGTTTTTCGTGGCCATCGAGACGCCATTACCGGTGTTTTTAAAGACGGGGAGGTTGATGATCCGGGTCAGCCTTTGGGTCACCAGCTTGCCGAAATAGGAGTACTGGCCGTTGAATACGTGCTGGTTGAGATAGGCTTCCGCCTTGTCGCCCTCCACATCGGCCCAGTAATAGACCGCCTGATCGTAATTACCGGCGCTGACATGGGTACCATCGGCTTTCAGCCAGCGGCTGTTATCGCTCTTGCCTTCGGCGGCGGCCTCGTCCATGGTCTGTAATCCTTCGATGGCGATCCCCGGGAAACGCTCTGCGGTAAAACCCGCATCCCTGAGCATATAATCGAACCGGTCCCAGATGACAATTTGATCCCGTTTGAGGCCGCAGCCGGTCAGCCAGGCAATGACGGCATCGACCAGCTCGAGATGGGTGGCGATGACGCCCGGTCCGACCGGATTGACCTTAATGCCCACGATATCCTTTTTGCTGAAAAAGAGCTTGAAGGCTTTTTTCATCGTGGTGCCGGTCAGCTGTTGCAGCCCCTTTTCGAACATGGCCGTGACAGCCTCCGGCTGGACGCGGCTTGCCCGGGCGGCGGCGTCGTCGGTCACCTGCACCACGTAGCCGGGAAAGGGTCCTGGCAGGGAGCGCGCTGTTTTCGGAATTTTAAGCGCCTCATCGATATTGGTCCTGGGCCTGGCCGGCGGCTGAGGCTTTTGTGCCTCCTGTGCCCAGGCTGCAGGTGTCCCGAGCAGCAAGCCCACCCCCGCGCCCAGTTTGAGCATTTCCCGGCGGTTAAGCGAGGAAATCAGTTCCATGGAATGGTAGGTCGATTTTTTCATAGACTCCTCCTGCAAAAGTATACAAAAATCCCGGCAGGAAAGCAAAAGACTTTTGTACTGCGGGGCCGGTTTCGCTACCTCACCAGGGTGATGCTCTGCATCCGGTTCACGTCGCGGCTTTGAAACCAGACCAGATAGAGTCCGCTGGGGCAGCCGGCGGCCTTCCAAATGAGGTCGTGCGGCCCGGCGCATATGGGACCGTCGCAGAGCCGCGTCACTTCCCGCCCGGTGAGGTCAAGCACCGTCACCCGTAGTGGACCCTCCCTCGCCAGCTCAAACCGCAGGATCGTGGTCGTGTTGAAGGGATTGGGAAAGTTGGGATAGAGCCTGAACTCTGCCAGCGGCGCGCCTGCGCGTGGATGGATCGGTGTATAGAGCAGGACGTGAGCGTGGACCACCCGCTCAAACAGCAGATGGTGACCGGCGTTGTTCAAGTGAATGTGATCGCCGCAGTCATAGGCAGGGAGGATGTTGCCGGTGCTGTCCGCCAGGCCGCTCCAGAAATCGAGGGCATGGGTCCAGATCCCGTTGGAATAACGGCTGAGAATCGAGTCCCGCATGACTTTAAGGGCATCGCGTTGGCGAGGGTCGCGGAAATTGCGCGGCTGGGTGGTTGAGAACCAGAAAGGAATTTGATAACGGCTGGCATAGCCGGCGAGGGTATCAAAGTTCGCAATCTGTTCGGCGATCGAGAAGTAGTTGGCAGCGTCGTTGCTGGGCAGATTGATGATGATCGCTTTGGGATGCAGCCTCACGGCCTGGGTGATATTGTGATATTCGAGCGGGGTGAATCGCCGGGAGGGCGGAACGAATCCATCCGGCATGATCTGGTAGGTGGTAATACCGCCGACCGCTAGATTGATGACATCCAGGTCTGGCGTGTAATACTGCAGATAGCTCCGGTACCGGTTGACCCAGGCGCTGTCCGCCGGAACTGCGCCGACTCCGGCAGCAGTGGAAGAGCCCAGCACAACCACAACCTCTTTTTCTGTGCTGCACCCCGAGGCCCGGTGCACATCGCCGGAGCCGGCGTTCATGCCAGCCGGCGGTCTGCCCGATGCACTCCCACGGCCTCCGGCCAGAATCAGGAGGATCAGAATGGCGATGCCCCGGTTCAAATTCTTCTCATCCGCTTTCCTCACGGGGGGCTCCGGTTGTTTTTTTCAGAATCCAGGGGTTGGCCTTGAATGGCAAAAACATCAGGGAGAGCCAGGTGTTCCTGCTGACGAACTCACCGAACAGGACGGGCAGCGCGACGCCGGCCAGAATAGCCAGAATACCGGCAGGGACCGATAATGCCGGATTGGCTCCCTGCAGCCGGTGCGCGGTATGTTGCATGATGATAAAATGAAAAATCAGAACGAAAAGACTTTTACTGCCCACCCGGGATAAGGCCGGGCGCACCAGCCTGATCCTGGCCGATACCGCTGCAAGCGAGAGGACTAGATAGATCATCGCGAATGCGTTGACAGTCGACAGAAAGAGGTTGTCGTAGCGTCTGAGATTCAAATCCATCGAGGCCCGGGTGGAATACTGGATCACGGCGACGATCGCGACCGCTAAGATCAAGATCTCCCGCCGGATGGAAAACTGCAAAAGAAAGTCGCGCAGCAAAAATCCGCTGAGAAAATAGAAACCGGTCAGGGGCACCAGATCGATGCTCAGCGGCAGTCCGGCCTCCCGGTAAGAATGGGCGAGGATCCGGATAGGGAAGGCCGTGGCTGGATGAAGGATCAGGACACCCGCACCCAGCAATCCGAAAAGCAGCAGGATCCTGGCGTAAAGTGTTCGTCTCCTGATTTGCGTAATGCGGACGAACACCCAGGAAAAAAGGATGACGCTAAAAAGATGCGGTAAAAACCACAGCGGCCGCCAGCGCAAGGGCAGAAGATGGCTGGTGCCGTAAAGGATGCCAAACAGATACCCGCCCGGGTCCGCTTGATGCCGCGCCACTTCGATGATTCCGTAGAGCAGCAACGTGACCAGGTAGGGTTTCAGCAGGGCATCCGCTTTGTCGGCGAGAACCCGGCCGAAGGGTTTGCTGTAATTGAAAAAGACTCCCGAGACAAAAAAGAAAAAGGGCAGCCGGAACGAGGTGAGAAAGTTGTTCAGCGGAATCATCCTGACCAGCACGGGACTGTGTCCGATGACCACCAGGATGATACTGATGCCTTTGGCAATATCAATGACCACATTGCGTTTTTTGAGCTCATTCACCATGTAGAGTTCCAGTGCGACCGACAGAGAGAAGTGCAGAGGGGCCGCCCGGCAGATCAGGCCCGGGCTTTTTTCCAGTGCCATTTTGTAATGGCCGCATTGGCTGCCCAAACAGCGGCCGGGAAACAGATCAAGGCAACGCCGACTCCCGCCAGCACATCGCTGAGAAAATGCACGCCCAGGGCAATCCGCGAATAACACACCGTCAGCGCCACGATCACCAGCACGAGCTTCAGGAGGAAGACACGGCGCGATTCCTTTCTCAGGAAAACAAGAAAGGGAAGGATCAGGGCCGTGCTTTCGGTGGCGTGGCCTGAGGGAAACGAGTGGGTGATGGGCCGGGTGACGGGCTCGATCTGACCTGAGTAGGCGATGAAGGGGCGGGAACGGCCGATCAGCACTTTCAGCCCCTCACTGGTCAGGCCCGAGAGGACGAACGCCAGAACCATGAGCAGGTAGAGGGCTCTCGACTTGCGCAGGGCCGGCCGGGTGAAGGGCAGCAAGTAGGCGAGGGTGAACACAAAGATGGCTCCCATGCCATACCGGGAGACCAGGGAGAGGAACAGGATCAGGCTCGTATGCTGGCGGAGCGTTTCATGGGCGAAGACGATGCGGCGGTCGAGTTCGCTTTGTTGCCAGATGGCCAGAGCCAGGATCCACAACCCCGCAAAGAGAAGCAGCATCCAAAGTGTTTGTTTTTTGGTCAGGCTCAATCCGTCCTCCAGACTCGTTCTCGTGCAAACGGTCCCTGTGGGACCGTATCGTCGCGATGCTGAAATTGGCGACATTCCAGCAGGTTAAATGGGCAAGCCCAGAATCGCCTCCGTCCGCCACTCCTTTTCACGCCAACGCCAGGCGATGCGTACGCCGAGATCGAGGATAACCGGGAGGGAGAAGAGGTTGACATCGGCGGTCAGCTCGACGCCGCTGGCGTGGTACCGGGTGTTGCGGCCCTGCAGGCTGGACCAGCCGCTGTCATGGAAGAAGAGGCTTTTCAGCCGTTGCACATAGAGAAGGGCCCAGAGGTGCTGATCGGGATAAGCGAGCGGCAAGGTATAATCGATAGCGAGGCGGCCGATGCGGTCCTGGTAGCGGTAGCCGTAACCGCGCGGGAAGCGGATGAGGCTGCTGTACCGGTAGTTGGTCGGTTTCTGCTCCTCATAGTCGGCGTGCAGCGCCAGGCCGTGGCGGCGAGCCAGGCCGGGCAGGTAGAGGCTGGCGCTCAGGTTGACTCGCCGACCCTGATAGCTGCTGCTCCAGGGGGTATGGTTGAATCCGGCCCTGAGGCTCTGCCCATAGACCGGCAGAATGTCCGCGGCGGCTTTGCGGTAGTGGTAGAACTCGATGGCATAGCCCAGGGATTTCCACCAGCCGTTCTGATTGTCCCAACGGTCAAAGGCGTTGTCGTCGCTGATGGCGCTGATCCAGGTCAGCCGGGCGGCGCTTTGCAGGGTGAGGCCGGTGTTGTAGCCGCCGCGGCTGAGGTTTAGCGGCAGGCGCAGGCCCGCCTGGGCGCTCTGTTCCCGCCAGGTATAGCGCTGCAGCCGGCCGGCCGTATTGCGGTAACTGGAGGCGCGGTGGCCGTAGATCACGCCGGCATCGATGAGAGGATACAAGCGCGCCCAGGTGAGGCGGGCACTGGCGGCGCCGGCTTTTTCATCGCGGTCATAGTCATAGCCCGCCGAGGCCTGCAGGGTGCCGAGCAGGTTCTGCGAGTAGAGCCGCCCGCCGTAGGTGCGCGCGGTTTCGTCGGCGGTGATCTGCCAGCTGTGCACGCGGATGAGATCGTTCCGGAACCCAAACGCACGGACCGGATAGTGCTCGGTGGAGAGATCCTGGATCGCATCGGCGCCCGCTTCCTGGGCGGCGACGGGATCGAACCAGGAATTCTCCATCACCGGGAGATGCGCGATGGCGGTCCAGCGCGAGGAATCCAGGGCCATTTCCGCGACGTGGTAGCCCTCGAGGTCATAATCGCTGAAGAGCAGCCGCCGGCCGTCGGCTGAGACCGCTGGATAAAAGGCGCCATAGGGCCGCGCGGTGACCCGAAAGAGGCGGCCGCTGCGGCGTTGCACCGCAAAGATCTGTTCGACGTCGCCGTCGTTGCTGCTGAAGAGGATCGACGCCCCGGACCAGACCGGGGTGGTGATGCTCCAGGCACCAGGGGGGATGATATCTTGCATCCGGCCGTCGTCGAGAGCGATGACGGTCAGGGCCCGGCCTGTGGCAGTCAAGCGGCTGCAGACGATCTCGCGGCCGTCCGGCGACCAGGCGGGTGTCATGAGAAAATCGTTATCGGGATTGTCAAAGCGGCGGATTTCCGTGCCGGTTTCGGCGTCGAGCAGCACCAGGTGGCACAGGTTATCCTTCTCAAGGAGGATGGTTGCGACAGTCCGGACGTCCGGGGCAAGGGCCGGGGCGAAACAGCGGCTGCGGGCGGCGAGGGTCTTGCGGGCACCGCTGGCGAGGCTGCAGATCCGGATGGCACGGAAGTCCTGATTGCCCCAGCGCGGGTCATAGGCCCGTTCCGACCAGGCCAACAGCCCGCCCCCGAGGCTGTGCGGGCTGCCGTCGACCGGATTGGGGTGGAAAAGGATCTCCTCGCGGCCGTCGGGATGGATGCGGACGAAGGCGCTCTGGTCCGCCAGCCCGAGCTTGAGGGCGATGACGGAGCCATCGTCGGAGAATTGCGGCGCCTGGTAGACCGTCCAGAAGCCGGCATTGCCGCGGTCCCAGCGCCGCACGGAGTCGCCCGGTGCTGTTCGCTGTTGCGCCAGGTTCGCCCGGTAATGGGCCTCCAGTTCGGCCAACATCGCCGCATGGCTTTTCATATAACCCATCCCGGTGCGGCGCTTGAGAGCCCAGGAGAAGCGATAGGGAATGAATGGCAGGGTCGCCGTGCTTTTCAAAATCCCGGGCCAAAGAGCGGCGCCCTGATGGCGGCGCATCCAGGTATTAAGGACAAAACCATATTCGTAGGGATTGGCGATCCAGTTCTTGTAGGAGCCGAGATTCATCTTGTAGTACGAGTAGCGCCGTCCGGAGAGCAGCATCGTGCGGATCGGCATCAGGAATTCGGGCTGGCGGCCGCGGCCGCCGCGGGTCAGCGCGGTTTCCATCACCACAGCATCCCCCTCGAAGAACCAGGTCGGTGTGGAGATGCCGGCCCCGGCGAGCCAGCCGTACTCGCCGAGGGACCAATAGAGCAAGCGGTTGAACCCCTGTTTTAGCGCCTGAAACTGGACGACATGGCGATACTCATGGATGGCGAGTAGGGGGTACCAGCCGACCGGACCGGTCAGACCGACTTGCGGTGGGGTGTTGTACCACTCGCTGCGGCGAGGGGCGAGGGCGACAAATCCGTTGCTCACCGTGTTGCGGGTATGCAGGATCAAGGGCAGCCGGCCGGGTCGGACGCCGAGGGTCTTGCAGTCCGCCGGATAGATGTGCTCGAGGAGGTTGGCGATGTGCTGGGCCTCCTTTTCGATCTCCCGGGGGAAAACGATCTCGAAGTGGGGCGAGTCCAGAGACTGCCACGAAACCCCGGGGGGGACCTGGGCGGTGCCGAGCTCGAGGAGTTCGGACTGGGCGAGGAGGGCATTGACGCAGAGCAGCAGAATGGAAACTATATGACGTAAAACGGCCATGAATTGTCTCCGGGTAAGGATTTCTTAAAGATAAACAATTCATGGGGGAATACAAGAAATATTTCGCGAACGCCTCCGCAACGATGCCGCAAAAGTGAGCGATGCGATGTTCCCAGCGCAGCAGCATTGCATGAGTACATCGTTATTGCCAATTGCGACTGCGCAAGATATTAAAGGGCTATTTTGCGGGATGAGGACCGGGAAGTGAGCGTCTGAGTTGGTTTGGTGCTTTGAAAATGGAAGAGGCGTAGTGTTATTGATTCGGTAAAGGGCATACTTCCATAACCCACGTGGATTGCTTTTCTGGGAAAAATGGGGCACTTACCGCGGCGGGGCAATCGCAGGATTTTGTCCTGCAAACTCCACATTGGTGGATATTCAGGTAAGCAACCGTCAAGCCATCGGAATGTGGCCGCATTTCGGGCAACGTTCGTAGCGGCGCACATTCTCTCCTCGAGAGAGGGCTGTGTCCATCAGAGAATTTTACACCAGGGATCCGCAGCCCGGTAAAAGCCGACCGGCCCCCCCGGGCTGGCGGGCGCTCCCCCATCGTCGCAGCATGGAGGGCCCCTAAGCGGGACTTTTCTTTAGCTTCGGTGTAGAGTTTGTTCAACAGACCACCAAAGCCCTCCTGCGCGGCCGGGGTGCACTTCTGCCAGGAGGTCCGTGTTGGCGGCGGTGATGATGCGCGCCCGCAGCGGCAAGGTGCCGACATTCGGCTTTGTCGAGGCATAGTGCTGGGCGCCGAGCTTCATCGCTTCGACCGCCGTATCGAATCCCGTGTGGTCGGTGACCATGACTACCGGCAGGTCGGGATGGCGCTCCCGGATGCGGCGCAGGGTCTGGAACTCTATCTGCAGGATCTGGCTGCGGCGCACCATATTTTGCAGGAATTCACTCGTGCCAAGACGCAGGTCGACCTTAAGTCCGCTGGATCCCTGGAAAGCCCTTTTCAGTGAGCAGCGGTGTGTAAATTTTTAACAAATTAGCCAAATTATCGATTTTGTCAATCATAATAAAATTCGGCGCGGTGCGGCTTTCGCTGCTCACCCCTGAAAAAGGATTGGAATCCTCAATTATTCTCCCTATTTTGCTGTTAACCCCTTCCAGTGGATACCCTTATGTTTACCTATGATCAAAAAGGCATTCAGATTGCGGGCGTGGAGCTTTGGCTCGACGCCTTGCGCAAGGTGAGCTTTTCCTTCGTCTCGCATGGCCATACCGATCATCTCAAGAATCACACCCGCATTCTCGCCACGCCCGCGACGGCCTGTTTCCATGCCCTGCGCGCCAAAAAGGCGGAGGCGAAGACGCTGAATTTCGGCGAGACCCTCGAGATGGCGGGGATGCGCATCCGTCTCTACCCCGCCGGTCACATCCTCGGATCGGCGATGATCCATATCGAGCGCGACGGCCTCTCCCTCCTTTACAGCGGCGATTTCAAGCTGCGTCCCAGTGCCACCTGCGAGCCGATCGAAACACCGCACGCCGATATCCTCATCACCGAAAGTACCTTCGGCCATCCGCAGTATGTGGTCGAGCAGAGCCGCGAGGCGTTGATCGCGGAGCTGACCGGTTTTATCCGCGACTGTCAGCGCGCCGGTTTTACGCCAGTCGTCATGGCGTACACTCTGGGAAAATCCCAGGAGGCGATGAAGATCCTTGGCGATCTCGGTTATGGCGTGCAGGTCTATCCCTCAATCTGGCAAATGGCAGAAGTCTATCAGCAGTGCGGCGTGATCTTTAGCAATTGTGCGCTTTGGCAGGGGGCCGGGATCGGCGCGGAGGAGGTGCTGATCGTACCACCCCACGTCGCCTTCACCCGCGCCCTGCAGTATGTTCCACGGCGCAAGACGGTATTCCTCTCCGGCTGGGCCAACGGCAGCCAGGGCCCGGGCTGGCGCTGCGATCACCGCATTCCACTCAGCGATCACGCCGATTTTCACGAACTCATTGAATTTGTCGGCCGGGTCCAGCCGCACAAGATCTATACCACCCACGGATTCGCCGAATTCCCCGGCTATCTGCGTGAACTGGGCTATGATGCGGAGCTGCTCGCATGAGCGCGATCGGCGCCTACCTCTCTGAAGCGGTCCGGGAGCGGATCCGCGCTACGATCGACGAGGCGGGCGGCAACGAGGCCTTCTTCATCGGCTACACCGAGGAGGATCTGATCGTCCACGATGTCGCGGTGGCGGCGCGTGGCCACAAAACCGCGGTGCCGGTGATCACCCAGCTCGCCGCCGAGGCCGACGTGGTGATCCACAACCATCCCTCCGGACACCTCACTCCCTCCGAGGCCGATCTCGCAATCGCCGCGGCCCTCGATCCCTTCAGCGTCGCCTTTTACATCGTCGACAACCAGGCTGAGCAGATTTATGTGGTCGTCGAGCCCTTCGCCAAGCGGGAGATCGTCCCGCTCGATGCCGATGTGCTGATCAAGATCGTGCAGCAGGGGGGAGCGGTCTCGCGCGAACTCCCCGGCTACGAGGAGCGTCCGCAGCAGGAGGAGATGATCCGCGGTGTTGTGGAGGCCTTCAATTCGGGAAAAATTGCGACCATCGAGGCGGGGACCGGCACCGGCAAAACCCTGGCCTATCTGATCCCGGCGATCCGCTGGGCGCTGCAGAACAAGGAGCGGGTGGTGGTCTCGACCAACACCATCAATCTGCAGGAGCAGCTGATCAAAAAAGACCTGCCCTTTCTTCAGAAGGTGCTCCCCGACCCCTTCACGGCGGTGCTGGTCAAAGGCCGCGGCAATTATGCCTGTCTGCGAAAGGTCGGTGACCTCAGCAGCGAGCTTGATCTGCAGAGCGACGAGGAGGAGGAGCGTGAGGAGCTGAAACAGCTGATCGACTGGGCGCGCAATTCCAGCGACGGCAGCAAGGCGGACCTCGCCTACATTCCGCGTGAGGTGGTTTGGGAGAAAATCGCCGCCGAAAGCGACACCTGCACCCGCAGCCGCTGTCCCTTTTTCCGCGATTGTTTCGTCAACAAGGCACGCCGTCATGCCGCCCGTGCCAATATCCTCGTGGTCAATCATCACCTCCTTTTCGCCGACCTTTCGATCCGCTATCAGATCGGCTCGATCAGTGAGGCTGCGGTGTTACCGCCGTACACGCGCATCATCTTCGACGAAGCGCATCACCTCGAAGATGTGGCGACCAATTATTTCGGCGACCGGGTTACCCGCGCCGGGATCCTGCGCATCCTCAGCCGACTCCACCGCCAGCAGAAACAGGTGCTCAAGGGGCATCTCCATACCGCCCTCTACAAGCTGCGGCGCCGCCGCGGCCAGGTTGACGGTGCCCTGCTCGCCCGGGTCGAGGAGACAATCACGGGTCGCCTAGCGCCCGAGGTGGCTGCCCTACACGACGCCACGCAGGAGCTGATGGACCATCTCTACGAGGCTGTCAAGGGCTTTGCCCAGGAGAACCAGGGCTACGAAATCAAGCTGCGGCTGGTGCCGGAGGTGGTCCAGGCCCTTCTGGTCGACAGCGGGCTGAGTCGGCTGATTCAGGAGTACGTCACCAGCATGACCGATCTGGCGGTGGGATTGGCGCATCTCGGCGGCTGGGTGCACCAGTTACAGTTAGGGCCCGAGGACGATCTGGCCTCGACTGTCGTCGAGATCAAGGCGGCCTCCGACCGTCTCGCCGCTGCTGCCGCGGTGATCGGCGAAGTGGTTTTCAAACAGGATGAGGAGAATATCCGCTGGATCGAGGTGCGCCCCGGCTACAAGGGGCGCCATATCGTCCGCTTTCAGAGCTCGCCGCTCGATATCGCGCCGATGATGCAAAAGGCGGTCTATGAGAGCTACGAGACTATCGTTATGACCTCCGCGACCCTGGCTGTGGAGAATTCGTTCGAGTTCCTGAGCAAGCGCATCGGCCTCAGCGCCCTGGCGCCCGAGCGCCGCAGCGAGCTGCTCCTGCCCGCCCCCTTCGATTACGAGAAGCAAGCGGTGGTCTGCATCCCCACTGACATCCCGGATCCCAACGACCGGTCCTTTTCGGGCGAGCTCGGCAAACTGATCTACCGCTCCGTCGCTATTTCCAATGGCCGGGCCTTCGTGCTCTTCACCTCCTATGGCCTGTTGACGATCATCTACCGTCAGCTCGAGGATTCGTTCAAAAAGCTGGGCATCACCCCACTGCGGCAGGGCGAGGAAAACCGTCACGAGCTTTTAGCGCGATTTCGCCGCGACAAGAGTTCGGTTTTGTTCGCCACAGACAGCTTCTGGGAGGGCGTCGATGTTGAGGGCGAAGCGCTCGAGAACGTCATCATCAGCAAGCTCCCCTTCAAGGTGCCCAACGAGCCGGTCATCGAGGCGCGCTGGGAGGCGATCGAACGGACGGGAGGCAATCCCTTCATGGAGTACGCCGTACCCCTGGCGGTGCTCAAGTTCAAACAGGGATTCGGCCGGCTCATCCGCCGCAAGAGCGACCGCGGCGCGGTGATCGTATTGGACAACCGCGTGGTCAAAAAGGCCTATGGCAAACGCTTCATGCGCTCGCTGCCGCCCTGCCGCACCGTGATCGGCGGCAAGGAGCAGGTCTTCGCCGAGCTGGTCAATTTTTTCAACCGACGCTAATCGCTTCCTCATGAAGCGCGTTCCTGGACCCTGGATGAAAGGAATGTGCCATGAAACCGATCCATTATCTGCCCGTTCTGCCGTTTCTCACCCTGGCTTGCACCAAAACCGTCGAAAAAATCGTTTACCCGGAGAGTAACGCCAATTCCGACAAGGGGACTATTGTCGGCCTGGTCAAACAGACGGATAGCCGGGCCCATGTGATAGTGCGCCAGGCCGTTGCTGTCGATACGGTGCAGATCGACCCGGCCACCGGCGAGTTCCGCATTGAGAACCTGACGCCGGGGAACTATGACCTCAGCATCAAGGCGGCGGGTTACGGCACCACCTGGATGCGCGGTGTAATCATCAACCGCGGCACCGTCAGCTGGGTCGGCGAGATCACTCTCGCCCGCGTGCCCCTCGAATTTCCCCTGACCTTCTCCTTTCGCACCGTGCAGTCGGCCAACACCAAGTATACGGTCACCATCAGCGCCGATGCCGCCGATCTCTACGGCACGACGATGCCGGCGCCCTATTCCTTTGTCTTCATCACCGAGCCGGAATAGGGGAAAGCCTCTGGACCTTAAAACGGAAATCAGCAGGCCGGAATGATGGAATTGAAATCCACCATTGTGGAGCGCGCGCGATCGCTCGGATTTGACCGCATCGGTTTCGCCCGGGCCAAGGCGCTGCCGGAACACATCCTGATCCACCGGCTCCAGCAGGGATACTACAGCGGCTTGAAGTGGATGGCCGAACGGCTCGAGATGCGCCTCGATCCGCGACAGCTCCTGCCCGGCGCGCGCACGGTGATCGTTGCGGCGATCAACTATTACGCGGCCGAGGAGCCTCCGGAGGCGCCGCATCTGGCGCGGGTCTCGCGTTATGCCTGGGGGGAGGATTATCACCGGGTCATCCGAAAGCGGCTCAAGGCCCTGCTGGCCTCCATGAAGGAGCTGGTTCCCGGTGCGAGCGGACGCCTTTGCGTCGATTCCGCCCCGATCATGGAAAAGGAGTGGGCGCGACGTGCCGGGATCGGCTGGGTGGGCAAGCACAGCCTGGTCCTGGCCCCGGAGCTGGGTTCCTGGATTTTCCTCGGCGAGATCATCACCGATCTGGAGGTAGAGCCCGATCAGCCGGTTGCGGAGCGCTGCGGTGCCTGCACCCTGTGCCTGGAAGCGTGTCCCACCGGAGCGCTGGTAGCGCCCTACACCCTGGATACGCGGCGCTGTCTGGCGTGCCTGACCATCGAGAGCGAAGCCGACCTCCCGGAGGAGGTGCGCCGGGCTCTCGGCAATCATGTTTTTGGCTGCGATATCTGCCAGTCGGTCTGTCCTTGGAACCGGAAATGGGCGGTGCCGGCTGTTGATCCGGTATTCCAGCCGCGGCCGCTGTGGTTATCGGCCGGGCTGGATGAACTGGCCGCCTGGTCCCCGGCGCAGTTCGCAGCGGCGGCGAAGGGTTCACCCTTGCAGCGGCGGAGTTACGCCGGTTTTATGCGGATGGTGCGGGCGGCGCAGGCGAACCGCAGGTAATACCTCGTCCCCACCTCGGTGCCGCCAAGGATCTGGTGCCCACCCTAGGATCTCGTCCCCTCCCTGGTGCGCCTCATGCTCTCGTCCTCGCCCTGGGCTTCTCTCCTCCTCACCCTATATCGCCTCCCATCCTGCACCCGAACGTGCCGGCGCGCCCCCTTCCTTGCGGCATCAATGCGAAAAAAGTATAAAAATCTCTTGCATTCGGCCTGAATATTAACTATAATGTATACGTATACTGATACATTAAAAATAATCTATACGATAAGGGATATTTATGGAGAATAACCTCTACGACCAGCAAGAGTTTCTGCAAAAAACCGGTCTTTCGCCGGAAGATCTGGCCCAATGGGAAAAGAACCATCTCCTCCACAGCGAGGTGCGGATCGACAACAACCTGCCGGGGTATACAGAGGAGCATCTCCGGGCGGCGCAGCAGATCCAGAATTTGGTCCAGATCGGCTACAGCTTGCCGGAGATCCGCAAGATCCTGAAAAAAGTAGGCTTGCCGAATCGGGGCGAGAACGGGAATGGACGCCTTGCGGCCGAATACCTCACCGTCGGCGAACTGGCCGAACAGGCCCAGGTCAACAATCGCACGATCAAGTACTGGGAGGAGCGGGGGATTATCACGCCCGATCGCCGCACCAGTGGTGGTTTCCGGCTCTATGCCAAACACTGGGTGCAAATCTGCCAGCTGATCCTGGATCTGCAGAATTTCGGCTATACCCTGGAGCAGATCAAGGAGCAGGCCGATCTCTACCGTTTTTTGCTGGAGCTGGAGGCGGACAAGTCGCACAGCCATAACCCCCAAGCGGCCCTTGGGGCGCTGGAGGAGATGGAACGGCAGATGCAGGCTCTGTTTGCGCGAATGAAACTGCTGCGGGAGGGCATCGAGCGCTGGGAGGCCATGCTCAAGAAACGGCGCAAGGAACTGGCGCAGCTCAAAAACGAGTATGCCCGGCCGGGGGCCTGACAGGCCGGCCGGATGGGGGCGAGTTGGGCGGAACCAGCGCAGCTCAAAAACGACTAGGCCCGGCCGGCATAAGATAATCCGGCTGGAGGGTATGCCATTGAAAAGTGTTGGCCTTATTAACCGGGGGCGGAAAAGGGAGGATGAAGCATCATGCGTGTATTACTGCTGTACCCCGAGTTTCCCGATACCTTTTGGAGTTTCAAGCATGCCTTGCGTTTCGTGCGCAAAAAAGCCTCATCGCCGCCGCTGGGATTGATCACGGTCGCGGCGCTCCTCCCCTCGACCTGGGAGAAGCGCCTGGTGGACGTCAACGTCGCCCGCCTGCGCGACCGCGACGTCGCCTGGGCCGATATTGTGATGATTTCGGCGATGATCGTACAGCGCGAATCGGCGCATGCCTTGATCGCGCGCTGCAAAAAAGCGGGCAAGACCGTCATCGCCGGCGGCCCCCTCTTTCTCAGCGAATACGAGGCGTTCCCCGAGGTAGATCATTTCATCCTCAATGAGGGCGAGATCACTCTGCCCCTCTTCCTCAGCGACCTCGCGCGGGGCTGCCCGCAGCGGATCTACAAGACCAGCGAGTTCGCCGAAATGAGCATGTCGCCGGTGCCGATGTGGGAGCTGGTCGATTTCCGTAAGTATGAATCGCTCAGCATCCAGTATTCACGCGGCTGCCCTTTTCAATGTGATTTCTGCAACATCACGGCAATGCTCGGGCGCCGGCCGCGCACCAAGAACGCGCGGCAGATCATCGCCGAACTCGACCGCATGTATGCGCTGGGCTGGCGCCGCAATGTCTTTTTTGTCGACGACAACTTTATCGCCAACAAGCGTCAGCTCAAGGAGGAAATCCTGCCCGCCTTGATCGCCTGGCGTCGCGGCAAAGCGGGCTGCAATTATCTCACCGAGGCCTCGATCAATCTCGCCGACGATGAGGAGTTGATGACGATGATGGCCTCGGCCGGTTTCAACTCGGTCTTCGTCGGCATCGAGACCCCGGATGAAGCGAGCCTGGCCGAATGCAATAAAGGCCAGAACGTCCACCGCAACCTGGTGGAATGTGTCCAGGCCATGCAGCGCCACGGCCTCCAGGTGATGGGCGGCTTCATCGTCGGCTTTGATCATGACACCGACTCCATCTTCGACCGGCAGATCGAGTTTATCCAGAAGAGCGGGGTGGTGACGGCGATGGTGGGGATGCTTCAGGCCATTCCCGGCACACCCCTCTTCGCCCGGCTGCATGCCGAGGGCCGGATCGTCCACGAGATGACCGGCGACAATGCCGACGGCACGACCAACATCATTCCGAACATGGGCCTCGAAAAGCTCAAGGCAGGATATGCCCGCCTCATGGCGGAAATCTACAGTCCGGAGAAATTCTACGCCCGCATCAAAACCTGTCTCCGCCTCTATCGCCCTTCCAAAACGCCGGTACGGCTGCATTTTGCCGAGCTCTATGCCTTTATGCGCTCGATCTGGAAACTCGGGACCGTCGGCCAGGAGCGACGCCATTACTGGCGGCTTTTCTTCTGGACCCTCTTTCACCGGCCCCGCAGTCTGGCCCTGGCCGTCACCCTGGCCATTTACGGCTTCCATTTCCGCACGGTGAATGCGCTGAACGGCATCCGTTGACCGTCAGTACTAATGTCCCCAATGTGTATTTTTTGACTTTTTCCTTGATTTTCAGGATCATGAAAGTTATATTGCTTTACATACTTTCGCCATCTATGACCTACAATGCACATGAACATTTTCCATCCTGATACCGCCTAACAGACGTCTGAATTCAGCACCAAACCCAACATCCCACCAAACAACAAGGAGGTAGCCATGAGGAGCAGAACCGTTACTATGTTGTTGATGTGTGTGGTCGCGCTGCTTTTCGTTTCGAGCGGGAGCCTCGCTCAGGGACCGTTTGTCCGCGGGACAGAGATTCCGGTTCCGGAAACCGATCTCAACAACGGAGGCACGGGCAATTTCATCGCCGGTGTTGATCTGGACAAAGACGGGAAAACGGAAATTTACCTCGTCAATGATAACTGGAATGA
This sequence comes from bacterium, assembly GCA_035419245.1. NCBI lineage: Bacteria > bacterium. The sequence goes on along the minus strand of DAOLSP010000004.1, from coordinate 216,485 downwards.
TACGGCGACCGAGGTGATCCCGAGGATCTACAAGCTGGAAAAACAAGGCTCCGAATGGGTCGTGGTCTGGAAAGCGGTTGGCCCGGTGCTGCGGCAAAATACCTGGCCCTGCCTAGCTGTTGGCGACCTCGACAAGGACGGCAAACAGGAGATCATCTGGGGCGTGGTCAATAACACCGGCGACGACAACCTCAATCCTTATCGCATCCTGGTCTATGAAAGCAAAGGCGATGGCAGCGATGTGATGGGTGTCGATGACGGCGTCGGTGGTTATCTCCCCAATGCGAAGTGGACCATCACGGCCGAAAATAAAGCCAACATCCGGCCGATGCGCTGGGTGATCGCGGATCCGGACAAGGATGGCAATGACGAGATCGTTTTCGCGGATCGTACCGGCAAGAGCGGCTCCGGTTATTTTTTCGGTGTGATCGGTGTCGATAAAATCCCGGACAACGGCGATGGTAGTGAGGTTTGGAGCCTGAAAACGAGTGGTCTTGATTTCAATCTCAAGTCCGGCACAACCCAGAACAAGTGGGACGTTGCCGTGCTGGGATCGAACATTTACACCTTTTGCGAAATCGAGATCACCAAGGTTTCATGGGACGGCTTTGGCTGGTCCTACAGCAAACTTGCGCCGATGGCTGGCGGCTCGCCGGTTCAGTCCGCCCAGGTCGTGGATCTCGATGGCAACGGCACCCAGGAAATCGTCTGTGCTGTCTATGATTGGGGCAACGATGCCTACAAAGGTATTTATCTCCTCCAGGAGGAAGCCGATACGCTCAAGCGCACCGAGCTCTTCAACATGAGCGCCTATTGGCCCGGCGGTAGCCGGGGTCCTTGGGGCAGCGCCTGCGGTGATATCGATCGCGACGGCAAAATGGACTTTGTCTTCGGCTCCCGTGCAGGTACGCCGAACGCTAGTATTTATAACATGTCTTATCGCGGCGGCGATATTACCAATCCGGCCAGCTACACCTTTGCGCGAATCGACTCGATGTATGCTGAGGGTGGCATCTGGACCAACCTGGCCATCGCCAACGTCGATGACGACCCCCAACTCGAGGTGCTCTATACCTCCAGTACCGATGCCGGGGTCTTCCCGGATCTGGGCACGAAACCGATCGTGGTGCTCGATTACCAGGGTTCCAGCGCGCCGGTGTTTGACAACCTGGTGGTGGCTACCGAGGTTCTGCTCAACGGAGCGGCGCCGGGAGACGGCATCCGCTTCAAACCCGGCAGCATTCTGGATAACGGTAAAATCATCTGGTTCTGCGCGGAGAATATCAATGATGAGGTGTCGTGGGTGTGGAGATCCATCGATGGCGGCAAGACCTTTACCCACAATGCCACTGCCATTCCATCCATGACTTCAGGGATGGTGGGCTTTGATGCCAATACCGCAGTGACCGTTCAATCGGACGGCAAGATTTGGCGTACCACCGACGGCGGCGCAAACTGGACCGAGGTCTACTCCTATACGATCAGCCCGATAGCGCCAGGATGGTTCGATGGCGTCAGTCTCATGGGCGAAAGTTCCGCCATTGCCTTTGGCGATATGGAACCCGATGGCTCCATGCATTTTGTGCGTACGGATGACAAGGGTGCGACCTGGAATGAGATTTTTGGGATCGACTACATGCAAGCCGCATATGCTTTTTACAGATGGGGTCTCGCGGGCTGCACCGTCGGCCAGAATATGTGGGTCTGCGCTGAGCCGACCAACTATGTCGGTTCCTTTGTCTTCCGCACCAGGGATGGCGGTTCGACCTGGGACAGTTTTGCCATTCCCGCCTCTATCATACCCACCTACCCCCGCGCCATCGCTTTCTCGTCGGCTGATAATGGCTTGATCGCGGACCGGCGCGGTAATGTCGTGGCCAGCGTGGATGGTGGCGCAACCTGGTATCCAACGAACAAGGCCGATACTTCTGCAGACAGCTGGGTCAACGGCGTGCAGAATATCCCCGGCACCAATATCATCCTCGGGTATGATGATCTTGGCGTCTATGCAACAACCGACCTCGGTGCAACCTGGAGCAAGCTGAACACTCCGGCGGAAGTTGTTCCCATTGATAATTATTATTTCTCGGGCCTCTTCCTGAACAAGGATTTTGGCTATGTTTTCGCCTATCCTGGTATCGTTCTGCGCTTCGCCAATCAGCTGACCGGAGTCACCGACCGTCCGATCGAGAGCCAGCCCGAGGCGTTCCAGCTGGCCCAGAACTATCCCAATCCCTTCAATCCAACCACGACCATCAGCTACACCCTGCCAGCCCGGCAGAATGTCTCTCTGGCCATCTACAATCTGAAGGGCGAGCTGGTCAAAACCCTTGCTGACGGTGTGATGAGCGAAGGCGCCCATACGGTTCAGTGGGATGCGACCAACGAGTTCGGCCAGAAGGTCACCAGCGGCATCTACCTCTATCTGCTTCGCTCCAACGGCCAGCAGATCGCACGGCAGATGGTGCTGATCAAATAATTTCCGCTTTGACGGAGTTTGCTCCCCCGGCAGGATCATTCGGCCGGGGGATTTTTTTTGCCGGGATTCTGAATGGGAGAGGTATAAACCATGGGGGTACATAGGAGGTGCCACGCGCGCGGGCACGAGCGGCCCGGCTGCAAGGTGGATGAGTCCGTGCAGCCCGGCCGCAAGTCAGGTGGGCACCAGCGAAAAAAAAGAGCCTCCAAACGGAGGCTCTTCTCGTTAAATCGCGCCGGGGGTGGTCAGTAGGTGATCGCCAGCGAAAAGCGGTGGGCGGAGGTGAGAATACCGAGATCGGCATAGGAGTAATCGAAGGTCACGCCGAGGTGACCGCTCATCGTCGTCTGCACCCCCAGACCAAGCCCCAGGCCGCCCTCGTCGGCCTGAATCTGGTAGCCGCCGCGCAGGAAGAACATCCGGTTGAAGCCGTATTCCAGCCCCACGTTGTACTGCTCGAGGTTGTTGTTGGGGTGGACCATATCCACCGCCGTGGTCAGGCGGTGCTGATCGTTGTTCAACAGATCGATGGCGGCGCCGAAGCGGAAATTGATCGGCAGCGAGTAGGAATTGAACGACTTGGATTTGTTGACGCTGTAGGATTTGGAGTCGCTGTAATCGATGAAACTGCCGCTGAACGTCACCTCCGGGCCAAAATGGAGAATGGACATGCCGAGGCGCAGGCCGTGGAAATCGGTGTGATACTGGGTGCCGAGGTCCAGGGCCCAGTTGGTATAGCCATTGGTCCAGTACTTCTCATGTACGACCTTGCCGGTGACGCCGACGCAGAAGCGGTCGGTGAGATAGCGGGCGTAGGAGAGTCCGGCGCTGAAATTGCTGATATTGAAATAATTGCCGGTGCCGCCCGGCTGGGCCAGGGTGGTGATCTCCATATCATCGGTCATCAGATAGACGCCGCTGATGCCGATCACGCCGGCGCTGCCGAGATTCACCGCATAGGAGAGGCCGAGCAGCGAGATGTCCGCCGGCCAGGTGCTGAAGGAGCTGTAAAAATTCTGGCCGCTGGTCTCCGCCAGGCCGGCTGGATTCCAAAAGGCGGCTTCCGCGCCCGCGGCGATGCCGGTGCAGGCTTGACCGAGTCCGGTTGCACGGGCGCCGGTGCCCACTTCGAGAAACTGGGCCACCGACGTTCCCACCGGCGCAAAGCTCTGGCCGAAGCACCAGCCAGCCAGGCTGACGAGCACCAGGATGGGAAGAGTATAGGTAAGAGTTTTCATGGTTCATCCTCGTTTATACAAATCCATAGTTCTCTCGGTTGGTCACCGCGCTTACTGGATGATGACAAATTTGCCGATCTTCTGGCCGAGTGAGGGCGAATCCACTACGTACATATAGAGCCCCGGAGCAGCTTCCTGGTTGTTGCGGGTGATGACATCCCATTCCGCCACACTAGCCGCACCCGGCACCGCGCCATTGGCGGTCTTGCGCACACCCTGGCCGGCATGGATTTCGTCGATCAGATCCCCATCCAGGGTGAAAATCTTGACCGTGGCGTCGGCCGGGAGATTGGTGAACTGGATACGATGTTGCCAGGGATCGGTGTCGCTCGGCATGGGATTGTTCCAGATGGCACTGCCGATGTAGGGATTGGGCACGACCAAAACATGGTCGAGGGTGGCAGCCACCGGATTGGCCGGCGAGAGGGTGATGGCGCTGGCGAGGATGTTGCTCTGAATCACCCCGAGAGGGATTGGATCGTTGATGTCGGGGGTGAAGGATTGCACCGAATAGGTGTAATCGAATCCATTTATGATATCCGTATCGATGAGGGCGAAGGTGCCAGCCTGGCTGCCTGCCGGGGGCGGCCAGGTGCCACCGGCCGCAATGGAATAGGTGCCGACGCCGAGGGGCATCCAGTCATAGGAGCCCTGGGCGTTCTTGCCGACCGCCTTCCATACTTTATACCCTTCAAAATACTTGTGCGCAGTCGCCGCGTTGTCCCAGGTCACTTTGATGCCGGTCACCTGGCCATTGGTGATCACTGGTTCGGCCTGAACCCTGGGCGCTGCCGGTGCGAGGGCTTCCGAGGAGATGTTGTAGTTGTTGTCGACGATGAACTGGGCGGTCTTGAAGTTTTTCACCAGTTTCATCAGGCTGTAGACCCCGCCGCTGTCCGGGTCGCTGCCCACCGAGAGGGCTGCGGTGACCTTGAACGAGTCGCCGTACATGAATTTTTCGATCGGCCCGAAAGAGAGAATGCCGCGATAATCGTAGGCGTAAGGCTTGCCCTTGCTGTAGAGTAGGCCGTCGTAAGAATGGACGTTGATCATCTTGGTCCAGGCCTCGAGATCGGTTGAGGGATCGTTGTAGATCTGGCACTGGTGGAAGGAACTCGGCTTGAGATAGGGTTCGGTCTTGAGGATCTTGAAGCCGAGGAAGCCAGGGGTCTGGAGCTTGCCGTCGGGACCGGGATTGCCGAAATCGTCAGCGACGCCGTTATCGGCGGGATAGCTGGGGTTATCGCCGTCCCACATGAAGATCATGCTGCTGTCAAGATCGGCGTCGGTGAGGGTATGGGGCCGGCCGGCCATCTCGGGAAAATCCTTGATCCACGAATTCCAGGGCTGGGCATTGCTGAGGACATAGTCGTCAATATTGCAGAACTTGGATTCCGCGCCCCAGCTCGGCAGCTTGGAGACGTCGCCGTCGAAGCGGATGGTGAAGTAGAACTGGTCAAGATTGCGCGGGGTGTCGGGCAGCTCGTCGCCGTTGGTGTCGATTCCGACGTTTTTGACTGTATATTCATAAATGATGAAATCGCCGGCCCAGCTGGCGCTCCAGGCGTAGGTGCGTTCGACCACCTCGACGCCGAGTGGAAAATGGGCGCTCGCCAGCGGCGCCGAGACGTCATAGTAGCGGGTCCAGGTATCCTCCTCGGAACGGGCGCCGGGACCGGTGTAAACATGGACTGAGTCGAGCGGCGAAAACTCGTGGTCATCGCCCTGGGTCGAGTGGGGCACGCCGTCGACCAGAGCCGTGAGCCAGATGGTGCCGCGGTAGAGGTAGGAATTGCCCGAGCCCCCCGGATAGTCGCACGAAGGGGTGCGGTTGTTGTAGGCGTCATCGCCCATGTAGCTGAAATTGGTCACCCGCGACCACAGGGTGCCGATCTTGTGGAATTTCCAATTGTCCGGCACGATCGGCGAAGCGGCCGATAGGGTGGCGGTTTTATGCAGGCGGGCCCGGTGCTCCGGACTGTCGGCCGCCCTTCCGCTCAGCGAGAGGCAGAGAAGGAACAGCAGCAGGAGCGTTCCGGCGGTGATATATCGATTCACTTTGACCATGAATAGCCTCCCTTATAGTTGAATGGCGACGCCGGCGCGAACCTGGCGGCCATTATCCCAGACCTGGGGATTGCGGATATAGTTCACGCCATCCACATCGAGCATGATGACGGAGGGGTCACCGGTGATCTCGTAATATTGCGAACTGTTGATATAGTTCACATTCTTGCGGTCGAAGAGGTTGAAAACATCGATGAAGAGGTCCAGCTTGAGCGGCGCGAGCGCGAACTGGCGCATCAGCTTGAGGTCGGTCGTGCTGGTCCAGGGCAGGCGCTGGTCGTTGACCTTGTTGGTGCCATAGCTGGAGTAGGGAAGGCCGCTGCCGTAGGCGAACTGGATGTTGCTCTGCCAGTTGGCCAGAGGGCGGATGCCGGCGAATTTCGGGCCGAATTCGCCGGGGGTGCGCAGGCTGATGTTGGCGTTGACGGTGTGGGTTTGGTCATAGTCGAGCAGGTTCATACGCTTGGCGTCGGTGAAGCTGCCATAACCGCCGAAGGCATCGGAGCTGCGGCCCTTGGCGACCGAGTAGGTATAATTGACCGTGCCGCCCCAATACCGGCCGAGGCGCTTGCTGAGGGTGAACTCGAGGCCCTTGACATTGCCGTAGTCTGCGTTGGTGAAGACATTCATCTCGATGTTCTGGATCGAGCGGCCGACATATTTCATCTGGTCGACCAGGTTGGATATGTCCTTGTAATAACCGGTGACCGTCCCCTTGATGTCGTCGTTGAACTGGTGCTCGAGGCCGATCTCGTAAGCCACAGTCTTTTCCGGATTGAGGTTGGGATTGCCGATGTAGTTGCCGACCTTGGTCAGAGCCTGATATTTATTGTTGCGGAAGAGCCAGTAGAGATCGGGCCGCTGGAAGTAGTGGCCATAGGTATAGTGGATCACATCGCGGTCGGTGATGGGATGCGAGATGCCGATGCGCGGGCTGAGCTGGTGTTTGACACTGGGTTTTTGCGGATTGAGGAGAACCGGCACATCCCCGACCACCTGGGAGAAGGGATTGCCGAAATCGGCCGGATAGTAGATCGGATCGCCGAGGCCGTTGGGATTGAAGGCGTCATAGCGGAGACCGATCAGCGCGATGATGCCCTCGAACTCGAGTTTGTCCTGGAGATAGGCGCCGAGATCATAGGCATCCTTGTCCCAGATATCTTTGCGCTGGGTCTCCAGGGCCAGGGTCCAGCTGATGTTCTCCACCTTGGTGCGGTTGTCATAGAACTCGATGCCGCCCTTGAGCAAGTGGTTCTGGTTAACCTGGCTGACCAGATCGGCCTTGACCGATTTGGTCCATGAGGCCTGATAGAGGTAGCCGGGATCGTCGCCGCGCACCCACCAGAGGTTGTTCTCGCGTTCGCGGTAGATGGGATGCGGCCCGGGCTGGGCCGTGTCCCAGACCAGATCCTCCTTGGTATTGCCATCGTTGTCACGGTCTTCGACGTCGGGGGTGGCATAATGGTAGTTGGAGAAAAAGTGCTGGGCGCGGATCTCGTAATAGGTGCGCGGATTGAGGGCGTGCGTCCAGATCAGATAATTGGTGTTGCTGCGCTTCTCATAGTTCCAGAGATAATCCTGCATGCCGCCGACGTAATAGGTCTGCATTTTGGTGTAATCCTTGCCGTTGTAGGTTCCGGAAATGGCATTGATGGCACCCTGCCGGGCCTTGAATTCGGCGGGATTGGTGACATAGAGATAATTATAGAGGGTGGCATTGTCGACGTATTGGTACTGATGCTGTTGATACTCGGCGCCGGGACCATATTTAGCCGCCCAGAAGTAGTACTGGTCCCAGTCGTCCTGATTGTAGAGGGTGCCGTAGGTCAGCTTGTAGCTGGGTGAGATCCGCCAGGTCAACTTGCCCTGCAGCGTGCGGTCATAGGTGTACTGATTGAAATACCAGCCGTGGTCCTGGTCGGTGAGCTCGCCGGAGAGGGAGAAGGAGAGCGAACCGGGCAGCAGCTTTTTGGCCAGCGGGACCGGCCCTGAAAGCGCGGCCTCATAAATCTTGCGGTTCAGAGGGGTATTGATGCTGGCGCTGCCGAAATCGGTGGTGGAGGCGCGGAAGCGGCCGCTGTAACGGTTTGAACCCTCTTTCATGGCGAGGTTGAGCACACCGGACTGGACGTTGCCGTATTCGGCGCCAAAACCGCCGAGGGCGACTTCAAGCTCCTCGATACCATAATTGGGGACGTTGCTGGTGAAACCGCCCATGTTACCGGCATACTCGCCTGAGGGGTCGCGCACCGGGATGCCGTCGATGAGCACCAGCACGTCGCTGCCGCGGCCGCCGCGAAAGTGGTTGCCGACCACGCCCGCCTGGTTGCGCGCAATCTCCTGGAAGGAGTCGACCGGCTGCAGCTCGATCTCCTCGGTGGAGATATAGTGCTTGGTGGCTACCTCATCCTTCTGAATCATCGGCCGCTGCGCCACCACCGTGATGGCGTCGGTGATGTTGAGGACCTCCGAGCTGAGATTGACATTCACCCGGCTTGTGAGATCGATGGAAACCTTCACCCCCTCCACCCGCACGGTGGTGAATCCGATCATGGACGCGCGCACCGTATAACTTCCTGGCGGGATGTTGAGGATGGTATATTGGCCATTGACATCCGTAATGCTCCCCATACTGGTACCTTCTACCAGGACATTGACCCCCGGGACAGGCTGCCTGGTCTGGGCATCGGTTATTTTTCCGGCGATCTTGCCGGTGACGCCGGCGTGGAGTGAAAAGGCCCATACCAGTGAACTGATGATTAAAAACCACTTTTTAATCATTCACCGCCTCCGTTGAGTTAGGACCATGGCTTTATTGGGCTGTAAATGTAAGATTCGCTGTGGAAATGATGCAAAAAATGTGCAGGTGTTCGTGCGGGAATCTGTAAACCTAATTTAGCTATTTATGCATCAAAGTCAAGGAAAAGTTGGCCATGAGGCAAAAAGAAGCAGGAGACGGGGCAGCCGGGTGGGAACGAGAGCAAGCCACAAAGGCCGGGAGCCAGGGATAGCAATGGCCGGAGGTCCGGGTTGAGCCGAGGGGACGCGAAACCCGGCTGCCGGGTGAGACCGAGAGTGCGCAGCGAAGCCCGGGGCAGCCGGCCCCGGGCTTTTACTCTCGTGCCCAACCGGATGGGTTGGGCGGGATCCGGAGGCTCGGCTCAGATGCCCGAGACCAACACCTCCTTAAAGACCAGGCTCGGCGTCCGCCACGAGGAGTAGGGCCAGGGATCATTCGCCGCCTCGATCAGCTTATGCCAGAACTCCAAATGGTTGCCGGCGATGTTCATCTCGGCGACCGACTGCACCGGCACGCCGTTCTCAAAGAGCTTGCCGAGGATGCCGATCGAGCTGTCGCCGGTGGTGGAGTTGGAATTGCCGCCGATGAAACCGGTGATATAGATGCCGCGCCCAAGTTCCTTCATGATTTCCACCACGGAACGGCTGCCCGGCGGGATGATGAGGTTGCTGGGTCCGCCGGTGGTCGGTTCCCAGCCCAGCTTGCGGCTGTAGTACCAGTCCACGAAAAAGTCGTTCAATACCCCTTTGTCGATCATGATCCGCTTGCGCGCCGCCAGGCCGTCGCCATCGAAGGCGCGGCTTCCCAGCCCGCCGACCAGCAGGGGATCGTCGATCAGGGTGAGAACGTCGCTGGCGATTTTCTGGCCTTTCTTATCGGCCAGGAAGGAGCGCTTTTGCTGGATGCTGGAACCGTACATCGCCGCCAAAAGGGCATTCAATACTCGTGGCACGTCCTGATTGCGGATGATGACCGGCAGGGTTTCGGTCTTGATTTTTTTAGCCCCGAGCAGGTCAAGGGTATTCATCGCCGCGGTGCGGCCGATCTCCTCCGGTTTGGGCAGGTCGTTGCGACGGATAGCAACGGCATAATGATAGCCATTGGGACGGCGATCTCCCGCATCCTGTGCGGTCATGTTAGCAACGCCGACATAATAGGTGGAGGCATGATACCCCTCGAGGCCATTGCTCGTGAGCAGTACCGATTCGCTTTCGCCATCCTGCGCCTGTGCCGTGACCGAGACGACCTTGTCGCCGCCGGTTTCCAGGCAGGCCTCTTCCATGGCGCGGGCGGTTTTATGCCGTTCCTCCGGGGTATATTGGCCGTAGGTCGCATCGGTCAGCTGCAGATCGGCAGTCGAGCGGCCCTGATAATAGCGCGGATCAGGCAGGGAGCGGTAGGGATCTTTTGCCAGGAGACGGGTAGTCCCGACGGCGTTGGTGATGAACTCCTGCAAGGCTTTCTTGCGCAGGTCCGAGGTCGTCTGTCCGGAAAAGCGGCCGTCGACGAAGATTTCGATGCTCAGGGTCCGCTTGGCGGCCTCCTTGATGTTTTCTGGTCTGCGTTCGCGATAGCTGATCTCGACCGAACGTTCGCGGTCTATGGCGACGCGGCTCGCGGCAGCCCCGTTTTTTTTTGCGGTCTCGATGGCCCAGGAGGCCAGATCGAAAAGTTCCTTGTTCATGGCGCTCCTCCTCATGATTGCACGCCGCCGACGGTCATCGACTGGACCCGGCAGGTAGGTTGCCCGAAGCCGACGGGTACGCTCTGGCCACCCTTACCGCACATGCCGGCGCCGCCGCGGTTCATTTCCAGATCGTTGGCGAGCATGGTGATATTGGCGAGCATTTTGGGCCCGTTACCCATGATATTGACATCCTTGATGGGGGCGGTGAGTTTTCCATTTTCGATCATCCGGCCCTGGGAGACATAAAAGGCGAAATCGCCTTCGCCGATCTTGACCTGGCCATTGCTGACGTCCTTGACATAGATGCCTTTATCTACGCTGGCGATCACCTCCTCGGGAGTGGCTGGCCCGGCGAGCATGTAGGTGTTGCGCATGCGCGGTTGGACATAATGCTCGTAACTCTGGCGGCGGCCGTTGCCGGTCGATTTCACCTTGTAGAATTGGGCCGAGATCTTGTCGTGCAGGTAGGAGGTGAGGATGCCGTTCTCGACCAGCAAGGTTTTCTGGCCGGGCGTGCCTTCGTCATCGATATTGAGAGAGCCCGGCAATCGTTCGTTGGTGGCGTCGTCCACGATGTTGACGAAGGGCTCGGCCACCTTTTTGCCGAGCATGGTGGCAAAGGTCGAGATCTTTTTACGGTTGAAATCGGCCTCCATGCCATGACCGATTGCTTCATGCAGCAGGACGCCGGTGACGCCGGGACCGAGGACCACGGGCATCTCCCCGGCCGGGGGTTTGACCGCCTCAAAGAGGACCAGCACGCGGCCGACCGCCTCGCTGCACAACTCATCGACCAGGGCCGGGGTATAGTAGGAGAAATTCCGGCGGCCGCCCAAGTTGTAGCCGGCACGCTCACGGCGGCCGTTGCGTTCAGCGGTGACCGAGACGGCGAGAAAACCGTTGGGCTGCAGATCCTCTGCCTTGACTCCGTCGCTGGTGACGATGAGGATGCGTTTTTGTTGATCGTTGAGCGTGGCGTTGACCTTGATGATCTCACTGGAAAGGGCGAAGCACATGTCGTTGGCGGATTGCACCAGGGGCAACTTGTCCGAAAGCGGCACAGCCGAGTAGAGCTTTTCCAAAGGGTAACGGTTGGGTAGGGTGATTTTAGAAAATTTCACTGCCGGAGCCATCTGGGTGCCAGCGGCTATGGTGGCTGCGGTGGCGGCCGCGGCGAGCATCGGTTTTTCTTCCAGCTCCTGCGTGTAGCCATAACCCACCTGGTCCCCCTTGACCGTGCGGATGCCGACGCCCAGGGCGATCTCGCCGTAGGCGCGGTTGACTTGGCCGTCCTCGAGGATCAGATAGTTCGAGATAGTGTGCTCGAAAAAGAGATCGGCGAAATCACCGCCCTTGGCCAACGCCCGGGCGAGCACTTTTTCGCAGAGGGCATCGCTGATGCCGAATTCAGACGCGAAGTAATCCATGGTTTCACCTCGGGAATGACTCAGCCAGCCGCCGTCCATGATGAGCGCCCCGGCGGCAACACCCATGGCTGAGGTTTTGAGAAAGGATCTTCGGGTTATAGTTTGCATAGATCCTCCTTCTTGATAACGGAAATGCCATCAGGGATTAACACTCCGTATACGGTATCGGGAAGGATTTGATACAGAATAAAATTTCCGGACGCGCCCCCGCCGTTGCGACCCTGGCCGGCAGAATCGTCCCCTCCTCCAGGAGCTGTTCCAGGCTCTGGCCGATATCCCCGGCGGGCCAGCCGAAAAGACGCTGGATCGAGGTTGCTCCCGCGGCTCCGGCGATGGCAAAATAGCGGCGCAGGATCGCGAACCGGGCCTGTGCGGAGGTCAGCTTCCGGGCGGCTTCGGCTGCTTCGGCATACCGGACGGTGAACAACTCCCAGAGAAAGGTGAAGGGATCGTAGAATTCGGCGATCTTGCAAAGGTGCATACGCATCTGCAGTTCGGCCATGCCGCGGTCGAATTCGGCGCGTTTGCGGGGATGGGCGTAACCGCTGGAGAGTTTTAACTCGGAGGTGATCTGGGGCGAGCGTTCGGTCAGGGCCTCCATGATGCGTCGCGCCGCGGGGGAGAGCGCCCCGGCCATGTACTCCGCCAGATAGCGATCCTCGCCGCGTTTTCCGGCGATCAGCCGGTAAAAGGCGGGGAGGAAGGCGAGTGAGATCATCGCGGGCCGCTGTCGGATCGCCTTGCCGTAATAGATCGCCCGCTGCGCAGGCAGCTCATCCTTGACTTGCCATACCAGGCTGATGAAGGGATCCGAGTGGGTGTGCTCGGGATAGACCGGGCTGCGTTCGCCGCAGGCCGCATTCCAGAGGCAGGGCAACTCGGCGCTCCGCGCGCTGAAGGCGAAGCAAAAGCCCACAGCATTGACGAAGCGCAGGGCGTCCGGGATGCTGCGCACCTGACGCTGAGGCGTGCGGCAGAAAGTGTAATCCCGGTAACACTCTATTTGTTCTTTTTTTAAGGCTATCGATTCCGGCACAGCTGTTTCCTTGAAAACGCACACCTGGACTGCGCCAGGGCATCGAGCCGAGGGCGCGACCCGGGTGGGGACGAGAATACCGGGATTGCTCCTGGCTATCGAGCCGAGAGCGCGACCCGGGTGGAAGCGAGAATGGGGCACCCGCCGCTGCTAGCGCACCTCCAGCATCAGCACCGATTTGGCTGGCAGGGTCAGCAGAAGCTTGTCGCCAAAGATGCGCTCGCCTTCAAAGGGCTGGATCCTGACGGCCTCGGGCTTGCCGAAATCGTTAAAAGCCGTCATGCTATCGGCGGTGATGATCCGGCCGTCGACCTGCTCCGGCGATAATCCGCTGAGGTTGCAGGCGATCTCCTGGCTCTTGTTGGGATCGGCGTTGGTGAGGGTGATGTGGATGACGCCGGCGCGGTCCTTCGATGCCGAGACCGTGACCGCGGGGATACTCTGGCCGCCGAAGGAATACAGGGCGGACTCGACACGGCTGGGCAGCAGAGTGGCGTCATGATGCGGCCGGAAGAGCCGGAAGGCATAATAGGTCGGGGTACGCACCGTCTCGGTGCCACGCGTCAGGACGATCGACTGCAGGACGTTGACAGTCTGGGCGATGTTAGCCATCTTGACGCGGTCGCAGTGGTTATTGAAGATATTGAGGTTGATCGCAGCGACCAGAGCATCGCGCAGGCTGTTCTGCTGATAGAGAAAGCCGCCGTTGGTCCCTGGTTCCACGTCGTACCAGTCGCCCCACTCGTCGACCACCAGACCGATCTCCTTTTTAGGATCGAAGCGGTCCATGACCCGGGCGTTCAGGTTGATGGCCTCCTCCATCTGCAGAGTGGCCTTGATCTGTTCGAACCACTCCGCCTCGGTGAACTGAGTAGCCGAGCCCTTCTTGTTCCAGTCGCCGCGAGCCACGGTGTAGTAGTGCATCGAGATGCCCTGAAGAAGGCCGCGGTTGACGTTTTTCAGCAGCGTGGCGGTCCAGGTCGTATCGCCGCCGTAGGGTCCGCAGGCGATGCGCTGGCAGCGGGTGTCGTCATAGTCGCGGCAAAAGGTGGCGAAGTGGTTGTAGATATTGGCGTAGTATTCGGCGTTCATGTTGCCGCCGCAGCCCCAGACTTCGTTGCCAATACCCCAATAATGGACGGCCCAGGGCTTGGCCCGGCCGTTGGCGGCGCGCAGGGTGGTCATGGGACTGGTCCCGCCGGCATTGACATACTGCACCCAATCCTTGAGCTCGCGCGGGGTGCCGGTGCCCATGTTGGCGGCCAAGTAGGGTTCGCATTCGAGCAGTTCGCAGAGATCAAGAAACTCGTGCGTGCCGAAGCTGTTGTCCTCGGTGACGTTACCCCAGTGGTAGTTGAGGATGGGCAAGCGTCTGGTCTGCGGGCCGATGCCGTCCTGCCAGTGATAGATGTCGGCGAAGCAGCCGCCGGGCCAGCGTAGGTTGGGGATGCCGATCTCCTTCAGGGCGGCGACGACGTCGGCGCGGTACCCGTTGATGTTGGGAATTTTGGAGCTTTTGCCCACCCAGATGCCGTCATAGATGCAGCGCCCGAGGTGTTCGGAAAAGTGGCCGTAAAGGTGGCGGCTGATGGTTTGCGTCCCCTTGCCGGTCTCGATGAAGATTTTAGTCTGGGCGGTGAGGGGAAGTACACAACAAAACGAAAGCAGGATCAGCAACAGCTTGTTAGGTCTCATCACGGACTCCTTTCATTTTCTACCAAAATGTAAATAGTACGCCACGGAATAACAATATTTATTTCGCACGGGTTGATTTTTCTGTTGCAGCTGGATCGCACGCATGTAAAATGCGGATTAAATTCCCCTCTGTCCGTGTTGCTCATTCAAATGGAGACCTTCAGCGGAGGGAACACCATGGCCAAAGCCAAAGTAGTCCATTTCGAATCCATCCCCGCCCGCGCGGTCGGGCCGGAGGCCGCCGGGGCCGCTATCCGGGTGTTGATCAGCGATGAGGCGGACGACGCCCCGGTGTATGTGATGCGCATGATCGAGATCCAGCCAGGGGGCCATTCTCCCGATCACGCCCACCCCTATGAGCATGAAAATTATGTGCTGGAGGGTGAGGGGGAGGTGATGATTGAGGACCGGGTCTGGCCGGTCGGGCCGGGATCGGTTATCCTGGTGCCGCCGGACGTCCGGCATCAGTACCGCAATACCGGCTCTTCCCTGCTGCGTTTTCTCTGCGGCATTCCGGTCGCGCGTCTGCGCCCGAGCGCGCACTGAGGGCAGGCGGTCGAACCGGGAGCAGGCCTCCTCGGGAGAACGCCCTCCGGTGGGTGCCATCGATCCATCTGTCAGAACGCCCAGCCAAATTTCAGCAGCTCGATATCGACGATGAATTTACCGTCGTCGTTGTTGAACGAGGCGATATTGTCCCAGTCGCTGTGGAAAATGTCGTTGCGTCCGGTGAGATAACGGCCGAAGCTGAAACTGCATCCCCAATAGGGGCCTTTGTAGGAAAATTTGCGGTACCCCAGGCCCACACCGATGCCGATCTTGTCCTGTGTCGAGCTGACGCGGGAAAGGCTGCCCGAATCAGAGAAGGAGATATCATCCTCTCCTTCATAGCCTTCGAGGTGGGCGAAGCGGGCGAAGCCGCTGAGGTAGAATCCGTTGCGGGTGTTGCCGAGAAAATAGCGGTAGTGGCAGTCGACGGTGATCTCGCGCAGGTTTTTCGGGTCATCGGGATGGGCGTAATAGATGGGAAAGGCGATCTCGGCGTTGCGATCGACATCGAAAAGCGAGAAGCCGCCGCTGAGGGTGACATCGTCGCCGATCAACAGCGCGCGGATGAAATTGAATTCCACCCCCATGCGCTTGCCGGCGAGCGGTTCATTGCGGATTTCCCGGTAGATCTGTTTTTGCATCCGGTAAACGGAATCGATCTTGGACTGCACCGAGAGAGTATCCTGGGCTTCCTCCCGGGCGGCTGTAAGGCCGGATCCGATCAAAAGCAGGAATACGGTCAGCAAACCGGGTACACCAATGGTCTTCATGGCGCCTCCTTGTGCTACTCCCCAAGGGTAATACGACTTTCCCGCCAAAAAGTTCACCCACTCCATGCGCCCCGGTTCCGGGGCGATTTGCCTTTTAGATCAAGCGGATGGTGCCATCCTGCAGTTCGGGCACGATCGGAATGCGGTTCAGCCGCGCGCAAACAGTGAGATCGGCGCCGAACCCGTTTTCTGCGAGAAAGCGTCCGTGCGGGCTTGCTTGCATCATGGCCAAGAGATCATCCCGATGCGTCCGAGCCAGGCCCAGAGTTTCCCGGGCCGGTTCATCCAGCGTCCATCCGCGTGCGGCTGCCGCATTTGCGGTGAGGAGATCGATGAGCATCCCGGCGCAGACCTCGTCCTCGAGGGATCGATCTCCGTTGCGGCCGGAACAGAGGATATGCAGGTCAAGCGGCTCCTTCTGCAGCCGGGCCGCCACCGCCTCCAGGTTGAGGAAGGCGAGCAGCAGTGTCCTGTGCGCGAGTCCGGTCTGGCGCATGGCTCGGGTGCCGTTGGTGGTCGTGAGGATGAGATGTTTGCCCGCGACCTTCTCCCGGGTGTACTCCAGCGGCGAATTGCCGAGATCGAAACCTGTTATCCTGAAGCCATGGCGTTCGCCACCGAGCAGGACTTCGCCGGCGGCGAAGCGCGATTTCAGGCTGAGGGCCTCCTCCACTTCAAAAACCGGATGGACCTCACGGCAGCCGTGGTGCAGGGCGGTGATGACGGTGCTGGTGGCTCTCAGGGCGTCAATGACCACCGCGTTGGCGCCCCGGTAGCGTTCGGGGGCGAAATCAGCCGGCAGCCGATGGACCGATATCCTCCGGCCTGGCTTCTGCCGAACGGTGGCGCCGCTGTTCTCCTGCGGGCGTACGGACGCCACCCGGGCGCAGTGGTCCCTCTTTTCAGGCCTGCGGGCGGACATGGTCTCTGGCCTAGTGCGCCATGCCGGTAACCGGCCCCTTGCTCTCGCGGGTGTACGAGAGCCCGAAAAAGAGGGCCGCCAGGCAGAGATAGGCGAGGGCAAACTGATAGGGCACCTGCTGCGCAAGGCCGTTCAGCGTCCAGGGCAGGTACATCGAGCCGTCGGGCATGGCTGAATGGATGATGCCGAAAAAGGAGAAAGCAGCCAGGATCAGCAGATAGAGCGCGGAGATCTTGAGTCGGCGGTCGATCAGTTCGGCGAGGAAGGCCCCCCAGAGCATGGCGGTGACGATAAAGCCGTTACCGAGAGCGGTGATGACCTGCAGCTCCGGCAAGGCCTTGCCGGGGGCGTTCATCAGCTCATGAAATTTATCCGCGGCGATCGGATCCGGTGTGCCGAGTTTGATCGCCAGTAGGCGCAGGACCGTCGGGAAAAAGGCGAAGGCGACGGCCGGGGCATGGCGTTTGGGAACGGCGTGGAAGGCCTGCATGATGATGTCGAAGGCGACGAAGACCAGGATCGGCGCGAGCACGGCGCGCGGAATCAGCTCGATGATGAAGGAGACATAGCCGAGCATGCCGCCTAGGCCGACGAAGATGCCGGTGAGCAGGGTATAGCCGGCGCGCGAGCCCATGTTCTTGTAGGCGGGCTGGCCAATGTAGGGGGTCGACTGGGCGACGCCGCCGCACAGGCCGGCGACCAGGGTGGCCACCGCCTCGGTCAAGAGAATGTTACGGGTGTTATAGTCGTCTCCGGCGACCCGGGCGCTCTCGGTGACGTTGATGCCGCCGACGACGGTGAGGATGCCGAAGGGGATGGCCAGGGGCAGATACTTGACCGCCGGAGCCAGGCCTTTGAGAAAGTCCAGCGTTGGCAGGGGCAGCCCGAGGTGCAGATTGAGCGCGGGCAGGCCCGCATAGGTGCCGCCTGCGAGGCCGAGCGGGCCAAGCAGGTAATAGACCACACTGCCGATGAGCACCGAGGCGAGGACGCCGGGAAACTTGCCGGGCAGACGGATGCCGGCGACCAGGGTGTAAAAGATCAGTCCGAGGGCGATCAAACCGACCACCGGCATGCCAAAGATGTCGATCAGCGGGGTCACGCCGATCAGTCCTAGGCCGATGCCGGCGAGCGATCCGAGCAGGCCCGCCTGGGGGACGATCTTTTGCACCCATTTGCCGAGGAAGGAAAAGATCAGCTTGATTGCTCCCATGAACATCATCGTCGCCATGCCGATGTACCAGGTCATCATCGCGGCGTCGCGCTCGGCATAGCCCTCGTTTTTCAGGCCGATGAAAGCCGGGCCGAGGACCACCAGGGCGAGTCCGATGGTCGATGGGGTATCGAGGCCGAGGGGCATGGCGGTCACATCGCTCTTGCCGGTTTTTTGGGCGAGACGGAAGGCCATCCAGGTGTAGACCAAGTCGCCGAAGAGGACGCCGAATGCGGTGCCCGGCAGCATGCGGGTGTAGACGATATCGGCGGGATACTTGAATCCGAAGATGAGGATGCCGGCGAGGAAGGAGAGCACGGTCAGGTTGTCGAACATCAGGCCAAAAAAGCCGTTGATATCCCCGGGTACAAACCAGCGGTATTTGCTTGCGTTCTTGGACATGGTTTCCTCTCGATTAATTGGTCAGCAATCCGGCGATGGCCGCGGTCATCCAGGTGGCGATGGTGCCGCCAAGCACCGATTTAAGCCCCAGCCGGGCGATGTCGCTGCGGCGGTTTTCAGCAAGCGGGCTGAGGCCGCCGATCTGGATGGCGACCGAAGCGAAGTTGGCAAAGCCGCAAAGGGCGTAGGTGGCGATGACGATCGATTTGGTCGAGAGCTGGCCGGTGGCGACAATATCGGACATCTTGAGATAGGCGACGAATTCGTTGACCGCCAGTTTGATCCCCATCAGGCTGCCGACATCGAGGGCCTCGTGCCAGGGCACGCCTATGATCCAGGCGATGAACTGGAAGACCAGACCGAAGAGCAGCTCGAGGTTGAGGGGTTTGTTGAAATGGGCCATAAGGAAGCTGTTCAGGCCGGTGGCGCTGCCGATGAAGCCGAGCAGGGCGTTGATCAGGGCGATCAAAGCGATGAAGGCGATGAGCATGCCGCCGACGTTGAGGGCGAGGCGCAGGCCGTCACCGGCGCCGCCGGCGGCCGCCTCGATGACGCTGCCGCTGCTTTTCTCCACCTTGAGCTTGACGGTGCCCATGGTCATCGGCTCGGCGGTTTCAGGGACGAGCATCTTGGCTACCACCAGGGTGGCGGGAAAGGCCATGATCGAAGCCGCAAGGAGATGGCCGGCGAAAAAGACCTGCGATTCATCCAAAGGTACACCGCGCGCTTTGGCCAGGGCTAGGCCAAGCATCTGCATGTAGGCCGCCAGCACGCCGCCGGAGATATGCGCCATACCGCTGGCCATAATGGTGTACAGCTCCGATTCGGTGAGTGAAGAGAGATAGGGGCGGATGACCAGGGGCGCTTCGGTCTGGCCCATGAAGGTGTTGGCCGCGACATCGAGAGTCTCCGCACCGCTGGTTTTCATGAAGCGTTGCATCACCCAGGCCATGCCCTGGACGATCTTTTGCATGACGCCAAGGTGGTAGAGGACGGCCATGAAGGAGGCGAAAAAGATGATCGTCGGCAGCACCTGAAAGGCAAAGATCACCCCGAGACTGCCCTCGCCGCTGCCCCTGGCCAGGGGACCGAAGACAAACTGGGCGCCGTCGGCGGCGAAGCTGAAAAGGATGACGAAGAGCCGGCTGATCCAGGCAAAGATGTCGCGGCCGGCGGTAGTCTTGATGACGAGAAAGGCGAAGAGGAACTGCAGCAGTAGGCCGGTGAGAACCAGCCGCCAGTTGATGGCTTTTTTATTGGTGGAGAAGAGAAAAGCGAGAAAGGTGACGAAGAGCAGGCCGGCGAGGCCATGCAGGATCGGGATCATACCAGGGTACTCCTTCTGCGGAAAAGTCGGCTATGGATGCGAGAATATAAAAAGAATTTTGCAGGGATGCAAAGGGTTTCCCGGAAGGGAGCAAGGGCGCAGGCGTGGCCGGGAGCGGCGCGGGAGGCGTCAGCGCGGGATGGTGGTTCGCGACCGGCTGAAGCGCGGGAGGCATCAGCGCGGATTGGGAATTGCCGACCCGGTGTACGCAAGCGGGCGGGGCTGCCAGGCCTGGCCGTCCCATTCGTCGATGACCTCCAGCCGGGCGCGGTCGGCGGGGCTGAAATCGCGCCCGAAGATATCGTGGAAGCGGGAGAGGAAATAATCCGGCAAATCGAAGAGGGCGACCGGCTCGAGGTGCAGGGAAAAACGATAGCTGTAAATACCATACTCCCCAATCTCGCCTGCGTAGGTTTTCAGCAGCCCGTGGTTGGCCAGTTGCATGCGAAAATGATCCAGGCCCAGATCGATGCGCCACAGCGCATCTCGATAGGCTTTCGGCTCAACGAACGGTGAAGCGGGAAAGCGGAAGAGCTTGAGAGGATGCGACGGGGAGATATCCGCCAAGGTAAAATATGGATCCGCCTGCGGTGAGGCCCCCGACATCTGGTTCGGATCAAAGGCCGCCAGGCGCGTCCGGCCATCCTCGTTGCCGTACATGCTAGCAATGATCTCGTTGTGCCCGTCTTCATTGATGTCGTACGCCACATAATCCGTGATATGGCCGGAATTCCAGTAGGAGCCGCAGATGCGGCCGGCGTGATCGGCCAGTACCAGCCGAGCGGTGTAATCCTGGATGGAGCCGATCGAGCAGAGGATCATCCGGGGCTCTCCCGGCCGGATCTGGACGCTGTGGACCGGCCCGGCGTAATAGGAGTCTTCGAACTCCAGACCGCTGCAAGTTTTCAGTTTTGCGCTTAATTTTAGCGGCGGCCAAAGTTCGTGTCCCCGGTCATCGAATCCGAATAAGGTTCCGAGCAGTTCTGGCCGGGAATAGTCATTGAGAGCAAAGATGACCTCCGGTCTGCCATTGCCATCCAGATCGTCGATGAGAAAGGATCCGAGACCATTGTTTTCAAATTTTGCCGGCGTCAGCGGAACGCTGAAATGATGCGACCACAGTTTCTGGCCGGAGCGATTTTCCACGATGAATTCATTCCCCGATATTTCTGCACGCGCAGGCACGCGGTCGCGCCACCACTGCAGCGCCGGGACGATGGCGAAGAGTAGCACGAGTGCAGCAGCAGCCGCCAGGGTGGCGAAGAGCGGCTTGTTGCGGGCGCGGGAGAGGGCGGCCAGGACGCGCGCCGGTGCGCGCGGCGATTGCGCGTCGATCAGGTTGCGGTCCTGCAGGGCCTGCTGCAGGGTCTCCAGCGGCTGCAGCAGCAGATGGCGGTGGGGATATCGCGCTTCGAGCGCCGCCAGCAGCGGCCAGGCCTCCGGCAGATTGGCCGCCGGCAGGAAGAGGCGTTCAGCGGGCGAGAAGAAGGCGGCGCGGAGTTTGGCGCCGAGGGTGAGACTGTCGACAGGTGTGACGCTGCCGTCGGGGCGGATGCCGCCGGTCACCGCCGCATCTGCGGCGATGCGCGCGATCGGCGCGCGGTAGTGTCGGTTGCGGCAGGCGACCCAGGCGAGCAGCGCCGCGGCGAGTCCCAGAGAGGTGCCGCTGACCTCGGCGGATTTTTCCTGCAAGGAATAGTGGACCGTATAGTAGCGCTGCGCCGTCCCGTCCGGCATGCGGGCGCGCGCCGCCAGCAGGGCATCCTGCAGGGTCCAGTGGAGGGCCTCCTGGCCCAGGGTGCCCACCCGGTTGTTGATCATGCTCTGATCGGCCTCCGCATCGCTGGGTCGCTCGCGCGCCTCGGCATGCAGCGGCAGGAGCACCCCCTGGGGATCGGTACCGCTTGCGACGAGGGTGCTGCTGTCGATGAGCAAGACCTGGGCCCGGTTGGCCGAAAAGGAGCTGGGGGCTTCCGGCCATGTATTCAGCGCGCTGAGCCATTCTTCGCGGAGCGGCGGTGCGGCCCGGCCTGCGAGGGTGCGGGCGGTTTCCAGACGCGATGAGGCGGGGGCGCTCTCCGGATTCCATTCTATCCCGGCCAGAGCGGCGGCCCGGGCGAAATCAGCAGCATAGCAGGCGTGGAGTATGGCGGCGATGCGGATGCGATGGCTGCACTGTTCGATCACGGAGAGGTGCTCGGGAGCCAGCTGCTTGAAGCGTGCGATCAGCTCGAGCCAGGCGCCGAGTTCTTCGGGATCCCGGCTGGTATCATTCAGCTCCTGCACCAGGGGTAAAAGATAGGAGCTGAACTGCACATAATAGGAACGCAGGAGCTGCGGATCGGGCCACGCATCTAGGCGGCGAAAGAAGGTGAAGAATCGGCCGCGTCGGCCCTCGAGAGAGGTTTCGCTGCGCAGATATCCGGCAAGCTGAAGGGAGTCGTTCTCGAGGTCGATAAGGGAGGGCACTGGGCTTCCGGCTGTCATGTCAATAGATCAGGAGTTTAACCATCTCTTCGCCAACGTCGGTTTGCAGCAGCGCGAGGCCATCCTGCATTCTCGCCGTGAGGATGCGTTTATTGGTCACGCCGACCACTTCGAGAGTGGTTCCCGGTTGCGTCGCCGCTTCGGGTTTGCAGGCGACCAGATAGCGCGAGCCCTGCGGCGCGTGCTCCAGGCGTAATTCGATCTGAGCCAGAGGATGGCCGGGAAGATGCATGACCTGAGGTGGTGTGCCACCCTCAGGGGGTGGGACTGTTGGAGAGAGATCATATACCCCGCGCGGGCTGATGATTTCGATTTTGCTGAAGTGTGGTTCAGGCTGTTCGCCGAAATCGATGCAGCCCTCGAGGTTGGCAAATCCGCAGAGACGATCACCATCCAGATTTACCTTGAGCCCCTGGAGCTTTTGCCCCGGTTCGGCGATGAGGTAGAGGGTGAGATGGCGGGTTTGACGATTGAAAAGCAGGCGGCCAACCACGCCGGTTTCCGCATTGGCAAAGCTGGAGACGTGATAAAGTTCGTCTGGCTGCTCCCCCTGGGCAGCCAGACGAGGTATTGCAGAATGACTCCCCAATGTTCGCGGCAGCGGCCGTAATACCATAGCCTCCCGCGGTTGCGCTGCGGCGTAGGAAGGGGAGACAGGAGTGATCAGGGACAAAGGAGAAAGTAAAGCGTGATGGAGCGTTGTGAGCGCCAGAAAACGCTCACGGCAGCGGTCGCATTGAAAGAGATGCCCCCGCTCTCTTTCAGAGACCTCTGCTTTCCCCCAGATAATGTTCTCTAGTCTTTTTTGGGCAAAACATGACATGCTTTCAACCTTGTCTATGAACGCCTGCATCCTTAATATAGGCCCGCTCGGCCGTTTTTCAGAAATTATCGATGATTTTTTCCGACATGATGCGCCGGAAAATCCGCACCATATAATCGAAAATAGCATCGATCCGGCGCGGATGGGGCATCGGCATCGCCGGCGGCCAGTGGGCCAGGATCAGGGCATGATCGCTCTCCGGCGCTTGCTCCTGCATCAGGGAACGGCTGCGGGCGACCAGGGCTTCATAGAGCGCCAGACCTTCCGCCAGAGTGAGCTTGCCGCTGCGGATATACTTTTCGATGGCCTGCCGGCGGATACGCTTCAGGGTCTGGTCGATGAGCCGGGCATAGGCGGCGTGGTCGGGCACCTCCACGGGCTGCACCACCTCGGGAAGAGGCCCTGCCGCCTGTCGATGCTGACGGATGGCATGGACGATATCAGCCACCCCGACCCAGACCGGCCGGCGGCAGTGGAGCTCCAGTTCGGATATCAGGGCGCTCAGGAGTGGCCCGGTCTGCCGGTGCGTAGGCAGCAACTGTTCGAGAAGCGCCATCAGGAGGGATCGGTCCGGCTGACAGAGCGTCCCGGAGGGCGATAGGCTGGAAAGGATATACCAGCCGGCGATATCACGTTTCAGGATCATATCGGTATTCTTCTTTGCCGCCTGGAGGATGTTGCGCCTGATTCGGGCTCCTTCAGGATCGCGCTGACGGAAATACCGGATGGCCTGCTGGTGGGTCAGGCGGATGACCAGACGGATGAGAGCGCTGTATATCTCTTCGTCGGGACGACCTGCCGAGAAATAGGGGGTGAAATAGGCGGTCAGTTTGGGGAATTGCTGCGGCGCGCTTTGCTGGAAGAACTCGGCGATGCAGTCGGCGGCCAGCAGATCATACTCCAGGTCACGCTTGCTCTGGCGCAGATGCCGGCCTTTGCGCTCCAGCAGCCGCAGATGGGCGGCGCTCAGGGACTGGGCGGCACGGACAAACAGATGCACATCGCGCTGCGAGGCGGTGCCGGTGCAAAGGCGTTGCAGCGTACTGATCAGCACGCGCATTCTGTCGTCCTGGGCTCCCATCCCATCCTTATACACGAGCGACGCTGTACAACGACTTGGTCCGCTTCACTGCCCCCAGGCGGATACTGCATGGAACAATATAAGTGTTTCAACGAAAAAACAAAATTCTTTTTTGAAATAGGATCGCTATTGCTTGTTACGTGTACTCGCTCCGCCCCAGCCCGCCTCGGGCACTATCCCCTTGACTTTTTGCCGTGAAATGTCAATATTATTAAGGGGATGCCTTGAAGAACCACCGGTATGAGAGAGGAGTAGAAAATGGGTGCAAATCCGTTAACGTTGGAGGATTGGTTGTTGAGCCTGGCACAGGAGTGGCGGCTATTGGGCTTCGCGATGATTGCGATAACCCTGGTCAGCCTGCTGATCTGCTATCTGGTGTTGAAAGCCAATCGCCCGGTCCTGGCGCATCGTTTCATGAGCCTGCCGATCTTTCTGACCATGATCCCCGGGATATTTTACTGCGTCATCCTCGCTTATCTGCTTTTCTTCGCCCAGACCAATCTCATGAGCTTGCCCCTTTTTACCTTTCTGCCGCCGTTGTGGATGGCTGTTTCACTCTATCTCTACCGGCAACTTATTGATTTTAAAAATGTTCCTGGATTCGACCGGTTGAGCGGCCTGGCCCTCTTCGTGACGGTGATTTTCGTGTCCGCCTTTCTCCTGGCGAAGCTGCGCATCATCGCCGTTTTTTGGCTCAGCCCGAAGTGGCTTTTCCCGATAGTAGCGGTGCTCTATTTCGGGTATCGACTGGCGATGCGGCGGATGCTAAGCAAGGAATAGCTGGCTCCATTGCAATTATCTAGCCGCGTGCAGTGGAGCGCGCTGCGCCTGGTGCGACATAGTGGAGCTGGCAGAGAGCTCGGGGTGAATGCGAGAGTGGCCGGGGAGCCGGCCTTCCGCTGAATTTCACTTTTGTAATGGTTTTCCCTTGCTTCGAATGCGAAAATTGATTATTATTCATTGAGGTCAGGGGAGGGGAGACCTCTATACGACCCGCTGTGTCGGATTTATTTACATTCGCTCTGCCCCTGGGGATATTAGACCTTCCTGCTGAACAAACTCTCCCTTCCATTCTAGGGTGCCGCAAGCGCCGTAATGCGCCTGTTGGTGGCATGCTGCAAAGCGGGGTTGTCTGCACCGGGACGGAGAAGATAATCCGTCATCAGCTTTGATCCCCCTGCTGCAAACCTTTCATAAAAGAGGAGGAGCACGCTATGAAAGGGAGAAGGGCGTTATTTTATCTGCTTGGACTGGTCCTGCTGTTTTCCCAGGCCTTCAGCCAGACGGCCCCGCGCATCGCGGTGACGGAAAGGGGTTATGATAATATTCAGAGTGTACTGGATGCGATGGGATCGTACTTTGCCTATTCTAATATCACCAATGCCAATCTTGCCGATCCGGGGTTTGATCTGGGGCAATTTGATGTTATCTTTATTAACTGTTCCGGCTTGAATTCCTCCTACGCCACGGCAGCTGCGTCCCGTTTGCGGAATTGGGTGAACAGTGGTGGTTATCTCTATGCCTCAGATTGGGCCTATGAGTACATTGCAGCGGCATTCCCCGGCTATATAACCTTTCCGGCATCGCCCAAGATCGGCGTCACACAAACCATAACCGCGAATGTGGAGGACGCCGGTCTGCGCTCCTATCTGGGCGCCAGTCAGATCCCCATCACCTATGATCTGGGAGGCTGGGTGGTCATCAACAGCCTGGCGAGTTCGGTCAAGACCTATCTGAGCGGCACCTTTTCCACCAGCAGTGCATCTTTGGCCAAGAGTATCAACGGTCCCGAGGACCGCCTGGCACAGAATCCCGAGCCAGGTCTCCAAGCCACGCGCACCGGACCGCTTATGGTCTCCTTCGGCTACGGTTCGGGTGGGGTATTTTACACCACCTTTCATCATCATGCCCAGGAGTCCAGTGACCAGCAGATCATCCGCTATCTGGTGCTGCGTCCGGTCGCCGATGACCTGTTGACGCAGGCGAAAAACAATCTGCCTGCCGGAGCAACCGTTACAGCAGAAATTATCGGCACGGCAAGCTTGGGCCTTACGGTCCGGTATGAAGTCCCATCCGACGCTGCTTACAGCCTCGATATCGTCCTGAATTGGCTGAGCGGCACTCTCCGGCTGGCGGTTTACCGGCCGGACGGTACCCTGACGAATACCTGGGAATCTTCGAGTCCGCCTCTGATCAAAAGCATCAGCAATGCCGAAGCCGGGACCTGGGTGTTTTGCGTGACCGGGATCAGCCTTTCCTACAACAACATCCCCACCGTCCTGATCATCGCCAAACGGCAGGGATCGGACCACATGACCCTGCTGGATCCGGTCAATGGCAAGACCAAGATCGGCAACGCGATCTGGTTTTGCTGGGCGAAATTTATCGGAGCCACC
Source organism: bacterium (assembly GCA_035419245.1). Classification (NCBI taxonomy): domain Bacteria; species bacterium. Next base: position 190,086 of record DAOLSP010000004.1, on the reverse strand, counting down.
GGCTATGATATCGAAGTAGACGAGCAAAACAATTTCAGCTCCCCCTTTGCGAGCAAAACCACAGCGGATACGACGATCTTGATTACGGGAATGGCCTATGGCCAAAGCTATTACTGGAGAGTTCGGCCCCGGGATGGTACAAAAAGCGGGAAATGGTCAGAGACTCATTCCTTTACCACGATGCTTCGTCCTCCCCTGGTGATCAATGAGCCTGGCAACTATGTGATGACCTACCTGGAGAAAGGGGATCAGTTCTACTGCGACCGCGGCATGAAGATCACCGCGATTTCTACCTTCCTGAGGGGGCTGGTGACGATCAAGACCTTCAATAATGACAAATTCAATACCGATCCCGTATTGCTTTCTTGTACACTTGAAAAGGCTGCAACGGTTTATGTCGCCTGGGACCAACGCCACGTCGATACCTTGCCAGGCTGGCTGCGCAACGGCTTTGAAAAAACGGACTTGACACTCACGACCGACAATACCGACATGGTCTATTTTGTCCTCTACAAGAAAGCATACCCTGCTGGCACGGTGATTTTCGGCGGGCCGCGGGTCGATGGCGGCTATACCCGGTCCAACTATCTGGTACTGGTCGATTTTCCCGCATTGCTGCTGGATCCGGTCGCCAACAAGGTGGGCACAGGCTCCTCCGTCTGGCTGCACTGGGCACTCAAATCCAGCGCGACCGCCTATCGTGCGCAAGTTGCCGCTGATTCCTTTTTTACCGCTCCGGTTTTCAGCCAGGAGGTGAGTGGCAGTGATCGCTGCCTGGTAAGCGGTCTGGCCTGGGGCCAGAGCTACTTCTGGAGGGTGGGAGCGCGGCTGAGCAGCGGCGCGATCGAGTGGTCCGAAGCCAGAAAATTCACGGTCATGGCCGAACCCCCGGTGTCGCTGGCGGCGCCGGCAGGAGCGGTGCTTTACCGATTTCAGCCGGGAGATGAATATTTAACGGACCGGGAGTATATACTGCTGCAGATGCCTGAAGAGATGGAGAGTATGCTGGGTGCCAAGTTGCCCGGGGAGGACAAGATCAACACGCTCTCCAGCTATCTGACCTTCAGCCTCAGCACCGCGTGCAAGGTTTATGTGGCCTACGACCACCGTGGAACGACCCCGCCTGCATGGCTGTCAAGCCGCTTCACGCTCCAGGCCGGGGAGTTCCGGCTCTCGGATGAACTCGGTTCGCCCTACTATATCTATGCGGCCGATTTCACTCCCGGCACCTACTCCCTGGGCGGCAATCTCGCCAGCGGGGCTGTGGGCGCTCGCTCCAACTACTTTGTTCTATTCAAGCCCGTAGTCAGTGCGTTGACCTTGACCTACCAACAGATCGAATCGGGGGCCTTTCCGACGGTTACCTCTTATGTCAGCGTTACCGATAACGCTGGAACGCCGATCGCCGGGTTGACCACCGCCCATTTTACGGTCAAGGAGAATGGCAGCCTGCAAACTCCCATCACGGTCACTGCTCTGGGTGGCACAGCGGTGCCGATCTCGGTGGCATTGGTTCTGGACTGTTCCGGGAGCATGGCCGGACAGCCCCTCAATGATGCCAAAGCCGGAGCCAACCTTTTTGTGGATCACCTCAGCGCCGCTGACAAGGCCGCGGTCATCAGCTTCGAGTCCATTGTAACCCTGCATCAATCCTTCACCAGCAATAAAACCCTGCTGCATGCTGCGATCAATGCGCTGGCAAGCGGTAATTCGACAGCGCTTTACGATGGCATCCGCGAAGCTGTCAACCAGACCAATACCCAGAGCGGGCGCAAGGCCATCGTCGTCCTCAGTGACGGCAAGGAAAACGCCAGCGCGGATACCAGTCTCGCCCACTGCATCGATGCCGCACGCACCGCCGGTCTCCCCGTGTACACCATCGGACTTGCGGTCAATACCGCTTCTGAACAGGAGTTGCGCCGCATCGCGAACGAAACGGGCGGCCGCTATTATAGTACAGCGACCTCCGCCAATCTGTTGGAAATCTATCAGCTGATCTCGATGCAATTGCAGAATCAATATGCCATCACCCATACCTCCAGCACGCCCGCTTTTGACTGCAATCCGCGCACGGTCGAAATCAGCGTCAATTATCAGGGCAGCACCGACAGCAAAAGCCGTAGCTATCAGGCGCCGTGCGTGACCGGTCAGCCGATCGGGCCGGTTGTGGCCGCTTCCAGCCTGAACGCCTGTATGGATTTCTGGATGGATATCGTTGCCGGCAGCAGCACCGCGCCGGTGGGGAATCTCTTCGGCGTCAGCTTCGTTCTGAATTTTTCACCCACGACCTACCTCGACGTGGTCACGCCGACCGGAAGCGCCATCGTTCCGGGATCTTTTCTCGGCAGCGATGTGGTGCTGTTCCAGAATGTGGATGAGAGTGCCGGAAGCATCAGTGCTGGCGTTTCGCGGAAAGCGGGGGCAGCGGGAGCGAGCGGGTACGGCAGCGTGCTGCGTATCCACTTCAGGGTCGCATGCACTGCCCCCGAGATGACCCCCCTGAATTTCACCCTGAGTTCCATCCGGGCGATCGATGTCAACGGTGCCACGATACAACTGGCCGGCCGAAGCCTGACCCTGCTGGTCGCCAACCAGCTGCTTGTATGGCCGGGAGATGCGGACAATGACGGCGATGTGGACGAAGCGGATATCTTGCCCATCGGTCTTTACTTTGGCAAAGCCGGACAGAGCCGGCCTGGTGCGCCCGACCTGAGCTGGAAGGCGCAGCCTTGTCCGGCGGCCTGGACACCCGAGAAAGCAACCTATGCAGATTGCGATGGCGACGGTGTCATCAACCAGGGGGATGTTCTGGGTATCGGGATAAACTGGCATAAAACCCATGCGGCAGCTTTGGCGGCGTCGCTGGCTTTGGAGCCTGCGCCTCCAGTCTCTTCGCGGATCTTTCCGCTCGCCGATTCTGCGGCTGCACCGGGACAGCTGATCTACATGGCGGTTAAGGTTGAAGAGGTCCAGGATCTCTTTGGGCTGGCCTTCCAGTTGACATGGGACGACACCGAGCACGTGGAGATTGTCGGGGCAAAGCTGGGTTCTTTCCTGGGAGAGGATATTCTAGCGATTGAACCGCAGATCGATACCACCCTGCACCAGGTCAGCGTCGGGATGACACGCAAGGCGGGACAGACGGGTGTTTCCGACAGCGGGCGCGTGCTCTATGTCCGGTTGAAGATCAGCCCGGACACGCCTTTCAATTCCCGGCTCATTTTTCGCGTCATCCATGTCAAGGCGAATGATGCGGAGGGCAATCCCATCTACCTGGATACCCACAGTGATACGATCCGTGTCAATATGGCCTTCACAGCCGCCGGCGATCGCAGTCTGCAGCAGCCAGATCGCTTCGATCTGTGGCAGAATTATCCCAATCCCTTTAATCCAGCGACACTGATCACTTTTCAGGTGGCCACGCCGGCGGTCGTGGACCTGGTGATCTTTAATGCGGCAGGCCAGCGCGTGCGTTCGCTGGCGCATGCGTTGCATGCCCCGGGCATCTACCGGGCGCGTTGGGAAGGCGATAATGATGCGGGGGAGGCGGTATCGCCCGGCCTCTATATTTGCCGGATGCAAGCTGGGCGCTTCACCCAATCCATCAAGTTGATTTATCTTAAATAGGGCAAGTATTCCGGCAGGTTGCTTCCCGGATCGGGGCATGCTGCCGGAACGGAGCTGTAAGGAGAAAAAAGCGGGCGGCCTGTTCATCAACAGGCCGCCTTTTTTTTTGGGGGGGGGCTTATTCCGCCAGCCGGTAGGGCAGGTATTTAGGCTCCCACATGGCGTTCATAACCATTTGCAGGAGGTGCTCGTCATCGGCGCGGATGCCAAGACCACTGCGGCGCGCCTCTTTGGCCACGGCCAGGGCCACCTGTGCCGAAACGTAGCGGATCTTGTCGATACGCGGCAGCATCCGCCCACCTTTCAACTCCTCATCCGAGACGAGGTCGCTGAGAGCCTGGGAGGCGGCCATGAACATCTCATTGGTCACCTTGGGGGTGCCGCTGATCAGGGCGCCGAGTCCAACGCCGGGGAAGATGTAGAGGTTGTTGCACTGCGAGATCACCTTGTCCTGGCCGTTGATGTTGACCGGCTTGAAGGGGCTGCCGGTGGCAATCAGGACGTGCGGTCCGGCAGCGGCGACTGCCTGCTCGGGGGTGCACTCCGCTTTGGCGGTAGGGTTGGAGAGTGGCATGATCATCGCCTGGGGATCATTAGCGGCCATTGCTTTGAGGATTTCCTCATTGAAGGCGCCACTCTGCCCGGTCACGCCGAAGAGCACAGTGGCTTTGGCGTTTTTGATGGTCTCGAGCAGGGTGATGTGGCTGCGGTCCGCGACGCTCCAGTTCGCCACAAAAGCAGGATCCTTGGCGAACATCTGTTGCTCCTCGCTCATCTCCATCCCCTTGAGCAGCAGGCCGTCCTTGTCGATTCCGAAGATATGGTTGGCCGCCTCTTCGCGGCTCAGCCCTTCCATCATCAGACCGGTGCAGATCTGGCGGGCGATACCGAGACCCGCCTGGCCCTGACCGAACATCACGAAGCGCTGGTCGCTCAGCTTCTGTTTCTTGATCTTCATCGCCGAGAGGAGCACAGCGGTGGCTACCGAACCGGTGCCCTGGATGTCGTCGTTGAAGGAACAGATGCGCTCCTTGTATCGCTCGAGCATGCGGAAGGCGTTGCCTTTGCCGAAATCCTCCCACTGCAGCAGGGCGTGCGGGAAGTGGCGGCGGACGCCATTAACGAACTGCTCGATGATCGCGTCATAGGCTTCACCGCTGAGGCGTTTCTGGCGCAGGCCGATATAGAGGGGATCGGCGAGGAGGCTTTCGTTGTTGGTGCCGACATCGATCTGGATTGGCAGACAGTAAGCGGGGTGGAGGCCGGCCGCGGCGACATAGAGGCTGATCTTGCCGATGGGTATGCCCATGCCGTTGCTGCCGAGGTCGCCCAGGCCGAGGATGCGTTCGCCGTCGGTGACGACGATCAGTGAAATGTTGGAGAAGGGGGCGTTGCTGAGAATCTGATCGATATGATGGATGTTATTGGCGGTGATATAGAGGCCGCGGCGGCGGCGGAATAGGTGGCTGAACTGCTGACAGGCCTTGCCTACAGTCGGGGTGTAGACGATCGGCAGCATCTCCTCGAGGTGGTCGAGGATGAGGGAGTAGCAAAGCGTCTCGTTCCGGTCGAGAAGGGAAAGCATAAAAATGTATTTTTCCAGGTCATCCGGCTTGGCGCAAAAGTTCTCATAGGTCTTTTGCTTCTGGAGCTCCAGAGTGGAGATCGCCTCGGGCAGCAGTCCGCAGAGGCTGAGGCTCTGGCGCTCGTCTTCCGGGAAAGCGGTCCCTTTGTTGAAGATCGGATGCTCGGTGAGGAGTTCTCCTTTGAAAGGGACTTCAATGTACTCTTCGCCGCTGAACCGGTCGGTACGTTTCTCGTATGTCAGCATGTCAACTCCCTTCGCTAAGGTTCCGTAACCCGTGAATGTTCATCATCTCAAGTTAGCAAATCCGATGCAATCAGTCAAGCGCAACCTGCAGGATTTGCAATATTCTTCTTGCCGCTTTGATGCTCGTTCTGTATTTTACACTGGAGGGTGGAATTCCATGAAGAGGGTGAAATGTCTGTGACGAGTTTGCGTCTGATGCAGCCCGGAGATTTGCCGGGGGTCAATGTCTTGCTGGTGCGGGCGTTTTCGGCGGCGCGGCAGCAGGAAGGCATGCGCCAGCCGGAGCTGTCGCTTTGCCGGATGGAATTTTTACGTTATTATTTGCAGGAGACGCCGGAAAGCAATTGGGTGGCGGTCGAAGGGGAGCAGGTGTTGGGTGCGGTATTCGGCCATGCCGCAGGGCCGGTGGGCTGGATCGGCCCGCTGGCGGTCCTGCCGGAGCGGCAGAATCAGGGATTCGGCCGTTCACTGCTGCGGCATGCAGAGGAGGCGTTACGCATCGCGGGATGCCGTCTGATCGGTCTCGAGACCGATGCCGACAGTTTATGTAACATCGCCTTTTACAGCCGCCTGGGATTCACACCCGGCCCGATGCAGGTGGATCTGGTGCGCAGTGTCGACTCGGGCTGGCCTGGGGCGACGGACCGGGAGGTGAAAAGCTTTTCGCAACATCCCGCGCAGTTCGCGGCACAGCTGCCGGCTTTTCTGAAATCGCATGGGATCGATACCGATTATTTGGCTCTCGCACGCCGGCTCGAAGAGGCGCGGTTTGGCGACAGTTATCTGGTGCTCGCGGAGGGACAGCCGTTCTTTTTTGCCGCTCTGCAGCTGGCGCCGGTCTCGGTGCATGAGACAGCCCATGTAGGGCGGATCATGGGGCTGGTCGGTCCGCGGCGCGACGCCGCCATTTTGGATGAAATTCTGCAAACGGTGGCGGAAAGTGCCGAGTGTCGTCATCTCATCGTCCGGATCTCGACCCATTATTCCGAGATCTTGACCGGACTGTTACGACGCCGCTGGCGGCTCGCCCACGCGCATCTCCGCTTCTACCTCTTGGGTGGCGAGAAGGGTGCGGAGGAGATACTGCATCTGAACAAGTGGGATTAGCTCTTTTTTTGACAAGCTATCAATGCTTGTCAAGGTACTTTTCTATTGCAAATATGGACAATTCTTCTTATTTTCGCAGGCGAGAAAACCGGCAGGAATATATTTTGGGAGGAATGATGGGCAATGCGCTTGAGGTAACGGATGCCACCTTTGCCAAGGAGGTTCTGGAATCGGACAGCCCCGTTCTTATTGATTTCTGGGCGGTCTGGTGCGGCCCCTGCAAGATGATCGCTCCGATCGTCGAGGAAATCTCGATTGAAAAAGCGGGCAAACTCAAGACGTGCAAGATCGACGTGGATCGTAATCATCAGGTGGCCACGCGCTATGGCATCCGCAGCATTCCCACCTTGCTGCTTTTCAAGAATGGCGTGGTAGTGGAACAGATTGTTGGGGCGGTTTCGAAATCGGCTCTGTTGGGAAAGATCGAACCGCATCTCTAGGATGGACTTTTTGGAAAATACCTACGCACTCATCATGGCCGGTGGCGTGGGCACCCGCTTCTGGCCTAAGAGTCGCAAGTCCCTTCCAAAACAATACCTCAACCTGTTGGGCGGGGAGACCCTGATCCAGACCGTCAGCCATCGTCTTCAGGTCCTCCTGCCGGCGGAGCACATCTTCATCATCTCCACACAGGGTCAGTTTCCGCTGCTCAAGGCGCAACTGCCATGGCTTCGCCCCTCCCAATTGATCCTTGAACCTTTCGGCAAGAACACAGCCCCTTGCATCGGACTTGCCGCCTTGCATCTGGTTCGTCATGATCCCCAGGCCATCATGATGGTTCTGCCGTCGGACCATCTGATCTCGGATTCTGAAAAATTTGCCCGGCTGTTGCAGGAGGCGGTGGCGGTCATCCGTACGAATCCGGAGGCGCTCGCAACCATCGGCATCGAACCGGCCTATCCGGCCACGGGCTATGGCTATATCCAACGCGGCGCGCCCCTGGAGGCCGCCGGAGGCAAGGTCTTCCGCGTCCGGGCTTTTGCAGAAAAGCCCGATTATGAGGTGGCGCAGCAGTTCATTTCCAGCGGTGAATTTCTCTGGAACAGCGGCATTTTTGTCTGGCGGGCGGCGAATATTCTCCATTGCATGGAGGACCTCATGCCGGATCTCTCCGCCGGGCTCAAGGAGATCGACAAGGCCATCGGCACGCCCGATGAAGCGGAAGTGACCGAGCGCGTCTATAAACAGATACACAGCGACTCGATCGATTACGGCATCATGGAACATGCCAGCAACGTCATTGTGCTGGAGGGGAATTTTGGCTGGAGTGATGTCGGCAGCTGGGAGGAGGTCTACAAGATCTCGCCCCATGATGCAGAGGGCAATGTCCTGGTCGGCGATCCGATCGTCCGCAATTGCCGGAACTGTTACATCGACGCCGGCGGGCGGGTGGTTGCGGCGATTGGCGTCGATGATCTGATCATCGTGAATACGCCGGATGCGTTGTTGATCTGCCGGAAGGACCAATCGCAGGATGTAAAATGGGTCGTGGAAAAATTAAAGCACAGCGGCCAACACGGAGTGCTTTAAATATGAGCGAGGAGGAGACCCTCTTCGCTCTGGAAACCCTGGCCAAAACACTCGACGTCGAAGTACGCTATGAAAAGGGGGATTTCAACGGGGGATTATGCCGGATCGATGACAAGACGATCCTGCTGATGCAAAAGGCCGATCCGCTCTATCGCAAGATAAGCATATTGGCGCGCGAACTGGGGACCTGCAACCTTGAATCCATTTATATTGTTCCGGCGCTGCGCACCCTGATCGAAGAGGAAGTCGCCTCTACACAGTCCGCCGGCAACGAGAGCTGACGGGCATTCTGTCCGCCTTGCAGCCGCTTCTTGATTCAGATCCATAACCTCGCAGGAGGAAGCTTATGCACAGATCCGAGTTGGCCAGGTATTTCAAGGATAACCTCTTCGTGGCCGGGCTGAAATCGAGCACCAAGGAGGCGGCGATCGCCGAGCTGCTCGATATTTTTGTCCAGGAGAAGTATATCCGTAACCGCGACATCGTCCTGGAAATGCTGCATCAGCGGGAAACTCTGGGCAGCACCGGCATCGGCAAGGGAGTGGCCATCCCCCATGGCAGAACCACTGCCGCTGCGGATGTCCTCATTGCCTTCGGCAAATCGGATCCGGGGATCGATTTTGACGCCATCGACGGCAAGCCGGTCCATCTTTTCTTCATGGTCATTGCGCCGCCCAACGATGAGGGCAATGTCTACCTGCCCATCCTCGGCTCTCTGGTGACCATCCTCAACGAAAAGGCCAACCGCGACAAGTTGATGAAAGTGGCCAGCTTTACTGATTTCATGTCGATAATCACGGGAGAGTGATGGATGATTAAAAAGGATTTGGAACTTTTGGTTTCGCTCCAGGATATCGACCTGATGATCGAAGAGGTCGGAGATGTTGAAAAGCTGGGTTTTTCCGTCACCGGCTACATGGAGCTAAAAAAGGCACGGGAAGAACTCGCGGCCAATATCAGTAAGCCGCTGCTTTCTCGCTACGAGCGCTTGCGCGGCAAACTGAAACGGGCCATCGTCCCGGTCAAAAATGACATCTGCCTTGGCTGTTTTTTGCGCCAGCCCACCTCGATCGGGGTCAAGGGGCGCGAGGATGAGCAGATCTTCACCTGCGAAAACTGCGGCCGGATGCTCTACTGGCTCGATTGACCCCCTGCATCGCTTCACCACACGCGAAGCCGCTGGGACAGGCGATACAAAAAAGGCCACTGAAAAAGTGGCCTTTGTATTGTATCCCCTTCCACGACTGCCGCAGCGCTCAGATGATCCCCAGCTTTTTCCCCATCTTGCCGCAGATCTCCAGGACCTTGTCGAGCTCTTCATCGGTGTGCGTGGCCATGTAGCTGGTGCGGATCAGCGAGTGGCCGGGCGGAACAGCCGGGCTGATCACTGGATTGGAGAAAATGCCGGCCTCATACAGAGCCTTCCAGAAATTGAAGGTCTTCTCATCATCGCCGATGAGCAGCGGAATGACGGGTGTCTCACTGACGCCGGTGTTGAAGCCGAGCTGATGATAACCTTCGCGCATTTTTTTGACATTCCTCCAGAGGCGCTCGCGGCGTTCGGGCTCCTTGATCAGGATGTCGAGGGCGGCAATCACGGTGGCGACGGCCGCCGGCGGGGGACTGGCCTGGAAGATGAGGGCGCGGGCGGTATGCTTGATAAAATGGACGACCTCTTCTGGGCCGGCGATGAAACCGCCGATGGAGGCGAAGGATTTGCTGAAGGTTCCCATGACCAGATCCACTTCGTGCTCCAGGCCGAAGTGTTCCGCCGTGCCGCGGCCATGGGCGCCGAGTACACCGAGGGAATGGGCATCATCGATCATGATGCGGGCACCGTGCTTCCTGGCGACCTTGACCATCTCGGGCAGCTTGACAATGTCCCCGCCCATGCTGAAGACCCCATCGCTAACGATCAGGACCCCATGGTCCTTCTTGTTGTTGCTGAGAACGCGGTCGAGATCGGCCATATCCTGATGGCGGTACTTCAAGGCACGGCCGAAGGAGAGGCGGGTGCCGTCGACGATGCTGGCGTGGTTTTCGCTGTCTCCCACCACCAGATCGCGGCGCCCGACGAGTGCGGAGATGACCCCCTGATTGGTGGTGAATCCCGTCGAAAAGATCAAGACCGCTTCTTTTTTCATGAAATCGGCCAGACGGCTTTCCAGCTCTTCATGGAGCGCCAGGGTGCCGTTGAGAAAGCGCGAGCCCGTGCAGCCTGACCCGAATTGCTCGATGGCGTTCATGGCGGCCTTTTTAACCCGCGGATCTTGGGTGAGCCCGAGATAGTTGTTGGAGCCGATCATGATCAAGCGGTGGCCCTTGATCATGACTTCGGTGTCGGCGCCGGAATCGATGGCTTTAAAATAGGGATACCATCCCTGTTCCATGGCCTCGCGGGCGCGGGCAGATACGGTCGCCGATTTGCATTTGTCAAACAAGTCTGCCAATTCGTGTGCCTCCGTAATTTGGCGAAAATGGTTATGACCCGGTCCCGGTCGGATTAATAATAAATATGGACGGTGTAAATGATTATATCAGGAAGGATGCTGGTCTGCAGCGGTCAGCAGATAACCGCCAAGTCATGGGTATTATGCTGATTTGTTAAAATATAGCCATTGCTGGGAAGAATGTCAAGATTAAACTGTCAGTGGATACCCCGGGATATCGCTCCCAGCCCACGCCTCGTGCTCCCCTCATTTCGTTTTCAGCTGGGTGAAACATTGCTGTGGAGTAGACATGCGCTCCTGCGCTTTTTCTTGGAATTCGCGATAAAATGCATTAACTTTTCTATTCTAATGGAGAAACGGAAAAATGAAGGTTCTCGTCACCGGAAGCAACGGATTCATTGGCAGCACCCTGGTGCAAAAGCTGGTCGCCATGGGGCACCAGGTGCGCTGCCTGGTGCGCCGCACCAGCGACCGGACCTGGCTGCAGGGGTTGCCGGTGGAGTATGTCGAGGGGGATTTGAACGATGCTGCGGATCTCGATCGATGCGTGGCGGAAGTAGACCGGGTCTATCATCTGGCCGGTGTGACCAAGGCGCGCGATGAGGCGGGCTATCTCCGGGGGAATTACGCGGCGACCTGCCATCTGCTTGAGGCTTGCCGTGCAGCCGGCCGACCGGATGCGCGTTTCATCTACGGTTCCAGCCAGGCGGCGGCCGGACCGAGCGGGGTTTCCGGCGCAGTGACAGAGAGCGATCCACCACAGCCGATCTCGCTCTATGGCAAGGCCAAGCTGCGCGCCGAGGCGGCGGTGCTCGAGTATGCCCGGGAGCGTTTTGCCACGATCGTGCGCCCCCCCTCCGTATATGGCCCACGTGAACGCGATATCTTTGTCTACTTCAAGGCGGTGGCCCGCGGCGTGCTGCTGCTCCCGGGAGATGGCAGCCAGAGGATCAGCCTGGTCCATGTCGACGATCTGATCGATGGGATCCTGCTCGCGGGTGAGACGGCGCAAGCGCGCGGCCGGGTCTATTTTCTCAGCAGTGATGAGCCTTGCGACTGGCGTACCTTTGGCGCGGTCATCGCCCGGGCCTTGCATAAAAAACCCCTGGTCCTGCATGTGCCCCTCGGTGTGATGTCGCCGGTTGCCTTCTTCAGCGTGCTCGGCAGCAGACTGACGGGCAAACCGGCCCTGCTCAATTGGGACAAGGTGGCGGAGATGCGGCAGCACAGCTGGGTTTGCAGCAACCTTCGTGCTCGCGACGAACTGGGTTTCCGGCCGCAGGTCGGACTCGAGGCCGGGATTGCGGCGACGGCAGCCTGGTATCAGAAAGAGGGATGGCTGTAACCGGAGCGGGCCGTCAATGTTGCGCCCCGTTTTCGATGAGTTGGCGGATGTGGCCTCGGATCTCTGCGCAGAGGGCGGCGCTGTCGGGGCGGGCGGTGGTGCTGACATAATAGTGGGCGGCCTGCAGGTAACGCATCATGTGATCCTGATCGATGCGGCTGTGGTAGCGATAGACGCGGTTGAGGACATTGAGACGGCTCATCTCGACCCCCTTGCTTCCGAGCGGCGTCATCAAGGTGAATTCGTTACGCGGCGAAATGATCTCCTGGTCCAGCAGACCCTGATCGACCAGACCGCTGAGCACCCGATGCAGATCCTCAGCGGTGAGTTGCAGCAGGGGATCCAGATCCTTGTAGATATCGTGCTCGGTCGGCTTCTCCATTTTCCAGACGGCGCAGAGCGCGGCCATCTCTTCGCGGCTCGGCATCTTGCGGATTCGCGGCGGCCGAACCTTGTCCTTGTTCAATGCCTTTTGGAGAGCCTGCACCCCTTTGGCAGCCAGTGCGCCGAGGTCGACCGGCCCCTGGTTCACACCGCTGCGGCGTCGCTGCTCCTCGGCGGCGCGGTCGGTATAGGCACCGGGATTCCAGGTGAGCCGTTCCATGGGAAAAGGCGCCGGCCGCCTGGGCTTGCGCTCTTCGCGATAGGGGGCCAGCGGAATGGGAACCGGAAAAAAGTAGGGGACCGAATAGCTGGCGACCTGGGGTGCACCCGCTACGCTGTCGGCTATGGCGAGCAGGCTGTCCAGTTCGGCGGGCCAGACGATGGTCTCGGTGGCAGGTACGGCCGTTTCGGGCAGGACGATTTCGGGAGCCTGGGCCGGGGTTTGCTGCTGGCGTTCGCGGCGTTTGATGTGCACGGCACCATCTCCAGCGGTCACCCGGGGCAGGGCAGGCTCGGGCATCCTAGGAATCGGCAGTTCAAAGAAGGCCACATCCGCGGTCTCTTCAGCTGCCGGCGGAGCGGTTTTGAAATGCCAGTAATAAAAAAAAAGGCCCAGGCCGAAGTGAAACAGGGCGGAGAGAAGCACGGCCAGCCGGAGTGTGTGTGAATTCATAGAGGGTGAACCATAACCAATCGCTTGCTTCCAAGAGATCACAGATGCGGCAGCATTCCACAGGGATTTTCCGGGGTGTTCGGGCCTTGATAATACGCCTGCCCGGAATGAAAGTTCCGGCATAGCCGCCAACCCTATAATGTACAGCATAGAAACCATTAATCAAACAGTTTTAGCGGAGTCCCATGGAATCTTTCCTCCTGGTCATGACCACCTGTGCCTCCCGCGAGGAGGCCGCGGCGCTGGCTGACAAGCTGCTCAAGGTGCGGCTGATCGCCTGCGCCAACATTATCCCCGGGGTGCATTCCCTGTTCCACTGGCGGGGCAAGATCGATCAGGCCGATGAAGCCATCCTGCTGGTGAAATGCCGCAAGCGAGTCTTCAAGGATCTTGTGGAGTGGATTCAGACCCACCACAGCTACGAGGTGCCGGAGATCCTCGCCCTGCCGGTTGTGGACGGCGCAAAGGAGTACCTCGAGTGGTTGGAAGAGGAGACCCGGTTTACCGAATTTGATATCTAGGAGCGCGCATGAGCCGATCCAAACACCCGCTCGCCACGCGGGTGGCCAATCTCGAGCCCTCGGGAATCCGCAAAGTCTTCGAGATCGCCAGCCAGCATCCCGAATATATCAACCTCTCGATCGGTGAACCCGACTTTGACATGCCGATGTTCCTCAAGGAGGAGGGGATCAAGGCGATCCTTGCCGGCTACAACCGCTACACCCCGACGCGCGGCATTCCCCAGTTGCGCCAGATCGTGGCCGATCAGCTTGCCGCCGATGGCATCCGTTTCGGCGACCTCATCATCACGGCCGGCGCCACCGGAGCGCTGCTCCTGAGTGTTCAGGCGCTCGTCGATCAGGGCGATGAGGTGATCGTGCCCGATCCCTACTTTGTCGCCTACCGCAACCTTGTCTACATGTCGGGCGGCAAACCCGTCGCTGTCGATACCTATCCCGACTTTCAGATCCGGGCGGCGGCCATTGAGCCGCTGATCACCACTCGCACACGAGCCTTGATTCTCAACAGTCCGAACAACCCCACCGGCATGATCTACAGCCGGGCGGAGCTGGAAAAGATCGTCGCACTCGCCGACCAGCACGGCTTTTACATCATCTCCGACGAGGTCTATACGCCGTTCATCTATGAAGGGCACTACACCAGCCTAGGCCATCTCACCGGTGAGGCCATTGTCATCAACAGTTTTTCAAAAAGCGCAGCCATGACCGGGTGGCGGCTGGGTTATGTCTCCGGGCCCACGGAGGTGATCGACAAGATGGCGATGCTGCAGCAGTACGCCTATGCCAGCACCAACTCGGTCGCGCAGTATACCGCCCTGCGCGCCTTTGAGGTCGATTATAGCGAACAGCGCGGCAATTATCAGCGCAAGCGCGACCTCTGCTATGAAATGCTGGTGCAGAGCTATGCCGTGCTCAAGCCGGCGGGAAGTTTTTACATTTTTCCGCAGGCTCCGGAGGGGAACGCCTCGGCCTTTTTCCAGCGCGCCCGGGAGGCCGGCGTGCTGATCATCCCCGGCAAGGATTTTTCGCATCGGGACACCCATTTCCGCATCTCCTTTGCGGTGGCGGACGAGGTGCTGATACGCGGCATGGAAATATTGCTGGGTCTGGCCTGAAAATGAAACAATTCTCGAAGCCCGGCAGTATAGGGGGATATGGAGTGCTCGGATTCTACACATGGCGCGATGCTCGCGGTCCTGGCGGAGGCTGTTGAGCGGATTTGCGCTGCGGAAGACCTGGCCGGAATAGCTGCGGCGGCGCTGACCGGCGCTACGAAGCTCCTCTCTTGCCCGTCGCTCTCCTTTGCCGCCTTCGAACTGCCCGGCCTCAACCTGCTCCTCCAAGAGCAGCGCGGCCCGGCGCGCGGCCTCCGGGCCGCTCCGCGGCTCGAGCGGAGCAGGGATCTGGCCACCAGTCTCGGAGAGGGCGCGCAGCTCCTGACCCGGGCGGAAGGCCCGGATGAGGCCTTTTACGTGCTGTACGAACCGCCGCCGGACGGTGGCCGGCCACCCTGCGAGCTGCGCATCCCCTTTTACCTGACCTCGAACACCCTCTGCATCCTGACCCTCGGTAAAAAAGAGTCCGGCACCGATTATACCCCTGCGGATATC
Source organism: bacterium (assembly GCA_035419245.1). Lineage (NCBI taxonomy): Bacteria > bacterium. The sequence continues at coordinate 175,008 of DAOLSP010000004.1, read as the reverse complement.
GACGCCCTGCGCGTTCTGGTCGCGCTGCTGGGCAGCGGCGCGCACGGTCGCTCTCCCCTCGGCGCAGCAGGATTTTCGCGAAGGTTTCCCGGCATCTGGAGCGCTCACCCGCGGCCGGAGAGCGCGTTCCAGCTGCTGGGGGAGTCGGAGTCCATCGTCGCCCTGCGCGAAAAGATCGCCCAAGTCGCACCCACCGAGGCTTCGGTCTTGATCCGGGGGGAGAGCGGCACCGGGAAGGAGCTGGTGGCGCGCGCCATCCACCAGCAAAGCCGTCATGCCGGCCGGGAGATGGTGATCGTCAACTGTGCCGCCCTGCCGGAGCCGCTGGCCGAGAGCGAATTGTTCGGCCATGAGCGCGGGGCCTTCACCGGGGCGGTCGCGCTGAAAAAGGGCAAGTTCGAGTTCGCGGATCAATCCACGCTCTTCCTCGACGAAATCGGCGATCTGGATTTGACCATCCAGGCCAAGCTTTTGCGTTTTCTCCAGGACGGGATCTACCAGCGCGTCGGCGGTCAGCAGAACCTGCGCAGCCGGATTCGCCTGATTTCGGCCACCAACAAGGAACTCCAGAGCAGCATGAACGCGGAGCGCTTTCGCAGTGATCTCTATTACCGCATCAATGTGGTGCAGATCGACCTCCCGCCCTTGCGGGATCATGCCGAAGACATCCCCCTGCTGGCGGAATACTATGCGCGCTATTTCGCCCGCAAGTATGGCAAGGCACATCAGCGTCTGCATCCAGCTATTAGCGCCTGGCTTCAAGCGTGGCCCTTTCCCGGCAACGTGCGGGAGCTCATCAACATCGTCGAACGTATGATCATCCTCGGCAACGGCTCCTCCGCCCTGGCGACGTTGCCAGCGTTGCCTCACGCTATGTCCTCGCCGCATCTCACTTCCCCCCAGAGCCTGGATGCTCTCGAAAAGGCGTATATTCAGTCCGTCCTCGCGGAGACTCGATGGAACAAAAGCGCCACCGCCCGCATCCTTGGCATTGCTCGTAAGACCCTGCGTGAAAAAATCGCGCGTTATCATCTGCAGTGATTGTGCCGGCGCGCCGCTGGTGCTCCTGCATGCTCTGGTACGAAAGGTGCCAGGCGGGGGATTTGTACCAGAGATCCGTGCGCCAGGCCCTTTGCTAGCTCGATGAGGAGACCATAAAAACAAGGTTATGGATCGTTGCTGCTGTGCCATCCTTTGGCATGGACTTTGCAAAAGCAGTGTTGAAAACCGCAGTCAAGATCCTTTTGCGGGTCTATTAGGAGTAATGAAGGGAGGCGCGCCATGAAACGTAATCCAGTTTTCCAGGTGATGGTAACCGTTATGATCGTCGCCCTGGTCACGGGCGGATCGCTGGCGCTCGCCGCTGAGCAGACGGCGGCTACGGCGCAAGAGATGGTACCGCACGCTGTGGTTGCGGCGAAGATTCTGCCACAGCTGAAGAATGAAAATCCCGAGGTCCGGGCGGCCATGGCCCGTCTGCTCGGCGAGATGTGCTGCAAGGATGCGGCCAATGCCCTGGTGGAATTGATGAAGTCCGATAAGGTGGCGGGTGTGCGGATGATTGCCGCCAACGCCCTGGCGAAAGCCAAGGAGTACCGGGTCATCGTCGAAATCCGTGAGCAGGCACAGAAAGATCAAAATAAAACCGTGCGCACGGTCCTGAATGCGATCGCCGATCAAATGGAGCGGGAGAAGAGTCTGGCTTCGAGTTGATCCTGTTCACACGCTCCGGAATCCGGGCCGGAGTCCTTCTGCGATGGGACAAAAAAGGCTGCCTTTACACAAGACAGCCTTTTTTTATTCAACTAACAGGCGGGGTAAGGTGTGCGCTCAAACCCGCACCTTTTTGGCATCACGGATGAAATAGAGACAGAGCAGTGCGAATAGGGCGAGGGCCAGGAGTTGGCCGCCATGGCTGTCGGCCCACTCCAAGGTTATCAGCGGGGTGACAAAATCAACCTTGTCGAATCCCAGATACTTCAAAAAGGCCGAGACCACGCCCATGATGGCACCGCCGGCAATAAAACCCGAGGCGATCAGGGTACCCTTCTCGCGACGGCGGGTATTGAGGCTTTCCTCCCTGGAACCGGTCGAGACCAGGTGGGCGATAAGGCCGCCGATCAGCAGCGGGGTATTAAGCTCCAGCGGAATGTACATGCCCAGAGCGAATGCGAGCGGCGGGATCCCGATCATCTGCAGCACCAGGGCGAAGATGGCACCGACCGCATAGAGGAGCCAGGGTGCCGGCATGTTGGACATCAGTGGCTTGATCACCGCGGCCATGGCATTGGCCTGCGGCGCAACCAGGGCGTCGGGTCCGACGAATCCATAGGTCTTGTTGAGGATCATGATGACGAATCCAACCGCCGCGGCGGAAACCAGGGTACCGAGGAATTTGAATTTTTCCTGATTGACGGGGGTGGTGCCCAGCCAATAGCCGATCTTGAGATCGGTGATAAAACCGCCTGCCATCGAGAGCGCGGTGCAGACCACGCCGCCGATGATCAGGGCCGAGACCATCCCGGTCGTGCCGGTCATGCCGATCTTGACCAGGATGAAGGAGGAGAGGATCAGAGTCATCAAGGTCATGCCGGAGACCGGATTGGTACCGACGATGGCGATGGCACGCGCCGCCACCGTGGTGAAAAGGAAGGAGATGATCAGCACGATCAGCAGTCCGACCACCGCCTGCAGCCAGCTGTGCACCACACCAAACTGGAAGAAGATCAGGATCAGCAGAGCGGTCAGGGCGATGGCGGCGACGATGATGCTCATCGAGAGATCCTTTTCCATGCGGTTGACTTTTTTCGCCTCGCCACCATGTTTGCCGGTGATCTCAACCCAGGCCAGCTGCATTGCCCCGCCTATGATTTTGGAGGATTTCAGGATACCGATAATGCCCGCGCAGGCGATGCCGCCGATGCCGATATGGCGCACATAGGTGAAAAAGATCTGCTCGGCGCTCATATCCTTGATGAGCAGGCTCGCCGTGCTGCCCAGCGTCGCGGTTAATCCCGAGCCGAAATAGTGGACCAGCGGCACCAGCAGGAACCAGGAAACGAAACTCCCGGCGGTGATGATGGCGGCGTATTTCAAACCGACGATATAGCCGAGGCCGGTGACCGCGGCGCCGACATTGAGGCGGAAAACTATCTTCCACTTGTCGGCGATGCCGGCCAGAAAGGGTACGGCCCGGCTTTCAAAAACCTCACTCCACCAGTGGAATGTCCCGATGATGAAATCGTAGAGCCCGCCGATGGCCATCGCTTTCAGCAGAATCCGGGCCTGGTCCCCTCCGGCCTCACCCGCGACGAGCACCTCGGTTGTCGCAGTCGCTTCGGGAAAGGGGAACTGGCCGTGCATTTCCTGGACAAAGTACTTGCGGAAGGGAATCAGGAAGAGGATGCCGAGAAAACCGCCGAAGAGCGAGGAGAGGAAGATCTGGTAGAATTTGGCATCCAAATTGAGGATATAGATGGCCGGTATGGTGAAAATCGCTCCAGCGACGACCACGCCCGAGGCGGCGCCGATCGACTGGATGATGACATTCTCCGACATGGCGTTCTTGCGGCCGAGAAAGACCGATCCTCCCACGGCGAGGATGGCAATGGGAATGGCGGCCTCGAAAACCTGACCGATCTTGAGGCCGAGATAGGCCGCCGCCATGGAAAAAAGCGCCGCATAAAAAAGGCCCCAGATGAGTGAATAGGGCGTGACCTCGCGCAGGGGCTTGTCCACCGGGACGACCGGCTGATAGGTTTCCCCTTCACGCAGGGGGCGGTAGGCATTTTCCGGCAGGGATGTTTTTTCGGATTCCATCACTCCTCCTGATTGGGTGAGAGGTTCGATACATGGCGAAAATATAGCGATCAGGCGCCTTTAATGCAAGGAGAATGTAACCCGGGATACCCCCCGAAATCTGGTTTCCACCCGCCCCCTCGCGCTGGTTGGGAGCCGGATTCCGGGGGGCAGCATGGACTGTAAACCCGCAAAATAGTGCTTTAATTTTCCCGCCGTATGCCGTATATTACGCGGCAATGACCACAGGAGAAGCTCATGACGTCGCGTTGCCTCTTTCTTACCCTGGTGCTGATCGGTGCAGGCTGCCGCACCCCCGAAGTCAAACCACTGCTGAACGAGCCGGTTGATCTGGGCTTAGCGAACAGCTCCGCCCGGATGATCGCGCTGCAAGGCTGTGGTTCCTGGAAGGACCTGCTGATTTGCACCATCCCGGAGATGGATGAATCCGCGTCCCTCCGTTTTGTGGAAAAAGTGGTCCGGCTGGGTTATCGCTCGTTGTGGGTGCGGACTCCGCCGCCGGCGGACTCGGCTGCGGCTGCGGCCCTGCTTCAAGCCGGCGCCGCCCGGCTGACCACGCCCGGCAAGAAGGGGGTGATGCTCTTCGGTAGCTGGCCGGTCTGCGGTTCCGCTCTGAGCGATACAGTTTTTCAGGCGATGATCTGGGTGACGGCTCCCGGGCCGGTTCAGGAGTGCCTCGGTGACGCACCCCAGAGCGCCCCGGCCGGGCCGCGGCTGGCACTGATCATTCCTTCGCAAAAGACCGTGACCCTCGAACCCGCCTGGCGCATGCGACTGGCTGCAGCGGAAGATCTAGTCTGGCTGGCCACCTCACAACCCGACATCACGCTGCTGCAGTCGGATCTTGAACCGATCGTCCGCCGTAAAACGCAGCTCTTTTTCGATCGATATCTCAAGGGGAAAAAGTGAACCAGCGAAAAGGCTTCGGGATCGGCCGCGAAGCAAATTGCGATTGAATGGCCGTGCGATGCAGGTCTATTTTTATCCGCAGCGCGACACTTGGCGCCGCATCGGCTTCTCGGCTACGCAGCTGCAGTCGATTTTGGAGCGCATCGCCGCAGGAACCGAAACCGCGGATCTGGTGGTGGCCGTGCACCTGGTCCGCTGTACGGCCTGGAGCGGCGGAACCGCGTATGTGCGGCAGTGGCATCATCCCGCTGCCTTTTATGCACGGCGGGGCAAATGGCGCCTGCGGGAGGAGTGGGATCTGCCCGCGGATCTGCCGCCGCGTTTCAAGCTGATCCGGCTGCTGCTGGCCGACGATCGCGCCCCTTACCCACTGACCATCCAGGACCGTTACGGTTGGCAACATCGCTTCGGCACCTTCGGGGATCAACTCGCCTTCTTTTTCGCCCATGAGCTGCACCATTTCCGCCGTTTTCATCTCGGACTCCATCAGGGAGAAGGGGAGCACGGCGCCAATCTCTATGCGGTCGAGCGTTGCCGCGAACTCGGATTCGAGGTTGCCAGCCTCCGCCTGCAGCGGCGGCCGCCCAAAAAAAAGGCCCACTCCGAGCCTACCTTCTGGCAGGTGCTCAATCCGGCCGATTTTTTGCCCGCGGCCCAAGCCAGCCTGCTTTGGCGTCGGGGCGGCGCCATTCTCGGCCTGGCGGTCCGCCTCCGTTGCCGCGATCGGGGCCAGTATATCGCGGGAAAACTGCGCCATTTCGAGCAATTGATGCAGACACCGCCGGGCGCGCGGCTCTGGATCACCTTCGATCCGCAGCGGCGGTATCAGCATGCCCCGGTGCGTCTCGTCCGGACCCTGCGCCGTCCCTCCCTGCGCGTTCTCATCGAGACCGGGGATGGCAAACAGTGGCGATGGCCAATGAGCTGGCTGACGGACGAACCGCCGGTACCGTGAATCGGTCAGACTTTCTCCTCGACCGGTTCAGAGAGCGTGCGTGAACTGCGGATCGTTTCAGGCCGGATCTTGTGCTTCTTGATTTTAAGATGCAGGTTTTGCCGCGGCATCTGCGCCATTTTAGCCGCCTGGGATATGTTGCCACGAGCTTGCAGCAGCAATTGGGTAATGTACTCCTTCTCAAACAGGTTTTTGGCCTCGGCATAAGAGTGAAAACCCATGCCCAGCGGGGGGGTATCGTTGGTAGGACCGAGATAGTCTTCCGGCAGTTCGCCGGGACCGATCCAGTCCGAGTCCGAAAGGGCGACCAGACGCTCGATAACATTCTCCAATTCGCGGACATTGCCACGCCAGGACTGGCGTGAGAGGATCTCGATGGTTTCGGGCTTGAGGTAGACGCCGAGATGATTATGTTTTTTGGAATAGGTGGAGACAAAGTGGCGGATGAGGAGGGCGATGTCATCAGCGCGTTCGCGCAGGGGCGGTACACGCAGGGTGATGACATTGAGCCGGAAATAGAGGTCTTCGCGGAACTGACCCTCCTGGACCATCTTGCGCAGATCGCGGTTGGTGGCGGCGATGATCCGGGCGCTGGAGCTGAGAAGCTCGGTCCCGCCAATACGCCGGAAACGCCTGTCCTGAAGCACACGCAGCAGCTTGACCTGAAAGGAGGGCGTGGTGTCGCCGATCTCGTCGAGGAAAATGGTACCGCGGTCGGCGATCTCAAAATAGCCCTTGTGGGTGCGGTACGCACCGGTGAAGGAACCCTTCTCGTGACCGAAGAGGGTGCTCTCCAGCAGGGTGTCCGGAATGCCGCCGCAATGGACGGCAAGAAAGTTGTTGTGCTTGTTGGGACCGAGAGCGTGGATCATCCGGGCGATCACCTCTTTGCCCGTGCCGGTCTCTCCAAGGATAAGCACCGTAGCATCCAGGGGCGCGACCTTGTGCACCAGACTCTTTAGATCCTGAATAGGTTCACTCTGGCCGACCAGCAAGGGCGCTTCGATCGTGGCGAGTTCGGTATCGCGCTGCATGGTGGAGGGACGTCGCTGTAGCTGGTTGAAGAGGTGCTCGACGTGACGCAGGACCTGTTCCACCTTCTGGATCGGCTTTTCGATAAAGCCGTCGGCTCCCTGTTTGACACACTCGACCAGCTCTTCGGCTGAAAGCGCCCCCAAAAGGACAATGAGGGTGTTTTCGGCAAGGCCCTTGATCTCGATGATCGTTTTCGCCAGCTCTTCGCGCAGGCTGTCCACATCGAGGAGCACCGCATCCCAAGCGAACGCATCGCTGAGCAGGCGAAGCCCCTGTTCAATTTCCCTGGTTGAATGAAGCTCAAAGCCGTTGAGCGGCGCTGCCTGATCAAAAAGCGATAGAAGTTGAGAGTCCCGGGCAATGATCAACAAGGATTTCTTCATGTGTTCTGGTCCTTATGCTGCTCCTTACAGTTCCGGTTCATGCAGTCGTGATCTTCAACCCCATGTAAGCAAAGAATGTGCCTGAAATGAGCAAATCCGGCAATAAAATATTTTTATAACCTTATAATTATCAAGCATAAAATCATAACGTGAGGCGCCCTGCCGGCGCTTTGGCTGGTACGGGGGGCGATAGTGTATAAGTGGCGCCACAGGCTGTGGCACGGATTCAGCAACCCCACAAAGGAGTAACCAGGCCGCCATGCGCATCTGTCAGATCTCGGATACCCATCTCGGCTATTCCGAGTATGGAAAAATATCGGTCCGAAGCGGGTTGAACCAGCGGGAACAGGATTTTTACGATGCCTGGGATCAGGCCATTGACCGCATCATTGCGCTGCAACCCGATCTGGTGGTTCATGCCGGGGATCTCTTCCACACACCGCGCCCGAGCAACCGCGCCATCCGCGTCGCCCTTGAGGGTATCCACAAGATCAGCCGGACCGGGATCCCGATGGTGCTGGTTTCGGGCAACCATGAAACCCCGCGCATCCGCAGCACCGGCTCCATCTTTGAATCCCTGGATCTCTTTCCCGGCATTTTCAGCGTCTACGACGGCCGCTATCAGCGCCTCTCCTTCGGTACTCTGGATGTCCACGCCATTCCCCATTGTTCGCTGAGTGAAGAACTTGAGGCCGCCTGCCGCAGCCTGGAGATCCGGGAGGGAGCGCACGATCATATCCTGGTAACCCACGGGGTATGGACCCAGACCGGCAGTTACAGCATGGGCGAGTTTAACGAGCAGCGTCTCCCCGACCTGACCGCGCTCTATCCCGGGGTCTTCAATCATGTCGCTCTGGGCCATTATCACCGCCGGCTGGATGTCGCGCCTAACGTCAGCTATTGCGGTGCGACGGAGCGCACCAGTCTGAATCAGGCGGGGTATTCCTGTGGTTTCCTCGAGGTGGACCTGTCGAGCGGGGAGCGGCGGTATCATGAGCTGGAGGTGCGCAACATGATCCGGCTTCAACCGGTCGACTGTCGCGGCATCGGCTTGCAGGAGCTGTACGATCGCGTCGCCGAACTGGCCGGAGGGGTGCCTGCGGGCGCGATTGCACAGCTGACCCTCGACGGTGTGGAGGAGAACCTCTACCTGGCCCTGGAAATGCGGCGGCTGGATGATCTCTTTCCGGATGTTTTTCATCTCGAGAAGCAGCTCCATGTCTCGGCGGGTGAGGCTTCCGCACCTGCAGCCACCCTCCATTTCGATACGCTCAGTGTGGAGTTCGGCCGCTATCTATCCGATCAGCCGGAGATGGCCCTGGACCGCGAGTATCTGCAGCAGCTTGGCAGCCGCTATCTTGAAGAGATTGAGGAGTGAGGCGCGGATGATCATCAAGAGTCTGGTGCTGCGCAACTACCGCCGTTTCGCTGCGGTCGATATAGAATGTCCGGAGAATATAATCGGCATCATCGGGCGGAACGGCGCGGGCAAAACCACCCTGGTTGAAGCGATCGGTTGGGCGCTTTACGGGAATGTCATCGCACGGACTGGAAAATCGGATATCCGGTCCCAGTTTGCCGGCGAGGGCGAAAACTGTTCGGTCGAACTGGAGTTTGTCTATGGCGGTGAAGCCTATCGGATCATCCGGCAGCTCAAGGGGAAGAATGCAACCGCCGAGGCTGCAATCTACCGGGCGGCTGTGGCTGAACCCGAGGCGGTGCAGGAGCGCGGAGTCAATGACTATGTGGAGCGGCTGTTGCGTCTCGATTACCGTTCGTTTTTCGCCTCTGTCTTTGCCAAACAGCGCGAGCTGGCGGCGCTCTCGGCAATGAGTGCGGAGGAACGGCGTCGCAGCATTGCGCGGCTGATCAACATCGACCGTGTCGATAAGGCGCGCGAGCGGGTGTTGGCCGACCGACTTGGCAAACTCAAATATGTGGAGGGGATGCGCAACGCCCTGGTCGATCCCGGATTGCTGGAAGCGCAGATCCTCGCCGCAGAGGCCGAAACCCGCCAGCTTCGTGAAGGGTTGAAGAAGGAGGAGGGCTTGGCGGCAAGCGGGGAGCGTGCCTTGCACGTGGCGCGCACCGAACTTGAACGGCTCGCGGCCATTCGCGATGCCTGGCAGTCCCATCAGAGCCGGATCTTGAGCGTGCGCGCGAGCGTAACCGAGAACGAGGCGGCGTTGCGGCGTGCCCGTGCGGATCTCGAGGCGATCGGGGCAGCGGAGCAGGAGCTGGCGGCGCTGGCCGGCCCGATACGGGAGCTGGAACCGCTGCGGCGGGAGAAGGAGCGGCTCGATGGCGAGGCGCTGCGCCAGGTCCGGCGCGAGGAATTGCTGCGGCAGCAGTCACAGTGCGAAATGCAGATCGATGCCTTGCAGACCCGCATCGCTAGCCTGCAGGGGCGGCAAGCGGAGTGGGCCGGGCTGGAGGCGGCGCGGGACGGCCTGCTGCGGCGCGAGGCGGAGCTGGAACAGGGGCTGGCGATCGCGCGTGCGGAGCAGCAACAGTGGAAGAGCGAGTGTGCCGCGATCGCCAAGGCAGGAGCAGAGGCGCGGGCCAAAAAGGAGCGGATCGAATCGTTGGGACCGGATGGGGAATGTCCCACCTGTACGCAGCGCCTCGCCGATCATTATGCCGTGGTGCTTGAGGGGATGGAGGCGAGGCTCGCCGAGCTACGTCAGGAGTGGCAAGCGGCGAGCCAGCGGCTCGCGGCCGCTGAGGTCCGGGTTGCGGAGGGCGAGGCGGTGCTGCGCGGGGTGCGGCAGGAAAAGGAGGGGGTTCTGGGGCGGCTGGCTGCGGTGCGCGAGGCGGCGGCCGCTCTCGACCAGCTGCGGGCTGATCTGGAAGCAGTCCGGGACAACCGCGACGGGGTCGCCCGTGGGCTGGCGGCGCTGGGGGAAGTGGCCTATGATCAAACGCAGCACGAGGCGGCCCGGGCACGCCTGGCCGAGCTGGAGGGGCTGCAGCGACGGGCGGACCAGCTGGGAGAGCGGGCCAGCCGGCGGGCGCAGGTGACCGAAGGCATCGCCCGCATCGAAGGGGTCTTGGTCGAATTCCATCAAATCGAGGAACGTGAACGCGCCGCCCAGTCGCAGCTGCGTCACGATGAGGAACGCTATCAGCAGGCCCAGGCGGAGCTCGATGCCGCCACCCGAGACCTGCTCGCAGCCAAAGAGCGGTGTGCCAATGCCCGGGAAGAGGTTGCCCGCAGCGTGGAGAAGGAAACGGGACTGCGGACGCAAAAAGTGCAGCAGGAGCAAAAACGCGCCGAAATCACCGCAGCCGAAGAGGAGATCCGCTATCTCGATGCCCTCGATCTCCATCTAAAAAAATTCCGGCTCGACCTCGCCGGCCGCATCCGCCCCCTCCTCGCCCGCCGCGCCTCGGAACTGCTGGCGCTCACCACCAGCGGTCGCTATTCCCGCCTCGAGCTCGACGAGGATTATCTCATTGCCCTCCAGGACGGCAACCATCTCTTCCCGCTCGGGCGGTTCTCAGGCGGCGAACAGGACCTCGCCAATCTCTGCCTGCGCGTCGCCATAAGCCAGATCCTGGCCGAGCGCAGCGGCGGCGCACCCATCAATTTCATCATCCTTGACGAGATTTTTGGCTCCCAGGACGAAGAGCGCAAGGTCCAGATCCTCAATGCCCTGGGCAAACTCTCGTCCCAATTTCGGCAAATCTTTATTATCACCCATGTCGATTCGATCAAGGATCAATTGCCCGTGATCATGGAGGTCTCCCAGGCCGACGAGGAGCGCAGCCAGGTTCGGATGGTGTGAGCCCGGAACGCCGGCCTTCAGTCTGGCCGGCTGGCGCTGGATTTGAGATTCTTGAAGCTCAACCCCTCCAGTGAAATCATGGCGAGCCCGACCAGGATGACGGGCAGGAAGTTGATGCCGTGCATCACAATGGCAAAGGTCAGGGCCTGACTGTCAGGAACCGAAAAGGGTGGCAGCGCAAGGGCCTGCTGGCACAACCAATGGTAGGTGCCGACATAGCCCGGAGAGGAGGGCACGAGGACGCCGAAGGTGGTGATCACCAGCAGCACCAGCGCGGTGGTCCAGGGTAGGGCGTAGAGGTGGAAGAAATCAAAGGAGTAGAGCACGAACTGGAACGCCAGGCCATAGCAGGCCCAGATGATGAGGGAGAGCACGGCGACGATGAGATAATGCGAAGGCCGGCGCAAAGGAACGATGCCGTTGAGGAAAGACTCGAGCATCTTTTTTATCTTCTCGGTGAGATGAGGAGCGCGGTGGCTGGCGAAACGATCGAGCAGATTCAGGGCGAGCCCCGGGTAGCGCTTCAGCAGCAGCAGCGCAAGGAAGAGCAGCGCAATGGCCCCGAAGGTGAGATAACCACCCATCTGCACCCAACCAGGGAAGGGAAAGACCAGCAAGGCCACAGCCATGAGCAAGAAGAGGGTGAAAACGTCAATGACGCGCTCCATGACGATGGTGCCGAAAATGGCGCTGCTCGAAACCGGCTGCTTTCTGCCGAGAACATAGGCACGGACGAACTCACCCAGATGCGCCGGGAGAAAGTCATTGAAAAAGTAGCCGATCATCAAGGCGGAAAAGAGGGGCATGAAGGGGATGGGGCGAATCGGTTCGAGCAAATACCGCCAGCGCAAGGTGCGCAGACTATGGGCAACGAAGGTTATGGCCACCGTTGGAATCAGCCACCAATAGTCGGCCGCGGCGAAAGCCTTGCCCATCTGGGCAAAATCCACTTTGCTGAAAGCCAGATACAGAAAGACGGCACTGATGACCAATCCGAGAAACGCCTTCCAGTTTTTCATCATGCACTTACATTCCCTTCCCTTGAACCAGATCACTGAAAGATACGGATTTTCATCCAATTCCTCAAGCGAATAAAAGGCTGGCTTATGAAATCAGTTGCTTTTCATAAATAAACTCTTAGCTTTATACCATACTCTATCCGGCGGAGCGGCAAAAAGTGTTCCCCCGGGGAGGAACCTATAAATAGGATGCCATATGGCCAGGATTGCACTTCACAACAATACCAGCAAAGGCCGGTTGATCGCGGTGGAGGGGCTCGATGGTTCCGGCAAATCGACGCAGATCTATTTGCTCAAGCGCTGGCTGGAACTGGAAGGCTATAAGGTCTTTTTCACCGAGTGGAACTCCTCAGTGCTGGTCAAAAAAGCGACCAAAAAGGGCAAGACCTCCAATCTGCTGACCCCGACCACCTTTTCCCTGATTCATTGCACTGATTTCGCTGACCGGTTCGAGCGTCAGATCTGGCCGCTCCTCTGCGCCGGCTATATTGTCCTTGCCGACCGGTATTGCTTTACCGCTTTCGCGCGCGATGCGGTGCGCGGCTGCAATGCCGATTGGGTACGTACCCTCTATAGTTTTGCCACCCAGCCGGATATCACCTTTTTCTTTCAGGTCCCGCCGGAGGTGGCGATCAACCGTATCCTCGATGGCCGCCCGACCCTCAAATATCACGAGGCGGGTATGGACCTGGGCCTTTCCTCCGATCCGTATGAAAGTTTTCGCCTCTTCCAGGGGATGATCAACAAGGCCTACCTGAGCATGGTGGAGGAATACGGCTTCACCGTCATCGACGCCAGCCAACCGATCGACGTCCAGCAGCAGCAGGTCCGCAAGGTGGTCGGTGAACGTATCGATCTACCGGACTATAAATGGAAAGTGAGGAGCCGGATATGAGATTTTATGGGGAGGGATTGCCCGGCATCAAGGTCGCCGATCTCACCGGCAAATTGATCGCCATCGAAGGAGCCGACGGCAGCGGCCGTTCGACACAAATCCGGTTGCTCACGGACTGGCTGGAGGGGCACGGCTATGCCACGGTCAATGTTGGGCTCAAACGCTCCAACCTCGTCAGCGAGGAGCTTGAAGCCGCCATGCAGGGCAACGTGCTCAGTCCGATTACGCTGTCGCTTTTTTACGCGACGGATTTCGCCGACCAGCTCGAAAACCGAATCATCCCGGCCCTCAAGGCGGGCTTTATTGTCCTGGCCGACCGGTATATTTATACGTTGATCGCCCGCGACATCGTGCGCGGCAGCAACGCCGAGTGGGTGGAATCGCTCTACAGCATCGCCCTGATCCCGGACCTGGTGTTCTATCTGGATGTGGCCCCGCGTTTTCTGGTGGAGCGCAACATGCAAAAGAGCGCCAGTCTCGATTATTGGGAATCGGGGATGGATATACGCCTCTCACGCGATATCTTCGACAGCTTTATCCGCTACCAGAAGATGATGCGCAGCGAATTCCGCCGCATGAGCGAAAAATACCAATTCGAGGTCATCAACGGCAACCGGTCGCCGCGCTCCATTGCCCTCGATCTGCAGAAACACGTCTCCCCTCTGCTCTCGAGCCATCCGGGCGTTTAGGTTTGCACCCTTTCTTGAACAGGTGCCTATGAAGAAAAACAAAAAGGATACCCTCCCCCCGAAGCATCAGGAGGATCTGGCTGCGGAGCTGACTGCGTTGCGCGCCAATTTCATCGATATCCTCAGCCGCTATCAGGTCAATCAGGAAGCCAAGCTGCTGGCCTGCATCGAGAGCCTCTCCGAACAATCCATGGCAGATCCGGACAGCAGTCATCCCGATGAGAAACATATTCTTATGATTCTCGAGCAGTTGCACGAACTGCGGCTCAAGCCGGAGAAAGGCCGCTTCAAGGATGTCCGGCGGATCAATGACTTGGTCGACGAGATCTACGCGCGGCTGGTACGGATGTCATAACATTGTCGCTGGCGTACGTTATGGTTGGCCGAAAAAGGCGGCGTGGTTGGAGGTGAAGGCCGGTGGGGTACGTCTGAGGATGGCGGCGATGGCGGGCTGACGCCTGAAGGTACGGTCGAGAAAGAGGCGCACCTTTCTGCGGTCCCACCCGAGGGGATGGCGGAAATCGGCGTAGAGTTCCAGATCGCCGGCATAGAACATTCTCAGCTCGAGCCCGGCTGTGGCCGGGGCATCCTGCGGGAGGTTAAAGATCGCCGGATTGATATAGGTGATGGTGCCGGCATGCCGGATAGTGAAATCCAGCGTGCGCCGGGCGGCCGCCTCATCCTCCCACGGCGTTCCGAACAACAAATAGACATAGGTTGGAATCTGCGCAGCCGCCAGTGTTTCCATCGCCCGCCCGGCCTGCTCGGCCGTCACCCCTTTTTGCATGCCCTCCAGCACGCGATCATCACCCGATTCCAATCCGATCTTGAGCAAGGCACAGCCGGATGTTTTGAGACCCCGGCAGAACTCCGGATCCATCAGCTCCGGAGTGACGCGGACGAATCCGTACCAGGCGGTTCCGGGCGGTTCTGCGATCAGACTGCGGAGCAGCGCCGGGCTCATGGCATTGTCGGTGAAGTGGATCAGTACGGGGTGGTGTTCTGCAGTCAACTCCTTCAGTTCGGCGCTCACCTGCCCGACGGGGAGCGCCTGGTAGCGGTGGCCTTCCGCCGGTTCGGGACAGTAGGCGCACCGGTTCCAATAACAGCCCCGGGAGGCATCGTACGGCACGATGGGGCCGGGGGCAAAATAGCGGGACCATTCGAGGCCTGCATACGAGATAGAGGCGCCAGGGCGGGGTGAAGCGACCCCGGCCAGATGGAGCAGCGGGATTTCCCCCGGCCCTTCGACGAGGTGGTCGGCCAGTCCGGAAAAGGGATTCCTCCAGCCCGGCCGGCGCATCCAGGAGGTCAGCAGCCCGCCCCCCAGGAGGATGGGCAAGCCGGGGTGGTCACGACGGATCAGACCTATAAGGGCAAAAGCGGGCAAGGCCTGGCTGAGATAGGCGAGGGAGATCCCGATGGCGTCCGGGGCGGACTCCTCGAGCAGGGCGTGCAGCCGGGTTTGGAAAAAACTGAAAAAAGGGCTCGCTTCCGGTGCGGCGGCAGCCGCGAGCAGGTCGTCGCTGCGCAGCGGTGACCAGAGACGGTGCTGGAAATCGGCCATGCTGAGGGAGGCCTGACGGCTGCGTCCATTTGCCGCCAACACCCGGTTGAGACGGCGCACCGCAGCACTATACCCGGGGAAATCCCGAAAGCCTGCGGGCGACTGCAGCAGCTTCAGATCGTCCGGACAACGAGCCCAGGCCTGGCGCGTCCAGCGGTCTCCCTCCGCCGGCTCGTTGTTCAGCAGGGCCAGGAGCCCCTCAAGATTGGCATCCCAAATCCGCACTGCCCGGGCATGGGCATGGAGCGCTCCGGCGAGGCGCGCCAAGCCGGGTGAGGGTTCGCAGGGTTTGGCCACAGGGGGATAAACGAGCAGGATCATCGAGCATCTCTTGTAAGTGAGTACAGCAGGATAATCTATCGATTCGCACGGCGATTCGCAATGCTTTTGAGCGGCCGGTTGTGAGCAAACGCAAAAGGTGGTGAAAATTTTCTTGGATTTGCCGGCCGGGAACTGTAATTTTAAAGCAAGATAATGGGGCATTATTGAGCGGGCAGAGGAGGGGAGCAGATGAACGAAACGACAGGAAAATCCAAGTCCCGGCTGGGCCGAAATCTTTCTGCATTATTGAATCATAGCGAAGAATCGCTTATCAAGACGATGCGCTGGAAGGGCGGCGATGGCAATGGCCATAAAGCCGGGGTTGAGGAAGAACCGCTACCGATCCCGATCATCACTTTGCCATCAACCCATGCCCTCCTGGAAGAACCCTCTCCCCAATTCCCGCCTGCGGCGTTGTACCAGAGCGTCCCTGAATCCGCCGCGCCGGAGCACCCTGCTACCGGAGCTGTGGTCGAGGAGGAATGGTCCGTCAGGCCGGCGGAGAACCAGCCGAATGTTCTCTATCAGATCAGCTTTCAGAACCATCTCCTTGCGCCGGAAGAGGATCTTTTCCACCTGGCTGTCCGTCAAGCGATTTCACTGGAGGTGGCGCTGCAGCTGCCGCTGCTGAGGAGCACGCAGCCGGTTCCTCCGGTGGTCTCGCGGATGCATGTCTATCTGCTGCTGTTCGATGCCGAGAAGGGACAGCGTGTCCGGCTTGAGACCAATTCCAGTACCATCGAGCCGGGAAAACAGAACTACGACTTTCATTTCCAGCTCGACGGAATGGCCCCCGGGCGTTGGGACCTGGCGGTACAGGTATACGCCGCTTTGTATGACTTTGCGGAACGGCGGGTATTGCGTCTACAGGTGGCGTGATCGCCGGCTTTCAAACGCCGAATTTTTACTCCAAATCAAATCGTTCACGGCGCAGTTGTTTCACCGCACTACGCCGTTTTTTATGCTCCCGCCGCAATGCTTTGGCGGTGCGGGAGATCCGGGTCGGCCGGCGTTCCGGGGCGGGCTGGAGGGCCTCCCGGATCAGGCCGATGAAGCGGGAGAGGGCCGCTTCGCGGTTGGCCAGTTGGGTGCGATGGCGGCTGGAAGTGATCCGCAGCAGGCCTTCCTTGTTGATACGCGTCGCCAGCTTTTCGCGGATCCGTTGTTTTTGCTCGGGGCTCAGGCTGGTGGAGGCCTCAAGATCGAACCACAGGGTGACGCGGGTCTCGACCTTGTTGACGTTCTGGCCTCCCGGCCCGCCGCTACGGGAAGTGGTGAAGATGAGTTCTTCAAGCGGGAATTGATGCAAGGCGACTGTTTGAATCAGCATCGAACCATCATTTCTTTGATTGCTTTCCACAGATAAGGTACCAAATTGACCGGAAAATAACAAGCGTATTGGGCTGGTCTTTAAAAATTCTGCCAGGATACCTCCAGTTTGTCATCATCTCCCATTAAACATCCTCAGTCAATAAAAGAGCAGAACGGCACAAGCGCTGTTGTCTGTTTTTTTTAACTGTGAAGCGGAATATTACACTTTCTTCTTGATTTTTAAACTGGATAACTCTATTTTAATTTGTCTTACTAACTGGAGGAGTGGTTATGATGAATTACAAGATCGCGGATATTGAAGGCATCGGCGCATCGATGAGCCAGAAGCTGAAAAAGGCCAACATCAAGACCGTTCATGGCTTGCTGCAAGCTGGCGCGACCAAAAAAGGCCGCAAGGAGCTCGCCGAATCTTCCGGAATCGATGAAGCTGTCATCCTCAAATGGGTCAACATGGCCGACCTCTACCGGGTGAAGGGCATTGGCAAGCAGTACGCCGAACTGCTCGAAAAAGCCGGTGTGGACACGGTTAAAGAACTGCGCACCCGCAATGCCGAGAACCTCGTGGCCAAGCTCGCCGAGGCCAACGCCGCCGGCAAAAAGCGTATGGTCCGCCTGCTTCCCGGCCTGAAACGTGTCGAAAGCTGGATCGAAGAGGCGAAGAAGCTGACCCCCATGGTAACCTACTGATCGATCCTCCCTCCCGTCCTTTAGCCCCTGCCGGTCTCCTCCGCTTGCAGGGGCTTTTCTTTCCTACCCTTCCGGTGTCCCACCCGCTTACATAAAACGGCCATCCGGTTACATTTTTGTCATGGGTTGTGCCCCGCACCGCGAAGAGGTACGCCAAGTCAATAATAAACAGTTAGCCTGTTCCGCGCTATTCTGGCATCATATTTGCAAATCAGGTGCGAGAATTAACCAGGGAGAATCTTTTCATGAAAAAAAATATGCTATTGTTATCAGGGCTGCTGTTCGGGCATCTGGCCGCCGCCGGCACCCTCTACAACGACCGGCTCGACAATGCAGCCTCCACCGCCGTCGGCCAGATGCAAAACCGCAACGGCGAGTTCATCACCGGATCTGGCTGGAAGGCCACGGCTGCAAACAGCCAGCTGCGCATCACCCTGCCGGCACCCTTGCCGGCCTCCGGCAGCCTGCTGGTCGATGTGCGCAATTTTGATCCGGTGCGCCAGAATATCGATGTCAAGCAGCAGATCATCAACCTCTATTCGCAGGAAAATGGTTCCAAAGCGATCTTTGAGACCAACGGCTCGTGGATCAATATCCGCACGGGCACCGGCTATTCGACGGGAGAAGGGGTTGCCGGCTTCAAGATGCTCGCTGCGCCGCGGGGTATAGATACCCGGGATGAGGTGCGGATTATGGAGGATGCCACCTGGGATCTTGACAAGACCTACGAATTTAAAATCACATGGGATAATTCAACCGCCTCCGTTTATCTCAATGGCAGACACTGCTACACTCTGCCCTTCGAGGGACAGGTGGAGATGTTCCGCTACATCTTTTTGGGAACCGACAATGTCTACGTCGCCCAGCCCGGAGTGATCTACAGCAATTTGCGCATTCTGGGCTCCAGCGATACGGCGGTTGTGCCCACAAGCGCGCGGGAGGTCGAGCAGCCCCTGCAGGCGCACCTCTTGCCCAATTATCCCAATCCCTTCAATCCGGAGACTACACTGGCCTTTGAGGTGCAGGAGCGCGCGCATATTACCCTGGTCATATGCAATCTATTCGGGCAGATCGTTAGGACGCTGGTGGACGCGGAACGCGCTCCCGGATTTTATGAAGAGGTCTGGGACGGCCGTGATCAGCACGGGAGGCCGGTCGCCGGCGGGGCCTATTTCTCACGACTGACGACTGTTAATGGTCAGAGCACGCGGAGGATGACGCTGCTCAAGTGACCCGGTTAGGGAGGCAAAAAAAAAGTGCGGTGCTCGTGCACCGCACTTTTTTTGGTTCAAACTGCTTATTTGCCTTCGATCTCATCGGCCAGCTTGCCGGCGTCATAGAGCTTGCGCAGGCCTTCGATGATGAAGGCACTGTGCACGGCGACGCAGCGGTTGGCGGTCTCATCATACACATAATCGCCGACGAGGCTTTCGATGTTGCCGTCAAATACCAGGCCAACCAGCTCAGCGTTTTTGTTGATCACCGGCGAACCGGAATTCCCACCGATGATATCACAAGTACTGACAAAATTGGCGGGGGTGGAGAGATCCAGATCTTTCTGGCGGTCCCAGAAACGCTGCGGCAGGGCCCAGGCTCCCGCCTGATCGAAACCGAGGGCGCGGTCGTAAAGACCGTAAAGGGTGGTTTTATATGGCGCTTTGGTGCCGTTCATCGGATAGCCCTTGACCGCGCCATAGGAGAGACGCAGGGTGAAGGTGGCGTCCGGATAGGTGTTCTTGCCATAGACCGCAAAACGGGCATTGGCGATCTTTTCCGAAGCGGGGGTGAGAATGGATTCGGTCTCCTTGCGAGATTTCTCCTGGCGTTCGCGCAGCAGGGGCTCAAGTTCGCGCAATACCGCAATGAAGGGATCGGTGGACTTGGCGATGGCCTCGGCACCGCCTTCATAGAGGGCTTTGCGCACATCAGGCTTGTCGAGAGTGGTGGCCTCAACCATCTCCCTGGCGGCTTGGGCGGCGGAGCGGCCCTTCAGCACGGCGGAGACGATTGGATCGGCGGCGCCGGCCTTGTCCAAGGCCATTTGCAGCATGGATGCGAAGGTGGCCTCCTCGAGATCCTTGTAGATCGGCGCCGGTGAGAAGAGGCGCAGCTTGGCGCGCTCCAGTTGGACATCGTGATAGCCGTCCAGGCGCTCCAAATCTGGTTTCTGGCGTTCGGCTGCAGCGAAGACCAGGTTCTGGGCATAACGAGCGAAGGTACTGCTCAAGGCCAGGCTGCCGTAGGAACGGGAGCCGAACTCCTTGCGCTGTTTGGCGATCACCTTTTCGATGCTCTTCCAACCGTCGCCGTAAGCCTTTTTCCATTCGGGATTGGCATCGACTTTGGCGCGGAAGGCCTGTTCATCGGCTTTGGCCTTAGCCATCAGCTTGGGGTCGAGCAAACCCTGATACTGCCCGCTCAAGGCCTTTTTGCTGTTTTCCAGGCCGAAGATCTGGCCCAGGGCGCGGCGCTGCTGTTCCGGGCCTTTTTGGGAGTAGGCATAGAGGACATCGAGGCGTTTTTGGATCATCTCGAGGTTCATGGGGTAACGCAGATCGCGTTGCAGTTCCATTTCAGCATAGGTGTCGAGCCGGCTGGTGCTGCCAGGATGGCCGGAGACAAAGACCAGTTCATTGTCCGCGGCGCCTCTGGCGTTCCATTTGAGATAGTCCGGGGTGCTGAGCGGCTTGTCGTCTTCATAGACGCGGAAGAAAGCCATGTCCAGGTCGTAGCGTGGATAGGTGAAATTGTCATCATCTCCGCCCCAGAAGGCGATCTGGCGCTCGGGGGCCATCACCAAGCGGATATCGGTATAGCGTTTGTACTGGTAGAGCCAGTATTCGCCGCCGTTATAGAGGGAGACGACGTCGCAGCGCAGACCGGTCTTGTCATGATATTCTTTCTCGATTTTGGCTTGTTCCTCTTGGCGTGCCTTGAGGGCATCGGCCGGTTTCATTCCCGGCTTGATCGCGCTGGTGATGCGGCTGGTGACATTGACCATGTCGACGAGGACGTTCAACTCCAGATCCGGGCATTTGGCCTCCTGCTCGGAGGTGGCGGCATAAAAGCCGGTTGCGACAAAATTCTGATCCTGAGTCGACATTTTCTGCAGCTGGCCCATGGCAACGTGGTGGTTGGTCATCACTAGGCCGTTGGGGCTGATGAAGGAGCCTGAGCCGCCGTCCATGAAACGGACGCTGGAGAGGCGGACATGGTCGAGCCATTCTTTGGTCGGGGTGAAATTGTATTTTTCCTGGAGCTGCTTGAGCGGGGGATTGTCGAAGGTCCACATGCCTTCATCGGCGAGGGCGCACGTCGCCGCCACCAGCAGGACCAGGGCGAGAGTAGAGCGAATGCTACGGTTCAAATCAACCTCCTCTGTTGTATTGAAATGCACGAAAGAACTGGTTTTACGTCCTTATAAAGACGTCTGATGGCGGGAAAAGTTTCATGCGAGGGAGCGGAGCAGCTTTTCCAGGGTCTCCTGGGTTTCGGTCCATTCGGTCACCAGCCACTCAAGCTCGGATTTGATCAGGGCATAATCGCGTGTCAGTTGGGCGGCAAATTCGCCGTTTTTATAGCTCTGGGGATTGGCGAGCTGCGCCTCAAGGGTGCTTTTTTTCTCCTCGCGGGACTGAATTTCAGCTTCAATGCGGGCGATGGCCTGCTCGAGCCGGTTGCGCTCGCGGCTGATGGACTGGCGTGCCTCCGCCTCCTGCCGTTTCTGCTCCTTGCTCTTGCGCGCCGGTATGGGGATTTCAGCAGCTGCCTCGGCTAGATGGATCTGAGCGCTCTTGGCCTCTTCGGCAGTCCATGAGACATCGGCCTCACGTTTGGCGATATAGTCGGAATAGTTGCCCTCGTACATCGTCAGGCGGCCCTCCCTGAGCTCGATCACCCGCGTCACCAGCTTGTCGAGGAAATAGCGGTCGTGGGCAATGAGTAAAAGGGTGCCGTCATAGTCGTGCAGGGCTTCTTCGAGGGCCTCCTTGGCGGTGGTGTCGAGGTGGTTGATGGGCTCATCCATGATGAGAAAATTGACTGGCGAGAGGAGGATCTTGGCCAGGGAGACACGGGCTTTCTCACCGCCGGAGAGGACGCGGACCGGCTTGAAGACCTCGTCGCCGTGGAACTGGAAGAGGCCGAGGATGTCGCGGATGCGCGGGGCCAGGGTTTGGGCGGTGGTGGAGGCGACTTCCTCGTAAACGGTGGCATCGAGGGAGAGGGCGTCGACCTGGTGCTGAGCATAGTAGCCGATGGTGGTGCGCTCGCCGATTTTGATCGAACCCGATTCGGGCTGCAACTCGCCACAGATCAGCCGGGTCAGTGTAGTCTTGCCTGCGCCGTTGACCCCGACCAGCGCCACCTTCTGGCCGCGATAGATGTCCAGGTTCAGGTCATTGAGCACCCAGGATTCACCGTAGCGGAAATAAAGGTTCTCGATGTGGAGCACATCCTTATAGCTGCTCCCCGCAACGCGCAAGCGGAAGTGGATCCGCGGCGGTGGTGGGGGCGGCAGCTCGACCTCCGCCATCTTTTCGAGCATCTTGAGGCGGCTCTGCACAGCGGCCGCCTTGGTCGCCTTGTAGCGGAACCGGTTGATGAATTTTTGCTGGCGCTCGCGCTCATCGCGCATCGCCTCCCACTGCTTGAGCAGGAGTACTTCGCTCTCGGCCTTCTGCTTTTCGTAGAGATGGTAATTGCCGCTATAATGCGTCAAGACCCCGCGGTCGAGCTCGGTGATTTCCTGGGCAAGGCGGTCGATAAAAAACCGGTCATGCGAGACCAGCACCATGCTGCCGGCGAATGAAAGCAGAAAGCTCTCCAGCCATTCGAGCGAGGGCAGGTCGAGGTGGTTGGTGGGCTCATCGAGCAACAGCAGATTGGGATTCTGCAGCAGCAGGCGCGCCAGGTAGACGCGCATACGCCAGCCGCCGCTGAATTCGCTCATTGGGCGCTGATAGTCGTACTCACTGAATCCCAGTCCGGTGAGAATCGCCTTGGCCTGGTTCTCGACGGCATATCCGCCAAGGGCATCATAGCGGGATTCGAGGGCGCCGAGGCGTTCGAGCACCTTGGGGTCATCCTCGGTATGGGAGTTGAGCAGGGCATGCAGTTCGGCGATCTGCTCCTCAAGGCGGAGAATCTCCCCCTGGCCCTCGAGCACGGCGGCAAGAATCGGCCCGCTCCCCACCGCGATCTCCTCCTGTGGCAGGTAACCGATGGTATACTCTTTGGGCTTGATCATGACACCATCGTGCGGCTGGAGATCCCCCTTGATGATGCGCAAAAGGGTGGTCTTGCCGGCGCCATTAGGGCCAATCAGGGCGACCCGTTTGCCGGGATTTATCACCCAGTTGACCTCCTTAAGCAGAAGTCGCTCGCCGATAGAATAAGAAAGGTTTCTGATCTGCAGCATGGGTTCCGGTTCATTATAAAAAACTCGCTCCCACCCGGAGCATGGGCCGGCTCTGGATCGCCGGACTGGATATCCGGGTGGGAGCGAGGAGTGAGGATTGTGCAAGAGGACTAGTCGAAGGCTTCCGAAACCTTCTTGTCGTATTCGCCGAATGCTGGGCCGACCTTGCCAAGGCCGACGGAAAGCTTGGTATCTCCGACGGGTCCACCTGTCGGTCGCGCGCAGCCGGCCTTGATTTCTTCTGTTGTGGGCTTTCCTTTTAATTCAGGGTACACGGGTGCGCCTTGCAGCGGCAGAGCTAGTTAAAACCATTGTACAAAAATCTCGCATGAAAGACAAGTATTTTATTGACCGCCCAGCCCGTACAGGCAGGAACCCGGCGCCGCGAGTTCAGCGGAAGAGCATCGGGGTGAACTCGTTAAGATAGAGCCGCCAGTTGATCCAGGTATGTGCGCCGCTGGTCTCCTTGTAGGTCACCGTGTACCCGTGTTTGCGCAGCATCTCGACGGTAGCGCGGGAGGTCTCGAGCAGGAAATCCTCCGTGCCGGTGGCGAACCAGAGCAGCTTGAGTCCCTTTTTGCCCGCGGGGTTGTCGAGGGCCGCTGCATTTTGTTCTTCCCAGCTTGCTCCAGCCGGCGCACTGGTTACGGCTGGATTGGGCTTGATGCCGATAATGCCCGAACTGAAGACACCGGTATAGGCGAACTGGTCGAGCGCCGGGAGGGCGATGCTGAGGGTCTGGAAACCGCCCATGGAGAGCCCGGCGAGGGCGCGATGCTTTTGGTCGGTATAGACCCGGTAGTGCGATTCCACGTAGGGCATGACCTCCCGGGAAAAGTCCTGTGCAAACTCATCGACCATTGAACTGCCGGGATTGCTGCGGGGAGCGCCCCAGATGAAGGGACCGGTGTGACCGGCGGGCATGACCACCACCATGGGCACCGCTTTCTTGGCAGCAATGAGGTTGTCGAGGATAAAGCCGGCGCGGCCGACAGAACTCCAGGAGTCATCGCTGTCTCCGGCGCCATGAAGCAGATAAAAGACCGGATATTTGCCCTTGCCGGATTCATAGCCAGGCGGAGTATAGATATGCATGCGGCGGAACCGCTGCAGAGTGGCGGACCAGTAGGTCACCGTCGCCACGGCGCCATGGGGGACCTGTTGCGTATCCATGAAAGCGGCGCCCGGCACGTGGATCAGGCTCCAGGTCGTTCCGTTGGACTCGCTGGTTTTGGGATTCCTGGGATCAATCGTTGTCACACCATCCACACTAAAGTTGTAGCGGTAGGTACCCGGATCAACCGGCAGGGTGACCTCCCAGATGCCCTCAGGGGTTTTGTTCATCTCCTTGCCCGTCCAGCCGATACCGGGGATTTCTCCGCCCCCCAGCCTTACCGCCTCGGCGTTGGGGGCGTAAATACGGAACTGCACCTGGTTGCCTTCCAGGATCCTGGGAGTGACCAGGGTATCGCCGGGTGAAGGTTTCCACTGAGCGGAGACGATTGCGGCGAACAAAATGAGATACAGGCAAGCTATCATCCAAACCGTAGTGTTGTTTTTTTGCATTGCGGACTCCTTTAGAAGGGTAGGTATTAGACAAAGGAGCGGGAGGAGGATCCTGAGATTTCACGGTTCATCTCTCCAAACCGCACCTCAAAATATACACTATTGGGGCCGAAAAATCAACGCTCTTGATTGTTAGTCCGGTTTTTAGTATTTTGCACAGCGTTTTTTCCCCGACAGAGGAGAGCTCATGCCCGCCCAAACCCGATTCAGCCTGCGCCGCCGCATTACCAGTTTTCGTTATGCCCTGGCCGGCATCCGGCAGATGGTGGAGACTCAGCATAACGCCTGGATCCATCTGGCGGCGACGCTGCTGGTTCTTGTCGCGGGAGGGTTGCTGCATCTGAGCCGCAGCGAGTGGATCGCGGTCATCGTCGCCATGGCTCTGGTCTGGTCGGCCGAGGCGGTCAACACGGCCTTCGAGTTTCTTTGCGATGTCACCAGTCCGGAATTTCATCCGCTGGTTGAGAAAGCCAAGAACATCGCCGCGGCTGCGGTTTTGATCTGCGCCATCGGAGCGGCCTGCATCGGCCTGCTGATCTTCCTCCCCCATCTTCTCGCCCTCTGCCACCAGCCTCTTTTACCCTAGTATAACAGGTGCGGCTTCAGCATCCGATCCAGCGTGCCGCCGCTGCCCCGGCAGAGAGAGACGCCGGAGGGCCAGAGGCGTCTCCTAAACCGCACCCGTTTGGTCTCGCCCGCCGCAACAGGCACCTGCCGATCCCGGATCCGGCGCCCAAAGGCGTCAAAGATGGTCCGGTTCATATCGGCGCTGACAGGCGTCTGCCGTTCGATCACCGTCTTGTCATTGAAGGGATTGGGATAGCGGCCGATGTTGGCTGGCGACAGGATGGAGGGCACGGTCACACGCGAGTGCGCGATGCCATCTTTCAGAAGGGGCATTCCCCATGCCACCCCCTGTTATGGGATGTGAAGAGTGAACGGTTTCAGGGTTTGCGCATGCGGAGCTCAGCCATGAGTTCCATCTGAATCTCCTGAATCTCCACCAGCCGCTGCCACTGGTGGGAAAG
This sequence comes from bacterium, assembly GCA_035419245.1. Lineage (NCBI taxonomy): Bacteria > bacterium. The sequence continues at coordinate 149,596 of DAOLSP010000004.1, read as the reverse complement.
CATGTGATCGATCTTTTGGTGCAGCTGACGGATTTCCAGTTCTGCCTTGAGATTGACCTGATAATCGTGCTGGGCGTGCAAACGGTCGCGCATCTCCTGACGGTTCTGACTCATCATGATGATTGGAGCCTGGATCGCGGCGATGCAGGAGAGCAGGAGATTAAGCAGGATATAGGGATAGGGATCAAAGGGTTTGAACAGCAGCGCCACCGAATTGACGGCAATCCATAAAGACAAGACCCCGAGGAAGGCACCGATGAAAGCCCAGCTTCCTCCCAGTGCGGCGATGCGGTCCGCCAGCCGCTGGCCGAAAGTCAGGCCGCACTGCATCTCCTCATCCGGATTCCGGGTGAGGATCTCCTGCTGATGCAGACTGCGCGCTACCTGATCATCGATCTCGGTGAGCTCGCCGCGGTCCTCTTCGAGCATCTCGCGGATATAGTCAAGACGGAATTTCTCCAGATCTTCGATGCAGATCCAGCCCTCCTCCATAAAACTGCCCGTTTTTCGCTGGATCAGGGCGCCCACCTCGGGGCGGACCAGAACGCCGGGACGAAGATCCGCACGCGTATCGCGGCCGCAGATTTGACAGACATGGGCTACTCTCGCTGAAGACATGCCATCCTCTTCTTTTTCCATTTCCGCCATTCTGGGTCTCAATGACCGCCCCAAGCCCACTGCAGATCCACCAGCGGGCCGAGGAGATGCCATTGGCGGCCGTAGGGATATTCGCAGAAGCTCAGTTTGTACCCGATCCCGAGCTGCAGCGTTGTGCTGCGGTCCCAGAGCAGCATCCCCTTGTGCTCGAGCGCCCAGTTCTCCTCTCCCCTGGGGGTATAAAAGCAATCACCATCCAGCAGCCAGAACCAGCGCCGCCAGAGCCGGCCCATGCCCTCGAGACCGCCGCGCCAAGTGAGGTTATGAAAAAAAGGTTGCAGGCGCGGGAAAACCAACGGGAGATCGATGGTCGCGCGGCGGTCAAGTGGGCTGGAGCGAAAGAGACAAACGCTCAGACCCACCTTCAGGGTGACGCGCTGCCCACCGGCGATGGGATGTGACGCCAGCACTTCGCTTGACGAGGCGGCCATATTGGGTATGGCGAATTCGGGTGAAAGGATACCACCGGTGCCTTCACGACGCAGCAGCCGCAGCAGCGGCGTGGGATCATAGAGGCTGTGACGCGAAGCAAACCGCCAGTTCCCCTGGTGGCCGTGCGCCCATTTCAGGCTCACATTCGGCAGCAGCGGGAAGAGCAGGGGATGGAGGGAAAGCTCGATGTGCTCGGATACCGCTGTGCGTAGCGGTTGAAAGATGCCGACGCACCAGCGGCCCCTGGGCAGGGTTTGTGCGGAGCCGTTGGCGGCGGCGAACCAGGGATCGGTATGCTCCGCTGCGCGGGCTGCCGCAGGCCAGAGCAGCATGGCGGCGAGCAGCAGCACCAGCAGGCGCGGCCGCGGGGCTGAAGGTCGATGCTTTTTCATCGTGGCACCACCCAGCGGGCGCTGACCGGGACATGGTCCGAGAGGTTGAGAATTTCCTGATGGGTTACACGGCCCTGCGAAAGCCAGGGGCGGTTGCTGAAGAGATAATCGATCTTGCGGTCCCAGAAGGCACCACGGTTGGTGGTGTGGGTGAAATAACGCGCAGGATGCGCGTGATAGTCAACCAGGGGGACCGAGCAATCATAGGCGGCATAGAGATCGACCAGCCACTCCTTTTCCGGGGTATAATTGCTGCCCTCCTTGTGCAGAGGATGGTCGCCGGGACTATGAAAGTGCTCCCCCGGACAGCGGTCCTCATCACAATAGTCGGTGGAATCCGAACCGGGAGGCAGCATGTTGAAATCGCCGCCGGCGATCACGGCTGCGCCGGCGGTATCGAGCTTGTCTATTTCGGCCTTGAAACGGATGATGTGTTTGTGCTTGGTATCATCGGTCGAAAAGGCATCGGCATGGATATTGAGCACCCAAAAGTCGCCGCGCTCCGGCAGGTCGACCCTGGCCTTGAGGATATTGCGGCGCAGATAGAAATAGCGGGTCAGGGCGTCCTGATCGCTGCGCAGCGGCAGTTGGATGCGCTCGGCTTCGCGCAAAGGCCAGCGCGAAAGGAGGGCGCTGCCGGTGTTGATTCGGCCGAGGCCGTCGCTAGGGACATACTGCGCTTGCCACATCGAGGCATAGGCGCCATAGGTAAAGTAGGTATGGTCCAGCAGCCATTGCAGTTCATCGATATAGGCGGTGCGCTTGGACTGGACATCGATCTCCTGGATAAGCAGGAGGTCGGGCTGGAGGGTGCGGATCTCTGCGGCCATGCCCTCGAGCGTGGCCAGAACCTCGGCTGCAGTCAGGACCACCCGGTCGCCGCAGCTGTCCCCAAACCACGGGGTCTGCCGGCCAGCGCCAAAGCGAAGATTCCAGGTCATCACGGTGAGGGTGTCGGGGACCGGTTGCGGCATGGGATGGGCGGCCGTATAGAGCACGGCCTCTTCGCTTTGATCAAACTCGGTCACAAGCGGTGAACAACCGGCGGAGAAGAAGCCGATCATCCAGCTCCAGCAGCAGATCCGGATCCAAATGGATATTGGCTGGTTTCGGCGCACGAGACCTCCTTGAGGATGAGTACTGCGGTTAGCTTGCGCTTTCGCCATCGGAGCCTCTAAGTAACAATCTAATCATCCTTTGCAAACAAAGCCAGCATTTTTTATGTTGTAAATGGTACATTTGCAGGATGCCCTCCAGGGTCGGAACGACCCATCTGCGGGCAGTATTTCGGACGCAAGGCGTCAGATCGAAGCCGGATTTTTTGGAGGGCCTGCAGGTTAAATCTTGTTTATTTTTATGAATAATGATAAATTAAAAGAATTTGAATTTCTTCTGTCACTTTTCCTTCACGCTGGGTTGTCATGACGCACAATGGATTGAAATGGGGGCTCCTCTTCAGCCTGGCTGCTGCGGTTCTTCATGCCGGGCAGCCAGACCGTTATTTCTATAAAGGCCTCCCGTATGGCAGCCAATCCCTGGTCAATCCTGTGACCATGATTCTGCATGGGGGGTATGGCATCTTGGCCATGGAGAACCGCCCTCATAAACCCCTCGATCTGCCCTACGAAGCCGGGTGGGAGAATCTCTGGGATAATCTGCTGCATCCCTTTGATGCCATCGACGCCTACGGTTGGGTTAATTTTATTTCGGGCGAACTCATTCCTTTCAGCATCCACTCCAAGCATGCCCAGTACTGGCCTAACTATACGATGCACCTGTTCGGCGGCGGCATGAGCAGCCGCATGATGACCGAATGGTTTGCCTGCCGCCAAATTCCTCATCCCGCTCTCTTTTCAGCGGCAACCATGGCCGTCTATCACCTCCTCAACGAAACCGTCGAAAACGGTGAATTCCGGGGCTACAACGTCGATCCGATCGCCGATCTCTACATCTTTGATCCCCTCAGCATTGTACTCTTCAGCAACGACAAGGTGGCGCGCTTTTTCAGCGAGACCCTGAATTATGCCGACTGGTCCTACCAGCTCGCTTTCGATTTCGGGCGCGGCACCATCGAGAACAACGGGCAGAATTTCAGCCTGAAATGGCGGCTGCCCGGGTCACAACGGTGGCATCTCTTTTATAATTATGGCAATCATGGGGAGGGGGGATTCTCGTACAAGATCGATCAGGAACGGGCGATCTCGCTGGGGGCCGGACTGGTGGCCAAGAATCTGGTGGGTGTGGATGACCGGGAGGGGGAGAAGGTGCGCTCGTTGACGACCAATCTGGTCACCACCGCCGGACTTTTTTACGACCGCAACAATTCGCTCATGGCTTCCTTGCTCTATGCCGGCAAGCTGCGCAGCAAAGTCCGCCTTAACCTCTATCCGGGGCTGATCCGCATCGGCTCCTTCTCGCCCGGCCTTTTCGCCCTAGTGGACCGGGATAATCGCTGGACCCTGGGCCTGCAGCTGCACAAGGTCCCCTTTGGATTCGCCCATCGGATGTAAAAAAGGCCGCCCGATACCAGTCCGAATCCTGCTTCCAGCAGCACAAAAGCACGGTTAAGGCCGATGCCGATGGCAAAGGCGCGGTTGAAATCGGTATGAGTGTGGGTCCTCTTCTGAGTAGCGTCAGGCAAGGCCCTGAAATCCATTCTCTCATTCTTTATTTCCCCATGATTCCTGCCCCCCTCCATACTTCGCGACCCAGGTCTATTTTAATAATAAAAGAGATATTTCAGCTTCACCACGTTGACCCGGTTGACCATGTGCAGGCGGTTGGGCAGGAGACGATTCTCACGATCAAACTCCGCACTGCGGTCCTGCACTTCATTGAGGGCGAAGTAGATCCAGCTCTTGGGACGGAAGTTGTAGGAGAAGAGAAAACCGCCGATCAGCCGCTCCAGATGGCCGGTCGAGCGCACGTAGAGATTATCCACATAGAGCCGCAGGTTGAGATTGTTGACCGGAGTCCAGCTGCAATAGGGCCGCGCATTCAAGGTCACGTCCGCCAAATTCCCTGCGGGGTTGCCCTCGAAATAGAGATCCGCTGAAGTACCCAGGGTGAGGACCTGGGCCGGCTTCCAGTCGATTTCACCACCGGTCCAGCTGTAAGCGGCCAGCCAGGAGCGGGAAAAATTATAGGTGCGTGAGTAACCGCCGTAGAGGTGGCCCTCCCATTGGGGGGAGATGCCCAGCCATGAAGAGAGGGTGGCCTCATATGAGTTGTAGGCAACCCCCATATCCCGTGAGCGGCCAGCGTTGAGATTGATCTCGAATCCCCAGTTCTTGCGGAACTGCATGTTATAGCCCAGCAGGGCCATGCGGTCGGTGAAGGCATCGATCTTTTCGTGGTTGAGGATGCCGCCGCCATAAATGATCACCTGACTGACCGCTCCCGTCTTAGGCAACCACATGGGACCGGCGAGCAGAGTGCTGTTCCAGGTGCCCTTCCAGGGGACGAAGCCCACCTCCTGGATGTCAAAATTTTCACCCACATAGCGGGAGCGCCAACCGAGCAGAAAATGTTCCTTGGGGATCCAGAGTCCGAACGAGCCGGCATAATCGCCCTGGTGGTTGCGGTAGGAACGGGCGGCTTGGTAGGAGAGCTGCCAGTCCGATGCACGGAAGGCACCGTCGACATCGATGACCCCGTTATTGTCCTCCCCGGTATTTTTGCCGACATAAAGCAGGCCGATGGAAGAGTTGCCGAGGATCTGTTTTTTCAACCGCAGCGAGCTGAAAACGGCCGTAGGCTCATTGAGGCGTGCACTGCCGTCCTGATAGGACTTGCCCCCGGTGGCGGCGAAAAATCCCCCATATTCCCAATTGTTCAATCGGCCGAAGAGTTTGCTGCCGGCCAGCAGGGGCACCTCGTGCCCATCCGGAAGGCGCCGGCCGATGCGTCGTGAATAAAAGAGCTCCATGGGTTCATAAAAGCCGGTGTTGCGCTGCTTGCCGGAGGGCATAAAAACTTCGTTGCCCTGGGTGAAGAAGGGCCGGCGTTCGGAGTAATAGGATTCATAGCGGGAGATATTGAACTCGTAGGGGTCCGCTTCGATCTGGGCGAAATCGGGATTGGCCGTGAACTGCAGCGTAAGTTGCTGCGAGGGATTGTAAAAAAGGTCCACGCCGGCATTGGGCGAGAGCTTCCACGTTTCACCCGGCTCCTGTTCAGCCCTGGCCAGTCCGACGGGATAAATTTCCAGGTTGAGGCCCTTGACCGAGGGCCGGTTATCCCTGAATATAAGGCGGCCGAACTTGGAGATGCGTTGGCCCTCATTCTGCTCATAGGCGTTCCAATAGGTATCTTCCTTGCCGACCTCCGTCCAGCGGTCGAAATCGAGACCCCACTCCTGCAGCCTATCGTCGTACTGGATGGAGCGGTAAGGGATTTGCATTTCGACCGCCCAACCCCACTCATAGAGGCGGCTGGCGGAGAACCAGACTCCGTCCCAGCTGTAATCGCGGTTACGGGCATCATCGAGCAATCGGCAATCGGAGCGGCTGCCCCCGGCGGCGACGGCGAATTTATAGGCGGTGCGATAGTCGCCGAAGGTATCGATCATCAGCGAGACCACGTCACCGGTAAAGTCGTCGAGTTTGCCGGTGTAACGCTGGATGTGCGCCGGATCATCCCGGCACAAAATAAGACCGTAGAGGTTTTTGTCGTCGCTCAGCAGCCGGGCGACCGTCTGATGGAGTGGCGGCTGTCCGTAAAAGGGTTGGAGCTGGAAGAATCCGCTGGCCGAGTCGGCGCTGCTCCATGCGGGCTCGATCAGGCCGTCCACCAGGATGGGCTGATGGACGGTATGAACCTGGAGACTCTTGACCTCTGCTCGGGAGGCGGCGGTCAGTCCCAGTGAAACAAGAAAGATAATGAGGGGGTACTTCATGAACTCTCCAGCACGTGGTGATCCCCCTTTCTGTGATCCGGTCTTTCTCATACGGGGAGGCGTGGGCGGGGGTTTCAAGGAATTTCACCGCTAGAGTAGGATGCGGGGACAAGAGTATCCGGGGGATGGAGCCACTCCTGTTCTGTGCCCTTCAAACGGGTTTGTGCTTGATGAACGTGCCGTTGCGAAACTCGGTGAAGGCGAGGCGGAGTTCCTCCTCGGTATTCATGACGATCGGCCCGCGCCAGGCGACCGGTTCATTGAGGGGGTGGCCGTGGGCGAGGAGAAAGCGCATGCCGTTCTCGCCTGCCTGGATCTGCACCGCCTGTCCCTCATCGGCAAAGGCAATCAGGTGACCCGCGGCAACACTCTTTTCCGCGTCCGGGGAGAAGGAACCGCTGCCGTCGAAGAGATAAGCGAAGGCGCGATGACCGGCCGGTATGGGGAAACCCATCCGGGCGCCCGGCGCCAGCGAAAGATCGTAATAGCCGACCTCGACCATCAACTCCCGCATCGGGCCCTGGATACCCGCCAATTCGCCGGCGATCACTCTAGCCTGGATGCCGGGTTCGAGCTCGATCGTGGGAATCTGCTCGCTGAGGATGCCGTTGTAGCGCGGAATCATCATCTTCTGCGCCGCTGGTAGATTGACCCAGAGCTGGAAGCCAAGCAGGGGTTCGTCCGCGAGCTGGGGCATTTCCTGATGAATGACGCCGCTGCCGGCGGTCATCCATTGAACATCGCCACTGCGAATGACGCCCTGGTTGCCGAGGCTGTCGCCGTGCTCGACCGCGCCGGTGAGCAGGTAGGTCACGGTTTCGATGCCGCGGTGGGGATGCCAGGGAAAGCCCGCAAGGTAATCGTCCGGGTCCTTCGACCCGAAATGGTCGAGCAGGAGAAAGGGATCGAGGTTGGGCGCTTGTGAAAAGCCGAAGACGCGCTGTAGGCGCACACCAGCCCCCTCCATGGTCGGTACGCAGCGGGCGGTCATCTCAATGGCGCGAAACAGAGGCATGCGGATCTCCTTTCCAGTGTCAGGCGGTCGTCGCTTCGCTGGCTGGCGGCTGGTTTTCCTTCACCAGCGGCGTCACCAGAACCTTGTCAACGCGGGTGCCATCCATATCCATCACCTCGAACCGCCATTTACTCCATTCGAAGACATCGGTGGGTTCAGGAATGCGCCCGAGGTGCATCAAGACGAATCCGCCAAGTGTCTGATAGCTGTTCTCTTCCGGCAATTCCGCAATATTGAAGAATTCTTTGAATTCCTCAATATAATAGAGGCCGTCGATCAGGTAGGAGCCGTCGAGCCGCTTCTGCAATCCCGGGCGGGCTTCGGTCTCGTCGAGGGAGGGGATATCGCCGACGATGGCCTCCAGGATGTCAAAGATGGTGACTATGCCCTGCATGACGCCGTATTCATCGACGACGATGGCGATATGCTGCCGCTGCTTTTTAAAGGTTTCGAGCACATTAAGGGCCATGGCGCTCTCGGGCACATAGAGTGCGGGGAGCATATGCTTGCGCAGGTCGATCTCCTTGTTCGAGATGGCGTTCTCGAGCAGATCCTTGGCGCGCACAACGCCGATCACCTCATCGAGATTACCCTCACAGACGGGGAAGCGGGAGTGTTCGCTCTCGAGGATCTTTTTGTAGGTCTCCACGGCGGTTTCATCGGTCGAGAGCCAGACTACATCGGTGCGCGGCGTCATCAGGGCGCCGGCGCGCTTGTCGGCGAGGCTGAAAACGCTCTCGATCATGTCACGTTCAGCCTCCTCGAACATCCCGGCTTCGATCCCCTGATCGATCATCACCTTGATCTCTTCCTCCGAGACCGGCTGTTCCTCGATCTTGCTCAGGCCGAAAAGCCGGAGGATGCCATCGGTGGACCAGCTGAGGATCGCCACCGCAGGCCAAGCGAGCTTGGCCAGACGCGACATGGTGGGGGTGAGGGTACCCGCGACTTTTTCGGGATTGTGCAGGGCGATCTGTTTGGGGACCAGCTCGCCAAGGATGAGGGTGAAGTAGCTGATCCCGAGCACGACGAGGCCGAAGGCGAGTGCATTGCTGTACTTCGCGATGGATTCGAACTGCTGCAGCCACAAGGCCAGGGCTTCAGTGAACCTGGCGCCGCCAACTGCACCGGCCATGATGCTGATCAGGGTGACAAAAATTTGTACTGTGGAGAGAAATCGGGTTGGATTGTTGATCAGTTTGAGGACCGATTTCGCCCGGGGATGACCCTCGTTGGCCAGTTGTTGCAGGCGGGTCTTGCGCACCGATACTACGGCCATCTCGGACATGACGAGAAGGCCGTTGGCGATAAGGAGAACAAAGATGAGAAGGAGATTAAGTGTCATGCTGTTTCTGTCCCTGATGGACCATTAGGTTGTCAGCGGCATGGCGCCGCGCAGCTCCGTTGACGACGGGCATGAATCAAGCCCGGGCTCAGTACCTCAGGCCGGCCGCACCGGCAGCTCCACCTTGCGGTGTTCCGGGTCGGTGTTCTGTCTGAAAAAGATCGCCACATGCCCGATCATCCCGGCCAGCTCGCTTCGGGTTCGCTGCGCGATCTCGGCTGCTAGCGCTTTTTTCCCCTCCTTGAGTTCGAGAAAGCGCACCTTGATCAGCTCATGATCGGTCAGTGCGGCATCGATGGCCGCGGTGACTTCATCGGAAAGGCCGTTTTTGCCGATCAGGATGCACGGCTTGAGGGTATTAGCGCGGCCGCGCAAATAACGGCGCTGTGCGCCGGTGAGGGTGGGCATGGAATCTCCGAATAGTGATAATGTCGACATTATGCTAAAAATTACATAGATTTAGTTCGAGAGTCAAGGGAATTCTCGGCTTAGTGGGGGATTTACGCCTGCGGCGAGATATTACGGCCTGGTGTAAAAAAGTGTAGAATCGCATAAAATAAAATCTTACATTGAAGCGTGGTAGTCTGAGGAGTCGATATGAAAAGCAAAGAGCAGCCCCGCAACAACAAGCCAATGCAAAAACCGCCCTACCGGCCCATTCAGCTGCATCCCGTTCGGCCGGTTCCGAGCGATATCGCCATCGCCCAGGCCGCGCATATGAAGAAGATCAGCCTGATGGCTCGGGAGGCCGGGATCCTCCCCGGCGAATTGGAACTCTATGGCGAATACAAAGCCAAAGTGCGGTTGTCGATCCTCGACCGGCTGGCGGCGAATCCCAATGGCAAATATATCGTGGTGACCGCCATGACACCGACACCGCTGGGGGAGGGCAAGACGACGACGACGCTGGGGCTGTCGCAGGCGCTGGGAGCGCATCTCCGCAAGCGGGTTTTCACCTGCATCCGCCAGCCCTCGCAGGGACCCACGTTCAGCATCAAGGGCGGCGCTGCTGGCGGCGGCTACAGCCAAATTGTCCCCATGGAGGATTTTAATCTCCATCTGACCGGAGATATTCATGCCATCACCGCGGCCAACAATCTGCTGGCTGCGGCGATTGACGCCCGTATGCTGCACGAGAGCGAGCGCAGCGATGATGAAAAGCTGGCGCGGATGCTATGCAAAAGGGGCGAACTGGCGATCTCCCAGCGGCGGCGGATGGAGCGGCTGGGTATCCACGCCAACCGTCTTGATGAACTCTCAGAAGAGCAGATGCGGCGGATTTTCCGTCTCGATATCGATCCCGAGCACATCACCTGGAAGCGGGTAGTAGATGTCAATGACCGGCTGCTGCGGCGCATCCAGATTGGTCTGGGAGAGGAGGAGCGCAATCAGGCGCGCATGACCGGTTATGATATTGCTGTGGCCAGCGAGGTGATGGCCGTGCTGGCCCTCACCACCAGCCTGAAGGATTTGCGTGAGCGCCTCGGCCGCATGGTGGTCGCGCGCAGCCGCCTCCAGGAGCCGATCACCGCCGAGGACATCGGCGCTGCGGGGGCGATGACGGTGCTGCTCAAGGATGCGATCATGCCCAATCTCATGCAGACGCTGGAGGGCACACCGGCTTTTGTCCATGCCGGCCCCTTCGCCAATATCGCCCATGGCAGTTCGTCCATCTTGGCGGATCAGATCGCGCTCAAACTGGCTGATTATGTGGTGACCGAAGCGGGCTTCGGCGCCGATATCGGCCTGGAGAAATTCATCAACATCAAATGCCGCTATTCGGGGTTGAAGCCGGACGCGGCGGTCATTGTGGTGAGCATCCGCGCGCTCAAGATGCATGGCGGCGGCCCGACGGTGGTCGCCGGCAAACCATTCGATCCGGTCTACTCGCAATCCCATCCGGAGCTGGTGGAGGCGGGCTGCGGCAATCTCGCCCGCAGCATCGAGATCGCCCACCAGTTCGGCATCCCCGCTCTGGTGGCGATCAACATCTTCCCGGATGACAGTCGGGAGGAGATCGCGGTGGTGCAGTATGCCGCCCTGGCTGCCGGGGCCCACGGCGCCTATGTTTGCGATCATTATGCGCGCGGCGGCGCGGGGATCATCGAGCTGGCCGAGGCTGTATGCGCTGCCGCAGCAAAAGAGAACGACTTTCAGTTCCTCTATCCCCTGGAATGGTCGATCAAGAAAAAGATCCATGCCATCGCCACCCGCATCTATGGCGCCGATGGGGTCGACTATACCCCCGAGGTCGATCGCGCCATCGATTATTACAACCGCCAGGGTCTTGAGCATCTGCCCATCTGCATGGCCAAGACCCATCTTTCCCTTACCCACGATCCGACGCTCAAGGGCGTGCCCACAGGCTGGCGGCTGCCGGTGACCGACCTCAAGGCCTCGGTGGGGGCGGGTTTCCTCTATCCTCTTTGCGGGCAGATGCGGACCATGCCCGGCCTGCCGACACGGCCGGGCTTTCTCGATGTCGACATTGATACCGAAACGGGTAAAGTCATGGGACTCTCCTGAGCGGGAGCACGTCCCGTGTTGCGGAGTATAAAGCGGCATTTCTTCGAAGGAGAGGGACCATGAACCAGAAGCGCGAGGAGCCAATGGAACAATACCGGATTCAGCCTGGAGAGAAACTCCATCTCAAGGACGTCAATCCCAACGACGACACTCATTTTCCCAAAGGCAAGGCGGAAGGCAAGGAGGCATTGCTCAGGCTGAACAGCAGGTTGGAGACCTTACAGGAACTGTTATACGCTGAGCAGAAACACAAGCTGATGATCGTGCTCCAGGCCATGGATACGGGCGGCAAGGACGGCGTGATCCGCCATGTCTTCGAGGGGGTCAATCCACAAGGGGTGCGGGTGGCCAGCTTCAAGGCCCCCACGCCGCTGGAGCTCGCCCACGATTATCTCTGGCGGATCCATCAGCAGGCCCCGGGTAAAGGGGAAATGGTGATCTTTAATCGCAGCCACTATGAGGATGTCCTGGTGGTTCGTGTGCATGAGCTGGTCCCAAAAGCGATCTGGTCGAAACGGTATGAGCAGATCAATGCATTCGAGAAAATGCTCACCGAAGAGGGAACAACCATCCTCAAATTCTTCCTTCACATCGGCAAAGATGAGCAAAAGAAACGCCTGGAAGAACGCCGTGACAATCCCGAAAAACGCTGGAAATTCAACGTCGGCGACCTCAAGGAACGCGAGCTGTGGGATCAATACATGAAGGCCTACGAGGTCGCGATCAGCAAAACCAGCACCGAATGGGCGCCCTGGTATGTCGTGCCGGCCAATAAAAAGTGGTACCGCAATCTGGTGGTGGCCTCCGTGATCATCAACAAACTTGAGAGCCTGGGGATGGCCTATCCAGAGGCGGATTTTGATCCGAAAACAGCCGTGATCGAGTGACGAGGAATGGAATGGAGGTGAGGGTAAGCGTAGTGCGGAAAATCGGCCTCTTTGCTCTGCTGTTGTTCTTTTTTACCGGGGTGGCGCTACAGGCCCAGGAATACGTCATGGTCTCACCGGAAAAGAGTGACGGCGTTTATACCCTGCTGAAGCGGTACGGACTGCCGGCAAGCCGCGAGACGATCGCCCGGTTTTGGGCACTGAACGAGGATCTAATCCGCGGTGGTAAGTATTTGCGTCTCGGCTTCGATTATCAGCTGCCCATCTACAAAATCTATTATGATGGTAAAAGCATCCAAACCTCCTTGGGTATCACCGACCGGGCCCTGGCGCAAAGGATCGAGCTTTACAATCAGAAGCTGGTCACAACCGGCGTCCAGAAAAGTCCTTACAAGAGCAGCAGGGAATTCTGGGTGCCGGCAGACTGGATGCCGGAGAGCCGCGTGGCAGCCGAACCAGCGAGTTTCAAGATATTCGGCCCGCGCTATCAATCGGTGGAGCAGACCGATCAGGCGCTCAAGGGATGCATCATTTACCTCGATCCCGGCCATGGCGGCCCCGATCCCGGAGCGATGGGGCTGCGCGGTCGCGACCGGCTCTACGAAGATGAATACGCCTACGACATCACCCTGCGCCTGGCGCGGCGGCTTCTCGAGCACGGTGCCGGGGTCTATATGCTCGTTCAGGATGAGGATGACGGCATCCGGGATGAGGCGATTCTCAAATATGACGATCACGAGTATTATCTTGGCCATGTCCCGATCGCCAAGGACCAGCTGCGGCGCCTGAGTGACCGGGCTGATATCGTCAACGGCCTGTTTGACCGCTACAAGAAACGGGCGCGGATGCAACTGATGGTGACCATCCACCTCGATTCGCGATCGCGGGGCCAACGGATTGATATCTTTTATTATTACCAGGCCAACAGTGCCGCGAGCAAACAGCTGGCCCGCACTCTGCTCGCCAAGGTGGATGAGAAATACGCGCTCAATCAGCCGGGGCGGGGCTATGAGGGCAGCATCTCCACGCGCGATCTGCACATGCTGAGTCAGACCAAACCCACAGCGGTCTATATCGAGCTGGGCAACATTAAAAACAAGAAAGACCAGGACCGCTTCATCATCGCCGACAATCGCCAGGCGGTCGCCAACTGGCTTTGCGAAGGCGTGATCGATTTCACCCGGCAGGGGGGTGAGGAGCGGCGCTGATGTTGGCCGGCGTGGGTCCTGTATTACGGCAAAAGGCTTGTCGGAAGGAGGCGGTTGCCACCGCCTGGGCACCGGACTGCACTCCTCTTCGGGAAACGGGCATGCTGATTTGGGTGGTATACGAATCCAAACTGGGCAATACCGCCGCACTAGCGCAGCTGATCGCCGGCGAACTGGCCAGGGAGCATCGCGTCCGGTTGATGCCCGCCGAGGAGGCGGGGGTGCCGCACGGCGTGGATCTGCTGATTATCGGCTGTCCGCACCACCGCCATCATCAACCGGATGCCCTGCTGGCCTGGGCGTTCAAACTGCCACCGCGGGTGCTGCACGGAATTCGCCTGGGGATATTCGAGATTCGATACCGGCGTCATTTTTTCTGGCAAGGGGAGAGTGCCGCGGCCCTAGTCTGGCGCCGTCTGCTGGGGCTGGGCGGCAAACCGGTATCACGGCCAGTCAGCTTTTATCTACACCATCGGTCGCGACAGATTTCCGAAGCCGAAATGGGGCGGGGCGCCGCCTGGGCTAGAAGCCTGGCACGGAAAGCCCAGGAGGGCGTGCCGAAAGGCCCTTTCATCCACGCCGGCGATCACCTGCTGAACTGATCGCCGGATCACGGGGCAAGGGGTGGAGGCGGATGCTGTATCGAATTGAAAGGAGAATCGAACATGTTTAAGGAATTCAAAGAGTTCGCCCTGCGTGGCAACGCGGTCGATATGGCGGTCGGTATCATCATCGGCGCCGCCTTCGGCACCATAGTCAGCTCCCTGGTGGCCGATGTGCTCATGCCGCCCATCGGCTTGCTCCTGGGCAATGTCGATTTTTCGAATCTCTTCGCTGTTCTCAAGGAAGGAGCCGCTTCGGGGCCGTACACCAGCCTGGCCGCCGCCAAGGCCGCCGGCGCGGTGACCCTGAATTACGGGGTCTTCATTAATGCCATCATCAACTTCCTGATCGTCGCCCTGGCCATCTTCTTCCTCGTTCGCGGCCTCAACCGCCTGAAACGCAAACAGGAAGCCCCGGCTGAAGCGACGACCAAAGAATGCCCGCAGTGCCTCTCCATCATTCCGCTCAAGGCGAAGCGCTGCGCCCACTGTACCGCGCAGCTGGAATAAAAGCAGCACCGGTTTTGCCGCAGCGGCGGGCGCCTGCGTTTCCGCTTCGCCGTGCCAGAGGAGGTTCGCCGCTCCGGCCAGACCCGCTGCAGGGAAAGTCCATCCGCTCATCTGCCCCATTTGATCCGGTATCATGCAAAGAAGGAGAGAATACAATGGAGTCGGGCCTGTCCATTCCCATTTGTGATCTTCACTGCGACACCGCCACCAATCTGCTGCTCGGCTCCTCGCTGACCGACACGTCGATGCAGGTCAATCTGCCGGCGATGCGCCGGGGAGGGATCGGACTCCAGGTTTTTGCCTGCTACATCCCGCCGGCCATTCCCAAGGGCAGCGCTTTCGCCATGGCGGAGAAGATGATCCTGCACCTGAAGACGGAGCTGGGGCGCCATCCGGAGATGGCCCTCGCGCTTTCACTCGCGGAGGTCCGTGCGGCCCGGGAGCAGGGCAAGATCGCGGCGATGATCGCGGTGGAGAATGGCAATGCGATCGATGCGGATCTGGGCAACCTCGAAAAACTGCATCATCTGGGAGTGCGGCTGATGACTATCATTCATGCCGAGAGCAATGAATGGGCGATCAGCTCGAACGATCCTTCGCCGGCGTTCGCCGGTCTCAGCGATTTCGGCCGCGATGTGATCCAGGCCATGGATGATCTGGGCATGATCATTGATGTCTCGCACAGTCACGACCGGACGGTGGAGGAGGTGCTCAAGAGCAGCCGCAAGCCGGTCATCGCCTCGCACTCCTGCGCTAAAACCCTTTGCCCGGCTGCACGCAATCTCCCGGATGAGCTGATCGCCGGGCTGGCCTATTCAGGCGGCCTGATAGGGGTGAATCTCTACCCCGGTTTTCTCGATGGCACCTATAGTGAGCAGATTACCGCGACCGCCGGTGACCTCTTCACCGAGCTGGGGAAGATGGAACGGGAGGCCGGTTCGGATCTGGTCAAAATCGGCCGGCTCTTCCCCGAATTCAGCCGGAACTTCGCTGCCGCCATGGGAGAGAATCTCCTGCCGCTCGAACGCTATTATGATCATCTTCTTTACATCACCGAAATGATCGGCGCTGAGTATCTGGCCTTTGGTTCCGATTTCGACGGTGTGCCGATCTTGCCTGCAGGGGTCACCGACTGCAGCAGTCTGCGGACTATCCAACAAGGCCTATTAGAGCGGGATTACTCGGTGGATGAGGTCGAAGCGATCAGCTGGGAGAATTTTCTGCGCATCGTCGGCGCCGTCTGCGGTTGAGATTTCCGGCCTGGTTCGCGGCCCAAAAGACGCCCTGCAAGGCGGAAAAAATCAATTTGCTTCAATGCGAGAGTTTTTGTATTATAACACGTACGAATGCGGAGACGACCTGCCGGATGCCTTGTAGGATTCGTTCAGCACGGGGAGAGCACCATGCCGTTTGTCTACATCACCCGTCACCTGCACTTCAACGCTGCGCACCGTCTGCATAGCGATCTCCTGTCTGACTCAGAGAACCAGGCAATTTACGGCGCCTGCAACAATCCCCTGGGGCATGGGCATAACTACGAGCTGGAAGTGACGGTCGTTGGCGAGCCCGATCCCGTCACCGGAATGGTCATCGATCTCAAGGTGCTCAAGGAAATCGTTGAGCGCGAGGTTATCAGCCAGGTGGATCATAAACACCTCAATTTCGACGTCGATTTCATGCGGGGCATCGTCCCCACCGCGGAAAATATCGTGGTTGTCTTCTGGAAGAGGCTACAGGGCGCTTTCGACGGCTGCCGGCTTTATGAACTGAAACTCTGGGAAACGCCGCGCAATGTCGCGATCTATCGCGGTGAACAGTCACCGGAACCAGCATAATTCATCCAAAGGAAAAATGCATGGCCAAAAGCATTGAGCCGTTGATTAAGGATTTGCTTGTGGAGCTGGGGGAAGATCCGCAGCGGGAGGGGCTGCTGCGTACCCCAAAGCGTGTCGATGCCGCCCTGCGCTATTTGACTCAGGGATACCATCAGAGCCTCGAAGAACTTCTCAATGAAGCGATTTTTACTGAAGCGTGCGAAGAGATGGTCGTTATCCGCAACATCGAGTTTTACAGCATGTGCGAACATCATATGCTGCCTTTCTACGGACGGGCGCATGTGGCCTATCTGCCCCAGGGCAAGATCATCGGTCTGAGCAAAGTACCGCGGCTGGTCGATATGTTTGCGCGGCGGCTGCAGGTACAGGAGAGGCTGACCAACCAGATCGCCCAGACGTTGATGCGGGTGCTCAATCCCTATGGGGTTGCTGTGGTCCTCGAGGGTAAACATCTTTGCATGATGATGCGCGGGGTCGAGAAGCAGAGCAGCTTTGTCACCTCCAGCGCTATGCTGGGTGAGTTCAAGAAGGACCGCGCGACGCGGATGGAGTTTCTTAATCTGATCAAATCGTGGGAGTAGTATGTCGCAACTGGATTTGAAAGGCAAAATCGTCTGGGTAACGGGTTCCGGCCGCGGAATCGGCCGCTCGATCGCTCTCTCCCTGGCCGCACACGGGGCGCATGTCGTCCTTTCGGCGCGGACGGTTTCGGATATCGAGGCTGTGGCGCAGGAGATCACCAATCAGGGCGGCCAGGCCCTGGCGATGCCTTGCGACGTCCGCCATGCGGATCAGGTCCGGCGTGTGGTCGTCGCGGTGGAGCGGACCCATGGCCCCATCGAGGTGCTGATTAACAACGCCGGCGTTGCAGTCTTTAGCAAAATCGTCGATACCAGCGAGAGCGATTGGGATACCATGATGGAGACCAACGTCAAAGGCGCCTTCCTCTGTTCCCAGGCGGTACTGCCCGGCATGATCGAACGCAAGTCCGGCCATATTGTCAATATGGTTTCGGTGGCGGGCCGGACGCCCTATTACAGCAATGCGGCCTACTGCGCCTCCAAGTACGGTTTGCTGGGTTTTACCGATGTTCTGCGGATGGAGGCCCGCAAGCATGGCATCCGCGTAACCGCGCTCATGCCCGGGGCGACCGATACCCTCATCTGGGGTGAGAGCGGCGTCGACAACACCCGAATGATGCCCGCCGAAGAGATCGCCAAGGCGGTCATCGCCGTTCTGCTCACGGGTGAATCGGCGATGATGGAGGAGGTGGTCATCCGTCCGCTCAGTGGCGATCTTTGATCCCTGCACGGCCTCGCTTCGTGCCGGTATTGGCCGATACTCTTTTCCCTGGAAAGGCCCTGTCCCTCTCATGAAAATGCCGTTCATAGCCATAGCCATCCTCTCCGTTCTCTTTCTGATCATACAGCCAGCGGCCGTCACTCCGGAAGAGGCCTGGCGGCTGGAGACGATCCCGGTAACGGAGATCATACCGGGAATGACCGGCTTTGGCAAAACCGTTTTTCAGGGGGAGAAGATCGACACCTTCGGGGTGAAGGTTATTGACGTCATCGATAATTTTTATCCCCAGGAGGATCTGATCATCATCCGCCTGACCGGCGCGCAAGTGGAGCAGACCGGGGTGGTTGCCGGCATGAGCGGCAGTCCCGTCTATTTAGGCGGCCGGCTGGCAGGGGCGTTGGCCTTGCGTTTCATCGATTTCCAGAAAGAGCCGATAGCCGGTGTGACGCCGATCGCGGCGATGATGCGGGCAAGTGCATTCGAGGCGGAGCGCCTGGCAGCGCGTTCGGGGACGGCGCAGACCACACCGTACGATTTGCGAACGATCATGCTGGGGGCGGGCGCCGGCTTCTGGCAAAACCTCCTAGCGCCGCTGCTGCCCGTGCCGGAGTCGCGGTTGGCCGTGCGGCGCATTGATGCACCGCTGCTCTTTTCGGGCTTTTCGGAACCGGCCATATCGGCAGCCGCGTCGCTTTGGGCCAGTCTGGGGTTCTCGCCGGTGCTGGGTGGAGCGACGGTTGCGGCCGGGCACTCCGAAGCGGCTTTGGAGCCCGGCAGTGCCATCTCCCAGGTTTTCGTACGTGGGGATTTCGGCGTGGAGATGACCGGCACCGTCACCGCGGTGGACGGTGATAAAGTGCTGGCCTTCGGCCATTACCTCTTCAATCTCGGTCCCATTCAGATGCCGATGGCACGAAGCCGGATCCTGGCGACGCTGCCCAGCCTGATGGGGTCGAGCAAGCTGGCGCATTCGCTGGAGATTATCGGCACGATACGCCAGGACCGGCTGTGCGGCGTCTACGGCCAGATCGGCCTCGAACCGGTGTGGATCCCGATTCAGGTCGACCTCAAGAGCTCGGGGGGCAGCCGTACCTTTCAGTTTCAACTGGCGGACGATCCGGCCCTGCGCAATCTGATGCCTTTCTTCCTGCGCACGGCGCTTTTCCAGGCGCTGGTGACGGGACAATTGGGCGCTGAACCCTCCACGGTGCGTCTGCGCTGCACAATCGCGCTCGCGGATGGCCGCCAGCTGCAGTTTGGCGATTTCATTTCGTATCAGGAGCGGTTTGGATTTCTCGGCGCCGGCAGCGAGATCGGCGAAGCTGTGGACCTGATCGCGGTGAGCCTGGGAGCGCTGACCGTCAACCGTTTTGATCCGCCCCCCGTCCGCTCCATCGCCATTGCGGCCGATATCGAGCCCGGCGAACGGATCGCTGAAGTCGCGTCCATCCGGCAGGACCGTCTTGAATTAACGCCCGGTGATTCCCTGCACCTCTCGATCACCCTGAGGAGCAGCGAAGGCCGCGAAATCCGCTATCGCCAGTGTCTCTGTCTGCCGCGCTATCTCCAGGCGAATAGCCTGAATATCATCGCCTCCGGTGCAGCCGGCCTGATCCAGGCCGAACTGGCGAACAACCCGGACAAGTACCGCCCCGATTCTTTCGCGCGGCTCTGCACCCTGCTCGAACAACGCCGCACCAGCGACAACCTTTATGTTCAGATCCGTGAACCCGCGCCGGGCATGGCCGTGGATGGAGCAGAACTCAGCGGTCTTCCCCCCTCGGTCCTCGGGACCATGAATGGACGCGGAACTGAGCGCGTACTGCGCGACCGCGTCCTCGCCGAGTGGGTGATTCCTACTGGCTTCGAAGTCACCGGCATGAAACGCCTGAATGTGCGCATTGCCCAGCCCCGGACGGAACAGCCGGATGGCAATCAGGCGGCTATTGACCTGCAATTTCTGGAATGAGAATGAGACGTCGAGCTCGTATCCATCATCTGACCGGGCTGCTCCTACTGATGGCGCTTGGCATCGGCCGGCCGGCCGTCGCAGCCGGCCCCCAGCAACGAAGCTGGAAAAGTTTCAGTGATTTTCTTCCCTGCCAGCTGGAGAACGTCTCTCTGGAGAGCACAGGCCGTCTCGTCCTCGCCCCCCAAACCCGTCTGGTCATCGATTCCGGCGAACCTTATATTTGGGATATCACCAGTGACCCAGCCGGTGTCCTCTATCTGGCCACCGGCAACCAGGGGCGGGTGTTTCGCGTCGCCGGAAACGGGGATACTACGCTCTGTTTTGCCGCCAGCGAACCGGAGATCTATGCTTTGGCTGAGGACGGCCGTGGCGGCTTGTACATCGCGAGCTCGCCCAATGGCCGCATATACCGGCGCGACGCGACGGGCGCAGTGCGGGTTTTCTGCGAGCCGGGTCAAACCTATATCTGGGACATGCTATTCGACCGCGCCGGCGATCTCTGGGTAGCCACCGGCGGCAAGGCACAGCTTTTGCGTGTCAATCCCGCCGGTCAGATCAGTGTGGTGCTGAACAGTGAAGCGGAGCACATCCGTTGTCTCACCCTCGCGGGTGAAATCCTTTATGCCGGCAGCAGCCGGCCGGGGCTGATTTATCGCATCCGCAAAAACGACACTCCGTTCGTACTGTACGATACCGGTGTGGAGGAGGTGCACAGCCTTGCCGCGCTTCCCGGTTCTTGGCTCTACGCGGCTATTCGCAGCGCCGGCACCCCTGCCGCCGCCGCGGTGACGGTCTCGAGCGCTATAAGTCAGCCCGCTGCCGTGGAGGGCGAGGAGAGTGAAAAAGGCAGCGCCACGCCCGAGCCGGCACTGCCTACAACGGCTGAGACCTCCGGCGCCACCTCTCAGCTGGTGCGCATCGACACCGAGGGGTATGGCCGGCCGGTCTGGCCGGCGGACGCCGGGGAGGTCCAGACCCTGCTCGCCGATTGGGAGGGAAGCGTACTGGTGGGCACCGGCCGTGAGGGCCGGCTCTATCGCATTGATCAGAGCGGTGATATCTCCCTGCTGCTCAAGGTTTCCGCGTCGCAGATTTCGGTCCTGCACCGCACCGCCGTCGGGGAATTGGTCCTGGGAACCTCCAATATGGGCCTGGGTTATCGCCTTGGCGCGCTGGTTCAGAAGGGCCGCTGCGAATCCGAGCCCGTCGATACCGGTACCTTGAGTTTCTGGGGGACCTTGAGCTGGCGAGGCCAGGGCCCGCTGCTCTTCGAGACCCGTTCCGGCAATACCCGCAAACCGGAAACGAGCTGGAGCGCCTGGAAGCCCCTGAGCGGAACCGCGGGCGAGCGGCGCATCGTCAGTCCCGCGGCCCGCTTCCTGCAGTGGCGCTGCACACTGACCATTGGCGCCCAGCCCCCGGAACTGCGTGAGGTGAATTTCTTCTGTCTGCAGAAAAACCGGCCGCCCGAGATCGACGATATCATCATCCTACCGCCCGGCGACTATTATGATCCCGGCCAGGAGCCGGGGGCAGATGTGAAGGGCATCACCGAGCCGGCTCCCCTGCCCAAGCGGGAATATAAAAAAGGATTTCGCACCGCCCTGTGGCAGTTTGCCGACCCCAACCGGGATCCCCTGCTCTTTACGCTTTGGTATCGCCGCGTCGAGGATCGTCATTGGCGACGCCTCGCCGGGCCGATCGCCCAAATCCTTTACGCCTGGGATACAACCCAGATGGCCGATGGCGAATATCGGCTCCGCCTAGAAGCGAGCGACAGCCTGACGCTGCCGCTCGAGCAGGGCCTGCGCGCGGAAAAGATCAGCCCGACCTTTTTGGTGGATAATACCGCACCCCGGATCGAGTTCTCTCCCGCCCGGCAGGAGGGCCATAAAGTCCTGCTTGGTTTCAGGGTCTGCGATACCGCTTCCGTCATCACCCATGTTCGTGTCAGCATCAATGCCGGCGGCTGGCAGACCCTCTATCCCGTCGACGGCATCTGTGACGCGCTCTGTGAAGAGTTTATGCTTCCGTTGGAGGGCGGTTCTGCACCACTGGAGGTTGCCATCGAAGCAGCCGATCAGCTCGAGAATTGTAGCATCGCCCATCATCTGATAAAAGGGTTTTAATGATCCAGGGTAAGGAATGGCAGCCGGTTCGTGATTTTATCCGGGACAAGCACAGAATAGCGGTTACCACGCATATCCATCCCGATGGCGATGCCATTGGCAGCCAGATGGCCATGGCGCATTATCTGCGCCAGATTGGCAAGGAGGTGGTGCTTCTCAATTGCGATGTAACGCCCGAGTATTTCCATTTTCTTGATCCCGGGAAGGAGATCGGGCTCTATTCACCCCAGTTGCATGAGACCGTTATTTCCGGGCTGGATGGTTGTCTGGTCGTCGATATCAGCGACTGGGGCCGGCTTCGCGCGCTGGGTGAAGCTCTGCAGCGCTACCGGATCCCTCTCGCCTGCATCGACCACCATATTCCGGCTGAACAGATGGGTGAGGTGCATATCTGCTTGCAGGAGGCTTCTTCAACCGGTGAGATGATCTATGATTTTCTGCTCGACTCCGGCGCGGAGCTGACCCCGCCGATCGTCGATGCCTTGTATACCTGTGTGATGACTGATACCGGTTCATTCCGGTTTAATAATACCACCGCGCGCACCCATCTCATCGCCGCTGACCTGCTCGGGCGGGGGGCGCATTATCGGGCGATTTACGAGCAGGTCTATGAAAACAATTCAAAACAGCGCACCCTTCTCATGGCCAAGTTGCTCGAGCAGATGCATTTTGCCTGCGATGACCGGCTTGCCTATTTCAGCCTCTCGCAGGCGCTGCTCCGTCAGACCGGCGCCCAGCTTTGGGAGACCGAGGGTTTTTCCGAACTCCCGCGGACCATCGCCAAAGTCGAAGTCAGTCTGATGTTCACCGAAACCCTGGATGGCAGCACCAAGGTCAGCTTCCGCTCCAAAGGCCGCGTGGCCATCAATGGCATGGCGGCTCTGTTCGGCGGCGGCGGCCATAAATTTGCATCCGGCGCAACCCTCGCCATGAGTCTGAACCAGGCAGTGGAGGTCGTGGTGGAAGAGGCCAAAAAACTGTTCAAAGAGTAAAAGACAACAACACTCCCGGCATGTCGACTACTGGTCACGAAAATATCGATCGCTTTTACGCTCTCGCGGCACATGCCTCCCTGATCTCCGATCCAGCAGAGATCTTTCGCCAATCCCGGGCCCTGCTGTTGCGCATGATCCCTGCAGATTACTTTCTGATCTTTTATGATGACAAACTCCGCGAATGCCTCGCCGCCTCTTTCGCCTACAATATCCTGCCCCTCCCGACTATTGAAGAGATCACCATCCCCTATCAGGATCCGCTCATCAAGGAGGTATTGATCAGCCGGCAGACCGTCGTCCGGCAGGATTGCATGGAGCCGCTGGTGCACGATGTGAGCCAGGAGCTGATTATCCCGATTTTTACGCCCGAGGAGGTCCTCGGATCCCTTTATTTTGCCCGGCTCGCCGAGCGGCCCTTCACGGCGGAGGAGATTCGCCTCGCCGAGCTCTGTGCCTTTCTCCTGGTCGCCCCGATGGAACGGGCGCATTGGGAGCAGCGCTCGCGGCAGACGCACGAAATCCTCAACAGCTTTCGCGAAAAGTATCTTTCCATCCTCGACGCGCTGCCCTATCCAGCTATGGTTATCGATCCCGATGCGGACCGGCTGGAGGAGGTCAACCGTGCCTTCCTCGACTGGATGGGTTACGACCGTCGCCAGATCTTCCTGAGCCGTTTTTCGGAACTCTGCCGATCACAGGGCGATTTCGATAATGGCAAGGCCTGGCCGCCGCATTCGTCGCGGGTTCAGATCGTAGATCCTAATGGCGTACTGCACGAAGTGCAGGCGCTCAGCGCCTCGCTCAGTACCCAGGAGCCCGGGAAACGCATCATCACCTTCATCAGCGACTGGCGTCCGGCCCGGCAGGAGGGGCTGCAGCAGGATGCCGAGATTCTCATCCGCACCCTCGCGCACGATCTCAAGGCGCCTCTGCAGAGCCTCAAGGGGTATGCCACGCTGTTGTTGGAGGAGCAGGGGAGCGATCTTCCCGCTGCAGCGTCGACCTATCTGGAACGGATGTCCAGCAATATCGAGCAGATGGAGCGCCTCATCGCCGATCTCCTCGATCTCTCGCGTCTCAACAGCGGCGACTTTCCCTTTCAGGAAGCAGATTCCTTCGAGATTTTAAAAAGCGCGCTCGACTCGCTCTCGGGACTGATCGAAAAACGTCCGGTGAACTTGATTATCGATTCCACCCTGCCGCGCATCGTCTGCAATGCCTCACAGATAGCCCAGGTTTTCACCAATCTCATCTCCAATGCCCTGAAATTCACCCGCGGGATCGCCATTCCCAATATTGAAGTGGGCTGCAGTGCCACGGAGGAGGATTTCGAATTCTACGTTAAGGACAACGGCGTTGGCATTGCGCCGGAGGATCTGGAGCGTATCTTTGACCTCTTTTATACCCGCGACACCGGCGAGGGCAGCAAGAGCACCGGCGTCGGCCTGACCATCGTCAAGCGCATCGTTGAACGGCACCACGGCCGGGTCTGGGCGGAATCCGTGCCCGGTGTGGGGACGGTCATCAAATTTACCTTACCGCAGGTTTTGCACCGGCAGGCAACCCTTGCCGGGGAGTGACGGCCGTGCAACGTGAGTTTCAGATCCTGATTATTGAAGATCATCCTGAACAGGCGCACCTGATGGAGTTGATCCTCAAGCGCCATGGTCAACCCTTCGCGGTACACATCCTTCACGATCCGGAAGAGGGTTTGGCGCACCTGCAGAACGCACCGGTCGACGCCCTGGTGCTCGATTACAGCCTGCCCAAAATGTCCGGCCTCGAGGTGCTGCAAGAGATTAAGAAAAGACACTCGGGACTGCCGGTCATTATGGTCACCGGACAAGGGGATGAGCGTATCGCGGTCGAGGCGATGCGCCACGGGGTGTACGACTATCTGGTCAAGACCAAGGATTTTCTCGATCTCCTGCCGCGGGTGGTCACCCGGGCTATCGAGGAGCGGCAGCTCTCCTCGCGGCTCGAGCAAAGCGAGCAACGCTATTTCGCCCTCTTTGACAAGGCCAGCATCGCCATTTTTATTGCCGAGGCCGATTCCTATCGATTGCGGCAGGCCAACGGTATGGCGCTCAAACTGACCGGGTATCCCGACAAGGCCCTGCTCGAAATGAGTTTTTTACAGATTTGCGCTGCCCGTTCCCTGCAAGAAGTCGAAGGTTTTCTCGCCCGGATCAAGCAGGAGGGCCAGGCCAATCTGGATCAGGTCATGCTGGTCAGCCAGGACCACCATCTGATCCCTGTGGATCTCAGCGGCAGCCTGGTATCGATCGGCGACCGGCAGGTCATCCAGTGTTTTGTCCGCGATATCAGTGAGAAATTGAAAATGCAGCGCCAGCTGCTCCTCAGCCGCCAGCGACTGATCTCCCTTTTCGACGGCATCACCGACCCCATTTCGGTCCAGGATCGCGACCATAATCTCATCATGGGCAACAAGCGCTATCTGGAGATCACTGCCGGCAACACGCCCGGCCTGGTCGGATGCAAGTGCCACAAAGCCCTTTTTGGCAGCGATTTCCCTTGCTCCAACTGTCCCGCTTTCGAAACCTACCGCACTGGTGAATCCCGCTTTATCGAGATCATTCATGAGGGGCGAACTTATGACCTCTGGACCTTTCCGATGGCGGGTCTGGATGGCCGGCCGGAGTTCCTCGTCGAGTATGCCAAGGATGTCACCGAGCAGAAGGAGATCGAGAAGCAGCTGATCAAGTCGGAAAAGCTGGCCTCCATCGGCCTCCTCTCTTCGGGCATCGCCCACGAGTTGCGTAATCCCCTGAACATCATCGAGACCGCCCGCTACTCCATCGAAGACCTCCTGAATCACGCCCAGCCGGAGATCGACCGCAAGCTGGATATCATTAAAAAGAATGTCCGCCGCGCCTCGGTGATTATTGAAAATCTGCTCCAGTTCTCCCGCCACTCCGAATACGAACGCGAGCGCGTCGATGTCGAAAAACTGGTTGACACCACCCTCTCGCTGGTGGAAAAAGAGACCGCGGTCCGCGATATCCATCTTCAGAAGGCGTACGCCGGCGTCCCGAAGGTTTATTTCAGCCTCGACTCTTTGAAGCAGGTTTTTCTGAATATCATCTATAACGCAATCCAGGCGATGCCCAACGGCGGGGTGCTGCGCATCGTCACGTCAGCCAGCAGCGACGGCGGGTGGGTCGACATCGAATTCACCGACAACGGTGTGGGCATTTCGAGCGAGAATCTCAGCCATATCTTCACACCCTTCTTTTCAACCAAAAGGGATAGCGGCGGGACCGGATTGGGGCTCTATCTCTCTTATACGATCATCAAACGGGAGGGAGGAGACATCCTCGCGCGCAGCCGGGAGGGGAGCGGCACCACCTTTACGGTCAAGTTACCGGTCGCACAAACCCCCGGCACCCCCGGAGCGGGCGAGGATGTATGACACCGCTAAAATCTCGTCGCCACCCTGGTGTCCTGACGAGGGACTGGCCAACCCACGGGAGGGGGCCAGGTTTTAAACCACGGAATGGGGGGTACCCTGGCGAGTTAGCTGTTGACTAATTTAATCATTATTATTACATTATAGCTTCAAATCGCCGTTCCCCTCATCAACCAGGGATTGAACAGGAATATTTGTGAAAATCGAGAGTATTTTCGCACCCATTGATGGGCCCTTGCACGATTTCGAAGACGCCTTTCAGGAGATTTTACAGTCCGACATCCCGTTGGCCAATCAGGTGGTTCATTATATTGCCGGCCTCAAGGGGAAACGGTTGCGGCCTGCTTTGGTTTTTCTCGCCAGCCGGCTTCACGGTGAGGTGACCCCCTGGTCCATGGCCGCCGCTGTGGTGGTTGAACTCCTGCATACGGCCACCCTGGTGCATGATGATGTCGTCGATACCTCGGAGCTGCGCCGCGGCAAGCCAACGGTCAATTCCATTTGGGACAATCGCATCTCGGTTTTGGTGGGGGATCTGCTCTTCTCGCGGACCCTCAATGTCCTGGTTGATCTGCAGAGCCCACCCGCCCTCGGAATCGTCTCGGAAATGGCCAACCGGATCACCGAGGGCGAATTGCTGCAAGTCGAACACGAACACGATTATCAGATCAGCGAGCCGGTCTATTTTGACCTGGTGGCCAAAAAGACGGCCGCCCTTTTTGCCGCCTCCTGTGAACTGGGAGCCCTCGCGGTGGCGGATGACCCAGGAGCGCGCCAGCGCATGAAGGAATTCGGGGAAAATCTTGGTATCGCTTTCCAGATCAAGGATGACCTCCTCGATTATGCCGGGAATGTGGCGGTTCTGGGCAAACCCGTAGCCAATGACATCCGCGAGAACAAGGTCACCCTCCCCCTGATTTACGCCTTCGCCCATGCACCGGAGGAGGCCACGGGGCGCATTATCGCCTTGCTGGAGAAGCAGCAGTTGGCCGAGGAGGACATCCGCACGATCATTGACTTTGTCCGCGAACGCGGCGGGCTCGCTTACGCGGAGGAGATGGCCCACCATTATTGCAGCAAAGCGGCCGCGATCCTCGAGGGCTACGCGCCCTCGCAAGTCCGCGATGCCCTGATGACGCTGGTCCAGTTCGCGATTTCACGTGAAAAGTAAGACAGTCCACCTCTCCGCTTATACCCTTTCAAGCGCTGCGATTGTTCTGCTCCTTTTCCTTGCCTCGTGCGCCCCGAGCCCGCGTGCGCCTGTCGCCCGCTCTTTTTTTCTGATGGATATCTATGTCACGATCAAGGTGTTTCCGGAGCCCGGAGCCCGGGCAGAGACGGAAACGATCATCGAACGGGCCAACGCCTTGCGGGTGGACAGTCTCAGCGGCGGAGCCTTTACGCCGGCGGCTGGCGCCTTGACCGGGCTTTGGGGGTTTGGCGGGCGGGAGCCCATGCAGGTACCGCCGGAGACCGAGCGCCTGCAGGCGATCGCTCACACCGGCAGCGACGCGACGGTTTGCGATGCCCTGGCCACTGCAGTCTTTGTCCTCGTTCCGGAAAAGGGGATGTAGCGGATTGAAGCCTTTCCCGGAATCGAAGGACTGATCCTTACTGAAACTTTGGGACACCTGAAGGCGCACATCAGCAGCGGCCTGATGGGGAAATTTGAGCAGCTGACCAATTAGGGAGTGACCATGCCGAGAACACTGGTGACGGGCGGTGCCGGTTTTTTGGGATCGCACTTGTGCGAATACCTGCTGAACCAGGGACACCAGGTGATCGCGATGGATAACCTGCTGACCGGCAGCATCGCCAACATCGAGCACCTGCAATGCGAAGATTTCAAGTTCATCAAACATGACGTCACGGAATATATCTATATCGCCGGACCGGTCGACTATGTCTTCCATTTCGCCTCGCCGGCCAGCCCGCTGGATTACCTGCAGTTGCCGATTCAGACCCTCAAGGTGGGCGCGCTCGGCACCCACAAGGCCCTCGGCCTGGCGATGGCCAAGAACGCCCGCTTCCTCCTCGCCTCGACCTCGGAGGTCTATGGCGATCCGCTCGTGCATCCCCAACCCGAGACCTATTGGGGCAACGTCAATCCCGTCGGTCCACGCGGCGTCTACGACGAAGCCAAACGCTTCGGAGAGGCCCTGACGATGGCCTACCACCGGTACAAGGGGGTGGACACCAAGATTGTCCGGATCTTCAATACCTACGGTCCGCGCATGCGCCCCAATGACGGCCGCGCGATTCCGGCTTTTGTGCCCCAGGCCCTGCGCAACGAGCCGATCACGATCTTTGGAGACGGCTCACAGACGCGCAGTTTTTGCTATGTCAGCGATCTCATCGAGGGCATTTACCGATTGATGGTCTCGGATCAGCACGAACCGGTCAACATCGGCAACCCGCAAGAAATGACCATCCGCGAAATGGCCGAGGCCATCATCCGCCTGACCGGCAGCGCCAGTCCGCTGATCTTCAAACCCCTGCCGGTTGACGATCCCAAGGTGCGACAGCCCGATATCATGCTGGCGCGCAAGCTCCTCGGCTGGGAACCCCAAGTTGATCTCGAAGTCGGTCTGACCCGGACCATTGCTTGGTTCCGGGACGTTCTAGGAAAACGGTGAGCGGTCATGCCCGGCGCACCCCAAAAAATACTCGTTATTCGGCTCAGCTCCATCGGGGACATCCTCCTGGCGACGCCCTTGCTGCGGATTCTGCGGCGGAACTTCCCCGAGGCGCGTATCGACTTTGTCATCAAGTCGCGTTTTGCCGAACTGTTGCGCCATAATCCCCACCTCAATGAGTTGCTGGTGCTGGATACCGAGACCGGGCAGGAGGGGTTGCAAGATCTGCGCCGCCGCATCAACATGAACCGATACGATTTGGTCATTGATATCCATAAAAACTTCCGCAGCTATTATCTGCGTTTCGCGCTGCCCGGCACGCGGGTGGTCACCCACAGCAAACAGCTGCTGCGCCGGTTTCTGCTGGTCCATTTCGGGATCAATCTCTACGGCCGGGTCGTGCCGATCTACCAGCGCTACATCCGAGCGATGGCGCCTTGGGGGCTGAGCGACGATGGCCTGGGGTTGGAGTTTCATATCGATCCCCAAGCCGAGCGGCTGATGGCCCTGCGCCTGGCGGAACGTCCGGGCGCCCGATTGCTGGTGGGCTTGGCACCGGGCGCCGGTTTTGCCACCAAGCGCTGGCCGGCGGATTTTTATCAGGAGATCGCCCGGCGGCTGAAAAAGGAACATAACGCCGATATTCTGTTGCTGGGCAACAAGGCCGACCGCGAGGTTACCGGCGCAATCGCCGCCGAATCCGCAATCGGAGTCTACGATTGGGCCGGCACCCTGACGCTGCAGCAGAGCGCAGCCGCCCTGGCGCACTGTCATTTGCTGATCTGCAACGATACGGGGCTGATGCATCTGGCCTGTGCTCTTAAAATCCCGGTCCTCGCCCTCTTCGGCCCGACCACCCGGGAATTCGGATTCTTCCCCGTGGGCCGGCGTGCCGAGGTCATCGAACGCGTCGGTCTCTCCTGCCGGCCCTGCAGTCACCTTGGTGGGCCGCACTGCCCCAAGGACCACTTTCGCTGCATGCGGGAGATCCTGCCAGAAGAGGTCATGGTTCGTGCCGGGCGCATTTTGCAGAATGAGAGCCCGAGCTAATCCGTTTCACCCATTGGGAGGCTTAAACGTGGAGAGCCAAGAACTGGCGCGGCGGGTTGCCCGCCTGATCTGGGAGAAAAAAGGCATCGATCCGGTAATCATGGATCTGCGGCAACTGACCAGCATCACCGATTTTTTTGTCATCTGCTCGGTCGACAGCGATCCGCAGGCGCGGGCGATCATGGACCATCTGGAGGAGCAGCTGAGCGGCGAAGCGGTGCGCCCCTGGCACGTTGAGGGCAGCATCGGCTCGAAATGGCTCCTGCTTGATTTTGTCGATGTGGTGGTCCACATTTTCCGGCCCGAGGCGCGGAACTTTTATGGACTGGAGCGGCTGTGGGGCGATGCTCCCATGGAGGAGCTTACGGATCAAACTTTTTCGCAACAGGGATCGTAAAATGAAACCGAAGGAATATATCCAGGAGGCCTTGCAGCGCGCCCTGAAGGCGAGCGGATTGGAGCCCGGTGAAACGCCGTGGTTGGGGATTGAACGGCCCAAGCAGGAGGGACAGGGCGATCTTTCCACGACCTTGGCCATGACCCTGGCCAAGAAGGTCGGTCTGGCACCGCGCGAAGCCGCCGCACAATTAATCCGTTTTATGCCCCAGGACCCGGCCTATCTCGAGAAAGTCGAGATTGCCGGTCCGGGTTTTATCAATTTTTATTTTGCCAAACCGGCGCTCCAGCACGCTGTGCTCGAGATCCTCCGCGAAGGCGCGTCCTTTGGCCGCAGCGCCATGGGGGGCGGCCGCAAGGTCCAACTCGAATTCGTCAGCGCCAACCCGACCGGTCCGCTGGTGGTCGTCAGCGCCCGCGCCGCCGCCGTCGGCGACGTGCTGCGTCGCTGCTATCGCGCCGCGGGTTTCGACGCCCGCAGCGAATATTACATCAACGATGCCGGACGCCAGATCCGTCTCCTCGGCGCTTCCCTCAGCTCGCTCTATATGAACGAACTCGGCCACGCCGAACCCTTTCCGGAGGAAGGCTACCATGGCGACTACCTGCGCGATCTCGCCAGGCAGATCATGGCCCGCGAAGGCGACCGCTATGCAACGCTGCCGCAGGAGGATCGGGCCGCCGCCCTCGGCAGGATCGGCATGGAAGAAATGATCGCCCGCCACCGCGCCAGTCTTGCCACCTACGGTGTGGAGTACGACCACTGGTTCCGCGAAAGCGGCTTGCGCCAGGCCAATGCACAGCAGGTGGTCCTCGACGCCTTCGCCGCCGCCGGCTTGAGCTACGAGCAGGAAGGCGCGCTCTGGTTCTGTTCCACCCGGTTCGGTGACGAAAAGGACCGGGTGCTGGTGACCAGCGACGGCGAACCGACCTACTTTCTTATCGATATCGCTTATCATGAGGACAAGTTCCGCCGCGGCTTCGAGAAGGTGATCGATTTCTGGGGGCCTGACCATCACGGCTATATCCCGCGGATGCGCGCCGCCCTCCAGGCGCTCGGCCACCCTGCCGGAAGCTTTGAGGTCAGCATCATCCAGCAGATCAATCTGCTGCGTGGCGGCCAGATCTACAAGATGTCCAAACGCGCCGGCCAGATCATCGAGATGGATGAACTGATCGAGGAGGTCGGGAGCGACGCCGCCCGCTTTTATTTCATCGACCGGCGCATCTCCCAACCCATGGATTTTGACATCGATCTCGCCAAAACCCAGAGCGACGAAAACCCGGTTTATTACGTTCAGATGGCCCATGCGCGGATCTGCAACATCGAGCGCTTCGCGATCGAGCAGGGCTTGCAGATCCCGGCGGAGGCGGATACCTCGCCACTGGGCAATACCCTCGAGCTGCAGGTCATCAAGAAACTGCTCGAGTTTCCCGAGGTCATCCAGCGCGTGGTGCAACACACCGAGCCCCATCGCGTGACCAATTATGTGCAAGAGCTGGCCGCGGTCTTTCACCGCTTCTACCACGAGAACCGTGTCGTCACCGAGGACACAGCCCTTTCGGCGGCGCGGTTGATGCTGGCGCGGGCGACGCGGCAGGTACTGGCCAATGCCTTTGACCTGCTCGGAATCTCTGCGCCTGAAAATATGAGATAGAGAGAGGAGTACGCTCACCATGAGTCTGCTTGTAGTCGGTTCCATGGCTTATGACGATGTGATCACTCCGGCAACCGAGGTACATGACGCCCTGGGCGGATCGGCTACCTTCTTCGCGGCTGCCGCCAGTTTTTTCACCCCGGTCAACCTCGTGGCCGTGGTCGGCGAGGATTTCAACCCTAACGAAATCGACTTTCTCCGCGACCGCGGCGTCGATCTCGACGGCTTGCAGATCGAAACGGGCAAGACCTTCCGCTGGAAAGGCCGGTACCTCGCAAACATGAACGATCGCGAAACCCTCTTCACCCATCTCAACGTCTTTGAAAACTTCAATCCCCGCATCCCGGCGAAATACCGCCGCAGTGACTATGTCTTCCTTGCCAATATCAGTCCGGAGCTCCAGCTCAACGTCGTGGCCCAGGTGGACAAGCCCCGCTTCATCGCCATGGACACGATGAATTTCTGGATCAGCGGCACTCCCGGCCCGCTGCGCGAGATTCTCAAGCGGGTCGATGCTCTGGTGGTCAATGACTCGGAGATCCGGGAGCTTTCGGGTGAGGAGAATCTCATCCGGGCCAGTCGGCTCGTTCAGAGCATGGGGCCGCGCACTCTGATCGTCAAAAAAGGCGAGCATGGAGCCCTGCTGGTCCACGACGATAGCTATTTCTTCTGCCCGGCCTTTCCGGTGGAAAAGCTGCAGGATCCAACCGGCGCCGGCGACACTTTTGCCGGAGGATTTATGGGGTATCTCGCTCTCTGCGGCCAGGTGACGGAAGAAAACCTGCGCTGCGCTGTGGTCTTTGGTACGGCGGTGGCCTCCTTTCTCGTGGAAGATTTCAGCTGCAATCGGCTGCGCAGTCTGAGCCGCAAAGAGATCCTCGGCCGCGTCGATGCCCTGCGCGCTATGACCCGCTTCGATTTGGATCCCAATGGGCTGGCCGAAGCTTGATTGAGCTGAGTGACATCTATTTTTCCTATCACGACCCGGCCGGAGAGACGCGCCCGGTTTTGAATGGTATCACGCTGCGGATCGATCCCGGCGAATCGCTGGCCATCATGGGGCCCAACGGCTCGGGCAAGAGCACCCTGATTAAATGCTGCAACGGACTTCTCCTTCCCGACCGCGGCCGGGTGCGCGTCGATGGACTCGATACGGCGGAAGAACAGAATCTCGCGGCGATCCGCCGGCGGATCGGCATGATTTTTCAGAACCCGGACAATCAGATCGTATCGACAACGGTGGAACGGGAGATTGCATTCGGATTGGAAAATCTCGGGCTGCCATACGATGAGATGCATGCCCGGGTCGACGAGATGCTGCGCTATTTTGAGCTGGAGCCCTATCGCCTGAAATC
Source organism: bacterium (assembly GCA_035419245.1). Taxonomy (NCBI): domain Bacteria; species bacterium. Next base: position 116,367 of record DAOLSP010000004.1, on the reverse strand, counting down.
ACCTCATTATCTTTCCGGCGGTGAAAAACAGCGCCTCGCCCTGGCGGCCGTTCTGGCGATGAAACCCCGCTACCTGATCCTCGATGAACCAACTTCACTGCTTGATCCCCTGCACCGGCGGCAAATCATCGAGCTGATCGGCTTGCTGCACCAGCAGCAGGAGATGGCCTGCCTGCTCGTCACCCAGTTTCCGGAGGAGGCCTGGGCCGCCCAACGGCTGGTCGTGCTCGAGGGGGGACGGCTCTTCTGCGAGGGACCTCCGGCGGAAATTTTCAGCCGCGTCGACGAACTGGTCGCCATCGGCCTGGAGCCGCCGCTGCCTTTTTATCTCGACCATCTGCTTCAATCGTGATCTTTTTGATGGCACCTGTTGATTTTGTCATTTTTTGCCCCTATATTGCACAAATAGCCTATCCGGAGCGCCATGAATAAGGAGGGATCTGCTCCCGGCCATGAATGCCATTTTGCACATTTCCCATCTGGTCGATCCTGCAGTCCTGCAGCAGGTGCAGGATACTTTTGCCGCACAACGGCACCTTGCAGTTCTGCTGTTCGACGCCGATGGGGAAAAGGTGACCCGGCCCTCCCTGCAGTGCACTCTGCCAGAGGACTTATCGTCGGTCCTCTCCCCCTTTCTTGATTTCATCCTCACCAATCCGCCCCATTTCGCGGACCTGGGTCTCCGCGACGGGAACACGGTCTTCGCCTCTTTTTTTAACGGTATTTTTCACCGTGCCATCCTGCCGCTGATGGTTCAGCACCAGACTGTTGGGGCCGTACAACTGGTGGCGGTCCACGATCTCGATACCTTCGACCTCGGGCGCTGGCGGTACCTCCTCGATGGCTTTTCCTGGAACGATGTCCGGTATCTCGCCTTCCTCGATGCCCAACCGCGCGCTCCCCTGAATGAACTGGTCCACCATACTGCCTGGTTCAGGACACAGCTGACCGATCTCCTAGAGGGCGGCTACAGCTGTTACCGCAAGCAGCACCGGGAACCGGAAGGGCCGGGTTGGGGTAGGGCGGGAGCCCAGGAGATGGTGACCAACCGGCAGGGGGATATTCTTTCGGTTTCGCCAGCCATCGCCGAACTGCTTCATTATGACGCCAGCGATGAGATGGTCGGCCTTAATGCCATAGAGCACCTGACGATCGATCTCGATATTCAGGAGCGGCTGCGTGATATTCTCGCCCTGGGGGAGCATGAGAGCCAAATCGAGGCGCTGATCCAGACCAAGGATGGCCTGCTGCTGCGGGTGACCTGGCTGCTGGTATCGGACCGGGATGAAGAGGGACAAGAGGTAGGGCTCCGCTGGCAGATTCTACGCAGTTCGGAGGTGCGCAAGAGCAGGCCGGAGATCCTGCCCGAGCTGCTTCGCGAATTAAGCCGGGAACAGCGGGCTGCGGCCGCTGCAAGTGCCGGCGAAACCGGGACCCGGGAGGCAGAGCCTATCGCTCCCACGGCGGCACAGGGAGAGCAGCCGCCGGCTGCAGAATCCGAGCGCCCGGGGGATTCCGACAATAGGGCGGAACCGCTCACTCTGGAGAGCCTCGGTTTCCTCGAGGAGCTGGCTTATCCCCTCTTTGCCGTTGATGGCGAGAACCGCATCCTGGTCTGGAATCAACGGATGGCCGAGTTACTGCACATCTCCGCACTCGCAGTGCTGGGTCTCGATTTCAGCAATCTGCTGGTCGGCGAGTCCCAGAAGCAATGGCACCAATGGCTCTTCGAGTTTCGCATCAATCCCGACCTGAAAGAGGTCAAGCCGGGCGGCATCCTCTATGTCCTCGACAATTCCGGCGAGGTCTTTGCGATCCAGGTGGAGCTCGCCAAGACCGATCTGCCCGATACGCAGGTGATCACCGCGACGATCTGCTCCTGCGAAAAATCGTTGCCGCCGCCGTCCCCGACGCCGGCAGCGAGCCCGCTCGAGCCGGCCAGACCGCCGGTCAGCCGGCCGGTCTCGCCGAAACGGGAGGAACCCGCCGACGCTCTCGAGGCGCTCAGCCGTCTGCTCGAGCGCCAGTGGCAGCCCCTCTACGAACGGCTACGGTTGCTCATCCACCCCGCGGCGGTGGAAAGCTCCATGCGCGATGAAGCCCGGATCCTGCTCCAGGATGCCGAAGCCCTGACGCGCTTTTTCCAACAGGTCCATTATATCGCCGGTGAATTTGAAATCACCACTGCGCCGGTGCCGATCGTCCCCATCCTTCATCACGCAGCCAACACCCAGGAGCGCCTCTTCAGCCAGACGGCCCCGATCCACTGGCAGGTTGCGGACGAAAAGGTGCTGGTACAAGGGGATACGGTCATGCTGCTGCATGCCATGGTCTATCTGCTCGAGTACATCCGGAAGGTTATGGAGGAAGGGATGCCGCTGCGGATTAAAATCCAGGCGGCTCCTGAGCGGAGCGAGGGTCTTGCGGAGGTGGCGCGGCTGATGATGATCGAAGTGGCCTATACCGACCATTCGTCGCCCTGGCCGGCGGAAGAGCGTAAAAACCAGGCGGCAGGCAGCTTCCGCGATTTCGGACTCGCGGCCATGCAGGCGATCATCCAGGCCCACCACGGTGCGGCGCGCATCGTTACCGCCGAGTTTGACCAGCGCGCCTTCCAGCTCTATCTGCCGCTTGCGTCGTCCGCAGCCCCCGCAGAGGTCGGGAAGACCATCCTGGTCATCGATGATGAACCGGGCATCCTGCAAATGAACGCCCTGATGCTGAGCCATGCCGGCTATACGGTGCTCACCGCCATGGATAGAGCCACCGCGTTGCAGCACTTACAGGACCACAAGGCCGCGATCCGCGCGGTGCTGCTCGACTGGCAGCTTGAGAAAACAACCTGCCGCGAGCTTGCCGGCGAAATCGAACGGATTTGCCCTGTGCCGCTGATTCTCACCAGCGGTTATCTCCCCGACAAGGAGATCAAGGAGGTCATGGACGAGCACCATGCCCGATTTGTGCAAAAACCCTATACCACCACCCTGTTGCTGCAGACCGTTGCCGCGGCCATCAACGGCTAATCCGCCCGGCCTTAGACGGCGAAACGGAAATTGATGATATCCCCGTCCTTGACAATGTAGTCCTTGCCCTCCAGCCGCAAGACCGCCTCCGCCCTGCATTTGGCCATGCTCCCCCGCATGATGAAATCGTCGTAATGGACCACTTCGGCGCGGATGAAACCGCGTTCGATGTCGGAGTGGATCACCCCCGCCGCCTGTGGCGCCAGGGTGTTGCTGTGGATCGTCCAGGCGCGCACCTCATCCTCACCGACTGTGAAGAAGGAAAGCAGCCCGAGCAGCTGATAGGAGCTGCGCAGCAGTCGGTTCATCGCTGGTTGCTGGATGCCGGCATCCAGACGGAAGATCTCCGCCTCATCTGGGGAGAGTTGCCGGATTTCCATTTCAATTTGCGCCGAGATCGGCAGCACCGCCGTTTTAGGGATGGCAGCCCAGTTCTCCAGCGCTGCGGCTACGGCCTCGCTGCGGCCGATCTCCTTTTCGTCGATGTTCGGCACAAGGATATGGGGTTTGAGCGAGAGGAACTGATAGCCGCGAATGAGGATTTCCTCGTCGGGGGCAAACTCGAGGGTGCGCAAGGGCTGCAGGTTGTCAATCGCAGTCTTGCAGCGCCGCAGCACTTGCTCCTCCTTGACATGGAGGTCGGTTTTACGGACGCGCATCTCTTTCTCGAGCCGCTGCAGCCGGTTTTCGACGATGCCGAGATCGCTGAGGATGAACTCCTCCTGGACGAGGTTGAAGTCGCGCTGCAGATCAATGCGGTTAAGGGGATGTGGTACATTATCGTTGTGAAAGGCGGCGGCGATGACCAGGACGGCGTCGGCGGTGCGCAGCTGACCAAGGAATTGGTCGCTGAAGCCGCCCTTCTTTTGCTCATCGGCGCTCAGACCGCTGAGGTCGATATACTCGATCGTCGCCGGTGTCTTTTTTTTGGGGGTGAAGAGGGCATCCAGCCGGTCGAGGCGCTCGTCCGGAACCTGGACGATGGCGCGGTGGGCGTCGCGCTTACCCGCTTGGGCTGCATCTGCCCCGGTGAGTGCGTTGAACAGGGTGGTCTTGCCGGAAAAGGGCAAACCCACAATGCCGATTTTCATGGGAGTAATCCGTTTTGTTTTGTTCTAAACTTACATAAAATATAAACTTTCGCCGAAATATTTGCAAGGAAAATATCGGCTGTAATTTTCTTTGATACCTCCGAAAATCGGAGTCCCACCTGGAGCTAATCAAATATAAACAAGAGGGCTATGGAAGAGAAAAAGCCTATTAAATAACCGAGTTCGGCTCGGGTGGATGCGAGATTGCGGGGGCTGCCCCGTGCGATTTTCTCCTTTATTAAGAACATTTTTTTTCGCATATTATGTTTCATATTGTATCCAGTGAGGTAGGTCTATGTCTTCTGAAACCAGAGCCGGAGCCCGGCTTTGCCCCAATTGCCGCCGCCTGATCTCCGTCAACGCCAAGGAGTGCATCCACTGCGGCTGGAAAAACTATGGCCTTTCCGGACTGAGCGCCGGATTCGACAAGGTCATCCGCAGCCTTGGCGGTTTGATCCCCGTCCTGATCGGCTTTAATGTCCTGCTTTATCTGATCAGCCTGCTGTTGGACCTCTCATCGGTATTCTCCGTCCGCGGCTTTTTCAGCCTGCTTTCACCAAGCGGGAGCGCGCTGTACCGCCTGGGGATGACAGGTGCGGTTCCGCTCGCCCAGGGGCAGTGGTGGACACTGTTCACCGCCATCTATCTCCATGGCGGGATTCTACATATCTTTTTCAACATGATCTGGCTGCGGAACATCGGCTACGCAGTCGAGGATTTTTTCGGTCTCTCTCGCGCTTTTATTATTTTCACCGTGGCCGGGGTGGCCGGCTTTCTCGCCTCGGATCTGCTCCAGGTGCCCTTTACCGTCGGCGCCTCCGGGTCGATTTTCGGGCTGCTTGGGGCGCTGATCTTTTACGGCCGTCATCGCGGCGGCACGTTTGGCGAGGCCCTGATGCGCCAGGTAGGCAGTTGGGCGCTCATGGCGTTTGTTTTCGGCTTTATCTTTCCCGGTGTCAATAACTGGGCTCATGCGGGCGGCTTCGCTGGAGGGTATCTCTGCGCCCAACTGCTGAAATACCAGGAGATCGCCCCCGAGCGCACCGCCCATCGTATTGCTGCCCTGGCGCTCGGCCTCATCACTCTGGCCGGATTTGTCCTATCATTAATCCCGTTGGTTTGAGGGCGGTGGCATGACGCTTCCATCACCGGTGCCGCAGAAGACGATCTCCGTCATCCTGACCACCCGCGACCGCGCCGCCCTGGTTCTGGAAGCCGTGCACTCCGTGCTGCAGCAAAGCCGGCCGGCCGATGAGATTCTCGTCGTCGATGACGGCTCGGAGGACGAAACCCAGCAGCTCCTGGAGCCGCTGGGGGAAAGGATCCTGCGCATCCGCCATCCGCAGCCGCTGGGAGTATCTGCCGCACGTAACCGCGGTATCGCCGCTGCTTCAGGCCGCTGGCTCGCTTTCCTCGACTCGGACGATCTCTGGAAGCGCGTTAAACTCGAGCGCCAGCTGGCCGCTCTGCGGGAGAATCCCGGGATGAGGATCTGCTACACCGACGAGGAGTGGCGGCGCGATGGCCGGTGGATGAATCCGGGAGCACGCCATCGCAAGCGCTCCGGATGGATTTATCGTGAATGCCTGCCGCTGTGCATCATCAGTCCCTCCTCGGTGATCCTGGAGCGCAGTGTGCTGGAGGAGATCGGCCTCTTCGATGAAAACCTGCCCGCTTGTGAGGACTATGATCTCTGGTTGCGGATAACCAGCCAGAATCCCGTGCTCTTCTTGGCGGAGAAATTGATCATCAAACGCGCGGGGCCCTGGCCGCAGTTATCGCGCCAACACAGCCTGGATCGCTACCGGATCATCGCACTGCAAAAAATGGTGACATCCGGCCATTTGGCAGCGGAGGATAAGGCCGCCACCCTGGCTGCACTCGCGGAAAAATGCCGTATTTATGCCCTCGGCTGCCGTAAGCATGGCCGAGACGAGGAAGCCGGTTGGGCCGAGCGGATGGCGCTTACCGCCGGAGAACCATTGAAGAGCGAAGAGGAATAGCCTGATGCATAAAGGAATGGCGGCTCTACTGCTGCTGACCCTGATGACCGGCTGCACCGGCAATCAGGATCCTGAAATTAAAAAGGGCGTGAGGGACTTCCATGCGGCCTTCGACGCCAAAAACATCGCCGCCCTGCGCGCCCTGTGCACCAGGGATATGTACTGGTATACCCTCAACGGCAAGACCCTCAACGCCAGCCAGATCGGTGATTATTTCAATCCCATGTTTGAGCGTTGGGAGCAGATCAAGACCGAACTGGGCGACGCAGAGATCCGCTGCGAGGGGAACCTGGCGGTGGCACGCTACCAGGGTACGGTCGCGATCACCAGCAACGGCAAACCCTCGAAGGTGCAAGGTTTTTATACGACGATCCTGGTCAGACAGGAGGGGCGCTGGAAAATCTGGCAGCATCACATGACCTCGGCCTATTGAGTTCACCAGCCTCCCACACAAAAGGAGAAACGTATGAAGATCGGGTTCATTGGACTGGGCATCATGGGTGAGCCCATGGCCCTCAACCTGCTCAAAGTGGGCTTTTCGCTGACGGTTTACAATCGCACGCCCCGGCGGATGGAGAAACTGCTGGCGGCAGGCGCATCGGGCGCCGCTTCGCCGCGCGAGGTGGCTGCTGCGAGCGAGGTGGTGATCACAATCGTCACCGATTCTCCCGATGTCGAGGAGGTGGTGTTGGGCGGGAACGGGATCCTGAGAGGCCTCCATCCTGGCGGGGTGGTGATCGATATGAGCACCATCTCTCCGGCGGTGACCCGCAAACTGGCGGCCGAGATTGAAGCGAAGGGCGGCGAGATGCTCGATGCCCCGGTGAGTGGCGGCGATATCGGCGCCATCGCCGGAACCCTGGCCATCATGGTCGGCGGGAAAAAGGAGGTCTTTGAGCGTTGCCTTCCGGTTTTCCAGGCGATGGGCAAAAGCGTCACCTGGGTTGGCGGACACGGCATGGGCCAGACCGTCAAACTCTGCAACCAGATCCTCGGCGCGGTAACCAACCTTGCCGTCTGCGAGGCGGTCGAGTTCGCCCGCAAGGCGGGGGTGGATCCCCTGGTGATGATCGATGCGGTCAAGGGCGGCGCGGCGGGATCCTGGCAGCTGACCAATCTGGGCCCCAGGATGACGGCGGGCAATTTTGCTCCGGGATTTATGATCGATTTACAGCAGAAGGATTTGCGGCTGGCCCTCGAGGCAGCGCGCGAAATGCAGCTTCCGGCGCCGGCGCTGGCCCTGGTACACCAGCTCTTCACTGGCTGCCAGGCGCACGGTGAGGGCCGGGAAGGCACCCAAGCCCTGGTCAAATCACTGCGACGGCTCGGCGGTAACGCCTAAAGTCGACAGCAAGGGGGAGTACGCAGAGCCGGCGGATTGCCGGTATGTTCTGTAAATGGGAAGCAGGATCTCGGGTGGCTGGATGAGCGGGTTGTATAAATATCTTCTTGCAGGAGGGTCGGGCGTGGTTGCCTTCCTGCTTTGGGGTTGTTCACTGGAGTCCCCCAAGGTCCCGAACTGGGATACGACCGTGAATATCCCGGTGATGGATCACCGTTATACCCTTGCCGATCTGATCGCAGAGGAGGATAATTTTGTCGCGGGAGCCGACAGCCTCCTCACCTTTCATTTTTCCGAGGCGCTCGATACCACGCAGGTCGGGGCCTACCTGACCCTCCCGGATTTCCATGAAAGCCTTACCCTGGGCCTCGATGCTTTTACAATTCCGAGCGTTCCGGTCATGGCGGAACGCTATCTGTGGTCGCAGCTGACTTCTGAGGCGGTCTCCCTCACCGGGACAACCGCGGCTATCGCCCCGTTTTCCTTCAATTACGTCCCAGCCGCCGTCCACAGCAGTGAGGATCTGCTCTACGCGTCGCTGATCCGCGGCTCCGCGCGCCTCCATCTCTATAACCGTCTGAATGTCGATCTTGAGAATCTCATCCTCACCCTGCAGAACAGCGTTACGGGCAGCCTGGTCGTCTCCAGCCCGCTGATACGCCGGATCGCTGCCGGCGATTCCAGCGCGGTCATGCTTGATATGGGCGGATGTACCATTCCGCGCGAGGCGCGATGGTTGATCAGCGGCGACTCGCCCGGAAGCCGTGGCCGGCTGATCACCGTTTCCGCCGATCTCCCTGTGGATCTCGTTGTGGAATTGACCCAATTCGTCGTTGCCGCAGCCGAAGCGCGTATTCCTGCCACGACCCTGGAACGCAGCGAAACCATGGCCCTGGCGGATGCCGCCGGGAATGCCATCGATGAAGCCGTATTCGAGAGCGGCCGTTTGCGCCTCGAAATCGACAACCGTTCTCCCTTCAGCAGCCCGGCGCTCACCCTGGAATTTCCCCAGATCACCGTTCCCGCCACCCACAAGGCGCTGACCCTCACTCTGGGGCTCAATCCGGGCTTGGTCACGCGCACCGAGGTTGATCTGGCTGGGCTGACCGCCGATTTTGCCCTGCCGGCCGTGGGATCACCACAGCAGATTCAGATGACCATCCGCGCGACCACGGATGATATGCGCAGCGGATTTGTCGAAATCGGCGTCGCGACCCAGATTCGTTTTGCCCTCTCCCTCGAAGGGGTGCGCGTCGGCCGTTTCAGCGGCCGTCTTGCACCGCGGGCGGTCGGCCTCGACAGCACCGTACGCGCCCTCGATGTGGCCGGCGCGTGGGGTGACCTGGAGGGCATCACCTTGCGTGAGGCACGGCTCCAGGTGACGGTCTATAGCACACTCAATCTGCCGCTACGCTTCCGTGGTGCGCTGCATGGCTTTCGAAATGGCAGCGCGGGTGTGCCCTTCCCGCTCGAGTTCGCTGTCCCGGCCGCAACCCCGACGGGCCGACTCTACACCCCACCGCCCTGGACCGCGAACAACAGCGCAATCGTGGCATTCATCAACCAGCAGCCCGATAGGATCGCTGTGACAGGCACCGTGGACATCGGTGACAGCCTGGTCTATGGCAGCGTACGCAGCGGCGATGTGATTGCGGCCCGTTTCGACTTGGAGCTGCCCTGCAACCTCGTTTGGGAATCCCGGCAGATCGATGGCGATCCCAACGCCTTATACATTTCGCCTGCAGACGCTGGAGGGGATGCATTCTGGGATGAGAAAGGCACAGTGACGCTCTCGGGCGAGGCCATGGAACGCCTGCGTGCTGGTGAGTTGGAAGTGGAGGTCGAAAATCATCTTCCGGTGGCCGGCGAGGTGAGGTTTTATTTTGCCAGCGACTCGAGCCGCCTATTCACGACGCCCGATCTGGTCTTTGGACCGGTCCGGCTGGTGGCGGCTGCCATAGATGCAGCAGGCCGCGTTACAACTGCCGCAACCGCAACCAGCCGCATCGCCCTGGATCCGGCCGACGTTCCGCTCTTTCAAAACGCGACGGCTTCCACCAAAACGCTCTATTTCGCCCATCGTGTGCAGCTGGCCGGAAGCAATGGGCGCAGCGTCCGGCTCTTTCTTGATAACTATGTGCGGGTCAAGGCGCTTCTGCAGCTGACGCTTCATATCGGCGATTGATCCTGCCCTAAAATCTCGCGCCCACCAGGTGCCATGAGCGCCGGTATTCGGCTCTGGTGCCCACCCGACCTCCTCGCGCCGCCCCGCCGTGCAATTCGCTCGCTATTTGACGCGAATCGATCTTGTCGGATTCCTGATTCTTCTCTCGATAACTGGTCGGGATATCAGCAGCATGGACCACACTGTTATCAATGCCGCTTGCAGCTAAACGGCGGTGAATCCAGAATCCGTTGAAAGCTGCTCCGCTTCACCTATTAGCATGCCATCTTCATTCACCTGGGCTTCTGCACCATGCGCTTGATCTCTTTCAAGCGCTCCCGGATCGGCAGTTTTTGCGTACAGGCCTCCTCGCACAACCCGCATTCGCTGCAAAGGTCAAATACTGGACTCTTGCGGCTGATGCCCCAATGCCAGCCGAGACGCTCGGCGATGTGTTCCGGCTTGCCGGAGAGCATGAACTGGTTGTAGCTGTCCATCATCTTCGGCACCGGCACCCCTTCCGGGCAATGATCACAATAAGCGCAGCCCGTACAGAGCGCATCAAATGAGGTGCTGAGGTGGCTTCGAATTTCCTGGACAGCCACCTCCGTCAGTCCAGTGAATCCGTCGGCGGCAGCAATGGCCTCATCCAGCTGCGCCTGATTGCTGAATCCCACCAGAGCCGTCGTGATGCGCGGATCGTTGAGGAGAAAGCGCAATGCGCCCTGGACGACGGTTTCATCCGCATGGGTACGCACAAAATCGAAGCGTTCGGGGTGCTGCGGGATGATCCCGCCGCCGAGGGGATTCATGATGACCACGCCGCGCCCGAGCCTGGCCGCCGCGCTGATCCCCTGGTCGCGGTAGGCAAAATTCATCACTGAGTAGCCCAGCAGGATGCCGGCAAAGGGGTATTCCTCGAGCATCCATTCAATCTCGGCCCCGTTCATATGGCTTGAGACGCAAATGTGCCGAACCAGCCCCTCGCGTTGCAGTTGTTCGAAGGCTTGCAAGGCCCCTTTGTGCTGGCGTTTAATGAACGATTCCCGGTCCACGACGCACCAGATGTGGTAAAAATCGATCTGATCGAGTCCCATGCGCTGCAGCGAGGCCTCGAGCTCGCGGCGGATTTGATCCGGCTCGGCCTTATTGGTTTTGGTCGCAACATAAAAGGGTTTATCACGGCGTAGCTTTTTCATCTCCTGGAAGGCAACCCCGAAGAGTTCCTCGGATTTACCGTAACCGATCGCGGTATCGAAATAGTTGATCCCGAGGTCGTAGGCTTTTTTGACCAGAGCAGCGCAGCCCTCGACGTCGTGCTGGTCGGGGAAGCGCATGCCGCCAAAGCCGATGGCCGAGACCTGTATGCCCGTCGTGCCGTAGGGGTGATAGATCATGTGGTTTCCCGTGCGTTTATGCTACCGATGGGGATGAATCCGATGCCAGAGAAAACTTAGCAACTTTTTAGGTGAGAACAAGCGTTTTTTTGGGCCTCCGGGCGGATCGCATGCCGGGAAATGGCAGGCAAATAAAGTGTTGCCAATGTTCGCATGGATTAGTAAATTGCATCTCAGATCAACCAGTTGAGTGAGACCATGACCATAGCCTGCATGCTCCTGGCCGGCCTGCTTGTGACCGTGGCAGCTGGAGCCCAATCCCCACAGATCCCCGATTACTGTCAATACGATGCCAAATTGTCGACGCAACTCGCCGCTGTGGTTCGGGATCTTGGCCTGGAAGGCCCCTTCGATACCGAAGATGGCCCTGAACTGATTTCACTCGCGGTTGCGGATCTTGCCGGAAAAAAAACGCACCTCGGCGGGGTGTACATGGACAATTTCATCTACCCCGCCTCGATCTACAAGATGTATGTCGCTGCGGAGATCCTCGATCAGATCAGCAAAGGGCGGCTCGATCTGGCGACGCCGCACATCGTCCGGGATATCAACGCCGTCGACCGCTCAAAAGAGTGGACCCTCGATCCGCGGCCGCTGTTGCAGGGCGGCGATACCGTGACCGTGCGATACCTCCTCGACCTGATGATCACCCGCAGTGATAATTCGGCCGCCAACTGCCTCATCGACCTGGCCAGCCGTAATAGCATTGACTCCCTGATGCACCGCTACAACTGGTATGGCAGCGAGGTCACGCGCAAATTCCTGAAACGGCCATTCGAGGACCCCGGTTATGAGAAGATTCGCGGCACAGAAACCTGCGCCCTGCATGCCGCTGATTTCCTCTGCCGGATCGCCCGGCGCCAGTTGGTCTCGCCCTGGGTCAGCATGCAACTGCTCTGTCTCATGGGCGGGCAGCTCGATACTTCCAAGCTCGCCGCCGGGCTGCCGTCGCAGGCGATGTTCTACCACAAGACCGGCTGGTACAGCAACTGGACGCACGATGTCGGGATTGTTGATGACGGCCGCCATCGGTATGTCATCGCCTGTTTTCTCCCCCTGCCCGAAAAGATAGCCAGCGAGAAGCTTCGGCTGCTGGCGGCCAGGATTCACACGCTGATGACCAACCGTTAGGAGGCCAGATTGCACCCCGCGCTCTATAGCGTGGCGGCACCGGGCGGGCAGGTCCTTTGCCGCCTCTGTCCCCATGACTGCGTGATCGCTCCGGGCCGGAGCGGGCTTTGCGGCGTGCGGCAAAACCGGGAGGGCGTGCTTTACTCCCTCAATTATGGCAAGGCCATAGCCCTACATGTCGATCCGATCGAAAAGAAGCCGTTGTATCATGTTTATCCCGGCAGCCGCTGCTTCTCGATAGCCGCGGCGGGCTGCAATTTCCGCTGCCGGTTTTGCCAGAACCATGAGATCTCCCAGATCAGGCCGGGGCAGGACGTGTGGGGAGGTCGTGAGGTTACGGCCAGGTTGGTGATCGAACAGGCAGTGGCCGGCGGCTGCCGCACCCTCGCCTGTACCTATACCGAACCGACGGTCTATTACGAATATGCCCTCGAGATTTGCCGGCTCGCGCACGCCCAGGGTATTGATACGATCTGGGTCACCAACGGCTTTATTCATGAGCCGCCGCTGCGGGAAATAGCTCCCTGCCTGACGGCCGCCAATGTCGATCTCAAGGGATGGAATGAGGATTTTTACCACAGCGTGGTGGGAGGCGCCTTGGCGCCGGTCCTCGATACCCTGCGGCTTTTAAAAAAGCTGGGGATCTGGCTCGAGGTGACCACCCTGGCGGTGCCGGGCTATTCCGACGATGAAGAGAGCCTGCATGCAATCGCACTCTTTATTAAAGACGAACTGGGTCCGGAGACCCCCTGGCATATCAGCCGTTTTTATCCGCAGTATCGCATGATTGATCTCCCGCCGACGCCGCTGGAGGTCCTGCACAAGGCTCGGCGGATCGGCTTGGAAGCCGGATTGCGCTATGTCTATACCGGCAATGCCCCGGGTGATATCGGTGAGAACACCTACTGCTACCGTTGTGGAGTCCTGTTGATCGAACGCTCCGGCTATACCATCTCGGCCAATTATCTCGAATCGGGTTGCTGTCCCCAATGCCGAACCAAACTGGACGGATTATTCTCAAAGGAGGCTGTGTGAAACCATCCCTGATTACTTTGACCCTAACATCCGCCCTTTTCCTGGCTTGCACTGCGGAAAAGAAAGCCCCTGACACCGTAACGGCATCTCCCGGAAAGGTCAGGATTTACCAGACGGCGCAGTCGAGCGCCGCCCGCATGGCGGATCTGGGGACCGTGGAGTTCGCCGCCTTCGGCCAGCCGCTCGAAACCCAGCCCTGCGTCTTCATCGATCCAACCCATACCTTTCAGACCGTCATCGGCATCGGCGGCGCCCTGACCGATGCCTCGGCGGAAACCTTTTTCAGCCTCTCCAAAGCCAAGCAGCAGGAGCTGCTGACCGCCTACTTCGATCCTGACCGGGGATTGGGCTACTCCCTGGCGCGAACCAATATTCAGAGCTGCGATTTTTCGAGCGAAAGTTATGCGTATGTCGAGCGTGGCGATCTGGAGCTGAAAAGCTTCAGCATTGCACACGACAAGTCGTTCAAGATCCCCTTCATCAAGAAGGCCATGGCCGCGGCCGGTGGCCACATCCTCCTCTATGCCAGTCCGTGGAGCCCGCCGGCGTGGATGAAAACCAACGATGACATGCTGCACGGCGGCAAGCTGAAACCGGAGTGCGCTCAGGCCTGGGCCAACCTGTATGTCAAATTCATCCAGGCTTATGAAGCCGAAGGGATTCCGGTCTGGGGCCTCTCGGTGCAGAATGAGCCCATGGCCACGCAGACCTGGGAGAGCTGTATCTTTACCGCCGAAGAGGAGCGTGATTTCGTTAAAAAGTACATCGGCCCCACCCTCGCCCGGTCGGGCATGGCCGGCAAAAAACTGATCGTTTGGGATCACAACCGTGATCTGCTCTATCAGCGCGCGAGCACGATCCTAAACGATCCCGAAGCGGCGCGGTACGTCTGGGGCGTCGGTTTTCACTGGTACATGAACGACGTCTTCGATAATGTCAAGCGGGTGCACGAGGCCTTTCCAGAAATAAACTTGATCTTCACCGAGGGCTGCACCTATCCCTATTCGACCGAGAAACTGGGCGAATGGCATTGGGGCGAACGCTATGGCGAGTCCCTGGTGCGCGATTTCAACAACGGGGCCGTCGGCTGGACCGACTGGAACGTCCTGCTCGATGAGAAGGGGGGACCCAACCACGTCGGCAACTATTGCTACGCCCCGGTCCACAAGACTGCCGCAGGCGATCTCTACTACATGAACTCATTTTATTACCTCGGCCACTTTAGCAAATTCGTCCGGCCCGGGGCCAGGCGGATCATCGCCTGCTCCAACCGCGACAAGCTGCTGACCACGGGCTTTGTCAATCCCGACGGCAAGCTCGCTGTGATCGTCCTCAATCTCTCGGATGAAACCCTCCCCTACAAGCTCTGGCGCAGCGGGATGGCGGCCGATGTAACGAGTCTACCTCACTCAATCATGACCCTGATAATCGACTGATGCGGGTGCAGTGATAACCGGAAAGGAACTGAGGTGAGCGAACTGAGTGCAAAGATCGGTAAATATCGCTGGACCATCTGTGCCCTGGTCTTTTTTGCCACGACCGTCAACTATCTCGATCGCCAGGTGCTCAGCCTGCTGAAGGACCGCCTCGAGGTGGAGTTCAACTGGAGCGACTCCGACTACGCCAATATAGTCGCCGTCTTCCAGTTCGTCTACGCCATTTCGATGCTCTTTGCAGGGCGGCTGATCGACTGGCTCGGAACCAAGCTGGGCTATGCCCTTTCGCTGCTGGTCTGGTCGATCGCAGCCATGCTGCATGCCCTGGCGCGCGGTACCGGCGGCTTCATGGCCGCCCGCGGCCTTCTCGGCTTCGGCGAATCGGGCAACTTTCCGGCCGCGATCAAGACCATTGCGGAGTGGTTCCCGAAGAAGGAACGCGCTCTGGCCACCGGGATCTTCAACTCCGGCGCCAATGTCGGGGCGATTCTGGCGCCGCTCACCGTGCCCTGGATTGCGGGGCATCTCGGCTGGCAAGCAGCCTTTATCATCGTCGGTGGTATCGGATTGCTCTGGCTGCTATTCTGGTTTTGGCTCTATGAGGCCCCCCGGCTCAGCAAACGCGTCAAGCCGGCCGAATTCGCCTATATCCACAGCGATGCCGAGGAGTCCGTGCCAGGCAACGAGGCGCCCAATGAAAAGATCTCCTGGTTCCGGTTATTGGGCTATAAACAGACTTGGGCCTTCAGCTTTGGCAAGTTCATGACCGATGGCGTCTGGTGGTTCTTCCTGTTTTGGCTGCCGGCCTACCTCAAAGCCCAGTACCATATGACCGGGACCATGGTCGCCTTTCCCCTCGCCGTCCTTTACAGCATGTCCACAGTCGGCAGCGTTGCCGGCGGCTGGCTGCCCATGCATTTCATCAACCAGGGGCTGGAACCCTATGCCGCACGCATGAAGGCGATGCTCCGCATCGCCGCCATCCCGCTGGTGGTGCTGTCCGCCCAGTATCTGGGCAGCTACAGTTACTGGCTGCCGGTGCTGATTATCGGTCTCGGCACGGCCGCACATCAGGCCTGGTCCGCCAATATCTTCACCACGGTCTCGGATATGTTCCCAAAGAAGGCGGTTGCAAGCGTGACCGGCATCGGCGGCATGGCGGGCGGCATCGGCGGCATCGTCATCAACAAAGCGGCCGGCTGGCTTTTTGACGGCTACCGCAGCGCCGGCATTGCCCGCTCCTTTGCCCAGGCCCAAATGAACAACCTCGGCGGCTTCCTGGAAAAGATCAAGGCCCTCTCCCTGGTCAACAAGCACGGCGAGGTGGTCAATCTCAACACCAAGGCCCTGGCCGATCTGCCCGGGGAGGTCGTCACCCAACTGCAGGCGGTGGATGCTCACGCTTTCGAAGCCCTCAAGAACCTCCAGGGACCGCTTGTTCAGGAGCGCCTGACCGTCGCCTATACCCTCGTTTTTGCTTTTTGCGCTCTGGCCTATCTCATGGCCTGGGCGGTGATGTATTTCCTTGTGCCGCGCTTTAAACGGATCGAGGATTTGTGATCCCAAGTGCCCCGCCGGGCGACCGGTGGGGCTTTTCCCGTTTCACTCTTCCACGCTCACCCGTCCGAGCCGCCAGGCGAGACCGCTGTTCTGATAGATCAGCTCGAAGGAGCCCGATTCGCGGGTGCTGACATGAAAATGGTAGATCCGGTCGCGTCCCTGCTGCTCGCTCCAGATGCCATTGATGTGGATAATATGATAGGGCCGACTGCGCCAGCGGAAGCGCATCGGCCGCATTTTTTGGCCATCGAAGTAGCTGATCACCTCGACCGCCTCGTTTATGGTCTCAAATCGCATGGCTGTTCCATAAAAGATGTATAAAAGTACACCTAATAATAATCAATTTCCCTCTGCGATGCAAGAGAAAAATGGGGTGAAAATCTCCTTGATATTCACCAACCGCTTCTCTAAATTGCAGAACAACCAACGGGAGTTTCTTTGCCGCACCGCCCCGTCTATTATCACTGGCTGCTCGCTGCCCTGCTCGTCGCCCTGTGCGTGACGCTCGGCTATCTTTTTTTAGCCATTCCCAATTTGGAGGTCTTCACAGCCGCGGTTTTTGCTTCGGGATTCCTGACTGGCCCCGGGACCGGCCTGCTGATCGGCGCATTCTCGATGCTCCTTTTTTCGCTCTTCAATCCCTACGGTGCGCCAACACCGCCGCTGTTTATCGCCCAGATCTTTGCGATCGCCCTGACCGGGATGGCTGGGGGATGGATGCGACGCAGCCGCTGGCTGGCGCGGCCGTCCTGGGTGCAGGCCCTGTTGTTCGGCGCTCTCGGGTTTCTTTTGACGCTCTTCTACGACGTATTGACCACCCTGAGCTTCGCCGTGCTGATGACCGGAGGGAATGCCCGCCAGCTCGTGACGGTGTTCCTTTCCGGGATGGCCTTTTACGGGATCCATCTTCTCGGCAATACCTTGGTGTTTGCCCTGTTGCTGCCCGCGCTGCTGCAGAGGCTACGCCGCATCACTCTTGACTGACGGAGCGCGCATGCGCACCCTCTTCGTCCGGCTTTTCCTGCTCTTTTTCGCCGCGGGGGCATTTGCCCAATTCCCCGGCGGACCCTTGTGCGCCGATTCCACTTTGCGGATCGGCTCAGGCTACGGTTCTGCAGGTGACCTCTTCGCCCAGCTTCCCGGCACTTATTTCTTCGACCGCGGCAGCATCGGGCTGCCGGCCTGGGGCGCCCTCTTCGCGGCGCCGCCCTCGCAGTTCAACCTGGTCTATGATCACTTCAGGATGGATGATCCGCTGACCGGACGTGCGGACCTCAATCTGGTTCCGGTCGAAAGCATCGCCCGTCAGACGCTTTTCGCCGATCCGGCCAGCCGCCCCTTTCCGGAGCTGGCCGCCAGCCAGACCCTCGAGATCGCCGGCCGCGATCTTGCCGCCGATTCCCTGCGCTCCCAGGTCGCCTACCGCACCGGCGGCAACGGCTATGATGATATTGACGTACGCGCTGGACTGCGCTATTCGCAGCATCTGCGCGTCAACGTCGGTGGGGTACTCAAGAACTATGCCGGTGTAGACGCTCCCTTCGAAAAATACCGCGCCCAGAAGATTACTGTGGCGTTTTCCCGCACCTTCGGCCAGCCATGGCGCGCGGACTACCGGCTGCTTTACACCACCTCCGACCTCGATCTGCCGCTCTTCTCGAAACCTTTCCTGGCTCCCGGGCTTTCTCAACCCCACCAGAAGGAGAGCCGTTACGATCACGGCCTGGAGCTGCAGTATAAAGAGCGCTGGCAAACCCTGATCCAGCTTACCGACCACCATCGCGAGCGCTACGGCTATCGTCATGGCGTCTGGGATGAGAGCACCGATGCGCTCCGCGTCGATCTGCACAGCAGCGCTAACCTGCATTGGCGCAAGCTGGACGGTGCGGCCGGCGTCTTCCTCCGCAACACCGCACTCCGGGGTGGCGATTGGGGAGATCATGCTGCCAGGTTGGTGACCGCCTGGGGTCGTGCGACGGCGCATCCCGGGACCGGGTTGGCCGTAAGCGCGCAACTGGCACTCGAGAAGGCGGGGGGAGGAGAGGGCCTTGCCCTGCTTCCTCAGTTGCAGGTACGCAGCCTCCTCGCAGCCGGTTGGCGGACCCTGGTCTGGTATGAGCGCAGCCGCTCAACCGCTTCGCTGGCCGCGCGTTTTGAGCAGAGCCCCTTCGCTCAGGGCGATCCGGATCTGGCTCCCGAGCGCGCCGATCATCTCGGCGTGGGCCTGCACCGCAGTACCGACGCTGTGCAGCTCTTCGCAGCGGCCGGCGCCAGCCGGATCGCCGATGCGGTATTGCTGGTATGGGATGACGGACGCCATACGCCCCGGTATCAGAATCAGAAGGAGGAGTGGCGGTTCAGTCTGGACGGCGCTGCAGAATGGCGGATCTCGAGTTGGTTGACATTTTGGGGTAAAGCCAAACAATTGATCTTCCAAGAGGCGCCTCCGTGCGATCAGCCGGAAACCGCGGCGGCCGGCTGGCTGCAGATCAATCACCGCTTTTTCTCCGGCGATCTCGATCTGCGCCTTCGTTTCGGCTGCTCCTTCTGGGGTGAGCGCCACGCTGCGCTGCCATGGTACGCTGAGGCTTCTGCGGAGCGGCAGCGCCTAGGCGCCGCAACGCTTCCCTGGTTCCAGGCCACGGCGATCATCAAGGATGCCGCGCTCTTTTTCATGCTGCAAAATCCGCTCGGCGATGAAGTCGCGGTCACCGGTACTTATCCTCAGCCCAAACGGTTGATCCGATGGGGTTTTGTTTGGAATTTTTACAACTGAGCGGATTCAGCGTGTATCGCTTTGCGTTAGTCGCACCTGTATCGCCCTAAGGCCTTCGCCAAACCGTTGTAAACGCGCCATGACCGGACCCCTGACCAGACATTCCCGCGTATCCTGCGCAGACCAGACCTCCTCATCCGGAGACCGCAATGAAACGCGCTCCGATTTCAGGTTACCGCCTGCTGTTCCTGTCGCTACTGACGGGCGGCCTCTCCGTACTTCACAGCTAAAGTAGCTATCCCGACCAACTGAGGGTGATCAGCGGCGGCGATTCGCTTCTGGCGCATGCCGAATCCTCGGGCAATCTTGAAGTAATGCCGGATAGCAGCGATGTACGGCTGGTGCAGGGGGCGACCTCCGGTTTTCTCATCCTCAATCCTCAAAGTGCGCCGTAACCCTTCGATGAGGGATTGCCCTCATGGAACGGCACCGCGCCCGGCGACAACGGTAGCTTTAGGGTGATGATGCGCTTTCCCTATCTGACGGGCTGGTCGCCCTGGCTCGATGTGGGGTACTGGAAGGTGGATCTCTGGCCAGCAGCCATCTGGTGATGCTGGCGGGTTTTACGCCAGCCGGCGATCCGATCGTCCATGATCCAACGCGGACCAGCACGGAGTATGGATACGTTTATGACAAAGGTGATCTGGGCCTCTCCTGGTTCGACAAGGGAGGGGTGGCCTACACCTTTTACCTGCGCGATGCGGCCTCCGCGATGCGCCTTCCGGTCGCAGCGGAAAACCAACCGGAGTCCTTTGTACTGAAGCAAAGCTATCCCAATTCCTTCCATGGCGGGACAGCCTTCGAATACACGCTGCAGCGCGGCGGCAGGGTCGATTTTTATGTTTGTGATATCGTGGGAAGATGGGTGGCCACCCTGGCTGCGGAGATCCAGGGGGGGCTGCAACGGCTGTGGTGGAATGGAGGCGACGCCGGGGGGCTATGCACTGCCAAGCTGGATTTATCTCTGCGTGTTCCGCCTTGACCAGTAGGAGATCAAGGCGGGCAGGATGATGATGGCTAAATAGCGGCTCAGTCGACTGAATAGACCAGCTTTTTATTCATGCCGAGTTTCTTCATGCGGTAGCGAAGATTGGGTTCGGTGAGGCCGAGGGCGTGTGCAGTCTTGCGCTGGCTGCCGCCAAATTGTTCCAGGCTTCTCTTAATCAGGCTCTTCTCCAACGCCTCGATGGCCTCCGAAAGCGAGCCGATTTGCGGCAGCGCGGCGGTCTGCACGGCAGCGGCCACCGTCGCCGGCTGTGGCGCTTCCTGCAGCGCCAACTCGTAAGCCATCTTTTCCAGCTCAATCATATTGCCGGGCCACTGGTGGGTGACCAGGTGCATGACCAGGTCAAACGAGACCGGCGGAATGGGCCGGTTCATTTGTCCAAAAATCTGCTGCAAAACGGCTTCAAAGATCAGGGGGACATCCTCTTTGCGCTCGCGCAGGGGCGGGATGCGCACGGAACTCGCTGTCAGGGTGATGAACAGCTCCGGCAGAAAGCCCTTCTTTTGCACCGCTTCATGGATGCCTGGAAGCGCAGTCGAGATGACGCGCAACTCGATGCCGGATGGAGGGGCTGCCAGTATATCCCGAAGCAGTACCTGCGCCGTGGCGTTGACGGTCTCCAGGCCGTCGATGATCAATACGGCGGCAGAACCGGCGGCGTTCTTCTCCTCCAGCCGGCTCAACCAGGGCTGCAGTTTCTGTTCGATGAGGCTTCCCTTCACCTCATGAATCCGCGAGGCCTCCAGATGCATCTGTTCGGCAATCTGCCGTGCGGCGGGCAGGATCTCGGTGCCCAGCTCGCCATAGACCAGGACGTTGTTCATCGATTTTGCCAGCTGGATGATCTGGTTGCGGACGGCTTCGATCTCCGGTGAGACGCCGATCAGGGTGTTGTTGATCAAGGTTGAACCAAAAACGCGCATAGATGCTCTCCGTGCAAAGGGAGTGACCGTTGGGTTTGGGCAGGGCCATCGCATCAAGCCCCCCTGTGTTGATTAGGTGTCACAAAGAACGGATTTCGACTCAGGGCAAAGCAGCAGAAGCGCCTGCGCGATCCCCCTGTTTGGACCCGGCGACGTTCACCTTGGATTCATTCAGCACGGTGCCGCTCTGGCTCCGGGCATATTTCTGTTCGAGCAGGACAATGAGGATGCCGATCCAGAAAATCAGCAAGGTCAGCTTGAGCGTTGTATAGAGAGAGCCGGCCATCAGGGACAACGCCAGATAAAGGAGCCCGACGACGAGATGAATGGACATGGAGCGGTTCAGCAGAGAGCGCAGCAGCGGCCACCAGCGCAGCAGAGACTGGTCATAATAGAGGACCGGCACGCGTGAGAGGTAGGCCGGGTCGAAAATCAGCCGTTCATAGAATCGCTCTTTCTCCGAAAAAAGAACTCCGAGACGCAAAAGGAGGATCATCACCAGGGCAATAAGGCAGCCCAGCAGAAAGTACTGATCGATGCCATAGACCTTGATATTGGCGGTGTAGGCAAGATAATCGGCTACATTGAGCGCATGGATGAAAAAGAGCTGGAACGCGAGCAGATTGAGATACAGGGCATCGGGGCGGTTATACCGGAACATGTGGACGCCGTAGAGCACCAGGAGCAGAACGGGCACCACCGAGAAGGGCAACAAGCGCCGGATGAAAGCATTCAGCCAGCCAGCATGGTCAATACAGGTGGTGGTGGACCAGTAGGGCTCAAAGAGGAGGACGGCGGCCCCCAGAGTAGCCAGGAGGGCCAGAAGATCGGCCCGGCGCTGCCAGCGCGGCGGCACAATATAATGGATGACCAGCAGGAAGACGGTCAGGCATCCAAAAAGCCGGACCGGAATCTGGGCATAAAGCCAGATGAGGAGGCATTGGACATTGGTGCCGAAGAGATAGCCCCTGCCGATGAAAATGGGCAGGATGGAGAGGAGGTGCGCCAGAAAATAGAGCGCGAGGCCGAAAAAGATGCTCTTCTTGTAGAGGTCTCGTCTGGCTATGGCCAGGGCCAGCAGCAGGAGCAGGCTGTAGAGAGAGTGGTTGGCCCAGCTGAGAAAATGCACCTCGGCGTGCGGCAACAAGGAAGCCGCCAGCCAGAGAATGTTCATCACGAGCCAGGCGATGAGAATTTTTCGTATCAGGTTCAAAGGCATTGCAAAAGCTCGGCTGGTCCTTTTTGAAGCAATGACCTCGCATGAACCATCCCGATTCATGGATGTTTAGTCGTATCCGGAATGGGCCAGGGTGAATCGGGAGCCAAATATATCTGTTGATAGCCATCCAGTATTAATTTATCACTTTTTTGGTCCTGATGCAAATAAATAATGACGTCCTGATCGTCAATTTTAACGATTTGTACGATGGCCTGGGAGACGCCGCGCCCGATTTCGCTGCCTGCCTGGAGGGTCGGCCATAACATTACCGCTGCAAAGAGGATGCCGATCATTCGTTTCATGGGGTTCTCCTTATTCGTAAGAGTCCGGACCAGCTCGAGCCGCCATAATTTAGAATAAATTATTTAATATAACAAGAATAAATGATAATAAATGGCTAAAGAGCCAAAAATAATGACAATCAGCCAAAAAAAGCTTGACTTCGTTAATTTTTTTTTGTATACTTACAGTGGAGGTGAGACGACAGCCCGGACGAACTGAAGCATTCATGACTCTCCCAAAGGCTGAACCCCAAGTCTGCGAAAGCCTGAAGTAAGCGGAGACGGCCTCCCCCACTGTCTCCCTGGGTGCATTGATTTCGCGTGGTACGAAATCAGTGTCGGTGCGGTCGGGATCAGGCGATTCGGCAGATGTGACAAAGCCCCTTCTTGCCATGAGGCAGAAGGGGCTTTTTTTTATGCCCGGCCGTTCAAAAAAAAAGCCCCGGGCAGCGGTTGGCATGCGGGGGGCTGGGCTGATTGGGAAGGGGGGTCAGTCTGTGGTGTCGCGGGAGAGCTCGATGGGTCCCTCCTCAGGCGCAGCGGTGAAGCGGCCGTAGCCGGCGATCCGATGAATCGACTTAGCCCGATCGAGAATCGTGACCTTGCGTTCTCTGCGGTTAGAATTGGCCTCGAGCACGTAGAGGCTTTCGCCCACTTTGCCGAGGAGAATGCCGACATGGGTGATGCCCTTGTAGCGATAGCGGGCGCGGCGTGTGTGCCAGTTAAAGAAGACCAGATCCCCGGGAGCCGGTTCTTCGTTCTTGTCGATCAGGGTCAGTCCCATCTGCCCCTCTTCGGCATACTTGTATTGGGTGGCGGCGACGCGGTTAAAGACCTCATCCACCAGACCGGCCCCGATTAGGGCCATCCGCGTCAGCATGCCGCAGTCGGTCGCCTTTTTGCCGTCACCGCCGAGGCGATAGCGCAGGCCAAGAAACTGGGCCGCGTTGTAGACCAGCCGTCCGATTGGCCCCTGCGGTTCCTGCAGCTCTTTGCGTCGGCCCTCTTCGAGGGCGAGCAGGTAGCCAGCGGTGTTCTGATCGATATAGGAGCCGTCGCAGCCGAGATCGTAGACAAGCTTGAAGACCGTGAGTGATTTGACCGTAGCCTCGTCATAATGGCCGTTGATTTTCAGGGGAAGTTTGGCGTTCCATTGCAGCAGGGCGCGTTGCAGGCGTTCGACCGCTCCGTGGGGCGCGGCGTCGGCCGCTCCGGTTTTAAGCCCGAGGAAGGGCTGGAAAAAGGTGGAATCCGGTCCGTTGATGGCGGCAATCTTTTGCCGCATTTCGAGACGAAACCTTTCCATCGCCGCTGCAGCGACGATCTCGGGTCCGGTGCTGTCGGACTTGAAAGTCAAAGGGGAAGCGGTGCGCAGCGTGTAGGCGGCCGTTTCAGCGGCGATGATCTCAGCCGCGATGTCGGCAGCCGAGCGTTCGGCGGGGGCCGGCGCTGCCAGTATCGTCCCCGGCACCGGCGTGGCGGCCAAGGGGGTTGCGGTCGAATCGATCTGCAGCGCTTTGAGCGGCGTGGGCAGAACGCCGCGCAGAATCAGCACCAGCGCAATTAAAAAGATCGCGGAAGCCGGGTGCTGCCGGTGAAAGCCCTTACCCGCGCGGACAAGGTAGATGCACGGGGACGGGCGATGCTGCACTTCAGGGGCTGAAAAAGGGGGGTCGGGCCGATAACAATCCAATAGAGCCGCTCCTCATAAGGTCCGATGCCATTATCTTTACGCCGCCTCTCCCCGGAGTTGGCGCTCTATCGCTGATAGCGTATTGTGATATGCATCAAAATTTACCGATCCTGTCCGAGAAAGTCAAGTAAATTGCATTGAAGCGGGCCGAGCCGGAAGGGAGCCGCTGGGGTGCTTTTTTTCTTTGCATTTCGGGACAAAAGTATGTACACTATATTGAATCCCGAGCAAAGGAGTTTCCGTGATCACCCGAATCGAATTGGCCCAAAAACCCCGCTTCCATGATGCCGCCGGTGAGGCGCTGTTGGCCGGCGCGCGTGACCTGGGCATCACCGGACTCATTGCGGTGTACGCCTTTCGCGTCTATTATTTTTTGGGAGCGCTCTCGCCTGAGGAGCAGCAGCGCATTGCCACCCGCCTCCTCGCCGACGCCGTAACCGACGACTATGCCATCAATGCCTTGCTCAACCGCGCCGCCGGTGATGAGGTCTGGTCGGTGGAGGTGACCTTCAACCGCGGTGTCACCGACCTGGTCGCCGAAACCACCCGCAAGGGAGCGGCGGACCTCGGGTTGCACCGGGTGGAAGCGGTCAAAACCGCCCGGCGCTACGAACTGGCCGGCCGGCTCACGCCGGCCGAAAAAGAGCTCATCGCCCAGAAGCTGTTGATGAACAAGGTGGTAGAGCACCTCTGCGTTCCCGGTGAAAAGCTCTTTTTCGCGAACAGCGATGCCCCCTTTGAACTGATTCATATCCCGCTGCTCCAGGCCGACGCGGAGCAATTGCTGGCGATCAGCCGCGAACGCGACCTTTTCCTCAATCGGGTCGAAATGCAGACGATTCAGGCTCACTTCCGCAGCTTGCAGCGGGAGCCGACCGATATCGAGCTTGAGATGATCGCTCAGACCTGGTCGGAACATTGCAGCCACAAGACCCTTACCGGCCTGGTTGAGTTCGAAGGCCGCATCATCGACAATCCTCTCAAGGAGACGATCTTCCGGGTCACGCAGGAGTTGAACCGGCCCTGGTGCGTCTCGGTCTTCAAGGATAACGCCGGCATCATCACCTTCGACGAGGAGTACAACCTCTGTTTCAAGGTGGAGACCCATAATCATCCTTCGGCCATGGAGCCCTATGGCGGTGCCAACACCGGAATCGGCGGCGTCATCCGCGATCCGATGGGAACGGGCCTCGGGGCCAAGCCGATCATTAATACCGATATCTTTTGCTTCGGCCCGGTCGATTGGCCTCACGCGCGGTTGCCCAAAGGGGTGCTGCACCCCAAGCGGGTGATGCAGGGGGTGGTGGCTGGTGTCCGCGATTACGGCAACCGGATGGGCATCCCGACCTCGAATGGCGCCCTCTACTTTGACGAACGCTACCTCGGCAATCCCCTGGTCTACTGCGGCAATGTCGGCCTGATCCCGCGCGACCGGTGCGAAAAACAGGTGGTGCCGGGCGATTATATTGTGGTTGTCGGTGGACGCACCGGCCGCGACGGCATCCATGGCGCCACAGCCTCCTCCGGCGAGCTGCACAGCGAGAGCGAAGGAACCTGGAGCGGTGCCGTCCAGATCGGCAATCCCATTGTCGAGAAGAAACTGGTGGATACCCTGATGCAGGCCCGCGACCGCGGTCTTTACCGCGCCATCACCGATTGCGGGGCCGGCGGACTCTCCTCGGCAGTCGGTGAACTCGCGAAAAGCACCGGCGCCGAGGTCGATCTCGAATTCATCCCACTCAAGTATCACGGCCTGACCTACATGGAGATCTGGATCTCGGAAGCGCAGGAACGCATGGTGATCTTCGTCGCGCCGGAGCACCTCGAAGCGGCGCTGGCGCTCTTCGCCGCCGAGGATGTTGAGGCGACTGTGATCGGCCGCACCACCGACGATCACAAGATCCGCCTGCGCTACCATGGGACCGTCGTCGGCGAGCTGGAAATGGCCTTCCTGCACGACGGCCAGCCGCGCATTGTGCGCAAGGCCGTCTGGGAGAATCCCGGCAATGCCGAACCGGCGTTTCCGCAGCCCGACCATCTGGGCATGATCCTGCATCGCCTCCTTGCCGCTCCGAACATCTGCAGCAAGGAGTGGGTGATCCGGCAATACGATCACGAGGTTCAGGGCGGCAGCGTCCTCAAACCGCTGGTCGGTGTGGCCAACGACGGCCCGGGTGATGCCTGCATCACCCGGCCGCGCCTTGAGAGCCACCGCGCCGTCATACTAGCCAACGGCCTCAATCCCAAATATGGACTCCTCGATCCCTATTGGATGGCAGCCTCGGCCATCGATGAGGCCTTGCGCAATATCGTTGCCGTCGGGGGGCGTCCCGAGCGCACCGCGCTGCTTGACAACTTTTGCTGGGGGAACACCGAAAAACCCGATCGTCTCGGCGGCCTCCTCCGCGCCGCGCAGGCCTGTTATGACATGGGCAAGGCGCTGGGCACGCCTTTCATTTCGGGCAAGGACAGTCTCAACAACGAATACAAGACCGAGGCGGGGGAGAGTATCGCCATCCCGCCCACCTTGCTCATCTCCGCGATCGCGGTCATGGAGGATTGCCGCAAAGCGGTCACCATGGACCTCAAGACCGCCGGTGACAGACTCTACCTGCTCGGCGAGACCGGCAAGGAACTGGGCGGATCGCATTATTACGAACTCATGGGGCAGGAGGGCGGAGTGGTGCCGCGGGTCGATCCTGTCCGCGCCCGGGCGCTCTTCACAGCCCTCGCCGACGCGATCGATGCCGGGCTGGTGCGTGCCTGCCACGACTGCTCCGAGGGTGGTCTCGGTGTAGCCCTGGCGGAGATGGCCTTTGCCGGCGGCCTCGGCGCCGCCGTGAGCCTGCAGGCGATGGTGCGCCGCAGCGAGCTGCAGCGTAGTGACTGGGCGCTCTTCGCCGAATCCAACAGCCGTTTTGTGGTCGAGGTGATACCCGCGAATGAAGCGGCCTTCAGAACGGCTTTCGCCGGGCTTCCCTGTGCCCTTATAGGTGAGGTCACAGCCGCACCTCGTCTGCAAATCCGCGGTCTGACGGATGAACCGCTGGTCGATGAGCCCATTGATACCTTGAAACGCTCCTGGCAAGAAACTCTGAGGTGGTAAGTTGACGATGAAACCCAAGGTGCTGGTGCTGCGTGCAGCCGGATCGAATTGCGACATGGAGACCCAATTCGCTTTCCAGTACGCCGGAGCCGAGGCCGAGCTGATCCATATCAACCGACTGCTGCGCGGCGAGGTCCATCTGGCAACCTATCAAATCCTCGCGATCCCCGGCGGCTTCACCTACGGCGATGACATTTCGGCGGGCAAAATTCTTGCTAACGAGCTGCAGTTCAAACTCGCCGGTCAGCTCACCGCCTTCCATGAGGCCGGCGGACTCATCCTCGGAATTTGCAATGGATTTCAGGTGTTAGTTAAAGCAGGGCTTTTGCCGGAGGTGGATCTGGGCGGCCCCCAGGAAGTCACCCTGGTCCATAATGATTCGGGCAAGTTTGAGGACCGCTGGGTCCATCTGCAGGTGCCCGATAGCCGCTCCCTTTTCACCGCGGGCCTGAGTGGTCCGATTTATCTCCCCGTCGCCCATGCCGAGGGCAAATTTGCCGCTCTGAGCCCGGCGGTGCTCGACCGGCTGGAGGCCAATCGTCAGATCGTCTTGCGTTACACGGCGGCGGATGGCGGGCCGGCAGCATATCCGGAGAACCCCAATGGCTCGGACCGCGATATTGCGGGCATCTGTGACTCCACCGGACGCATTCTGGGCCTTATGCCCCATCCGGAGCGGCACATCGATCCGACCCATCATCCACGCTGGACGCGCAACGGCCTGGCACGCGAGGGTGATGGCGTAGCGCTCTTTCGGAATGCGGTGGCCTATTTCAGCTGAAGCTCTCGGACCATCCGTGGGGGCAGTACCGGCTTTTGTTGGGAGGTCGCAATGACGGATGACATCGGTCCCCTGTTGAAGAAGTGGCGCTACACGCCCAATGATATCAACGTCCGCCTCGTTCACGGCGAGGATGGCCGGGAGAAACTGCAGCTGCGGCTGGATCTCGGCATTATTCAGATGGAGCTGGACGGGCGACCGGACGGCCGCCGGCCGCATCGTTTCGAGTCCTATTACACCTATTATCTGAACAAGGCGCGTCTTGCCGAGAAGCAGGGGGGGCACAACCTGAGCTTGACGCCTCTGGACTGCTGGCTGCTACAGCAGGAGTCGGTCCAGTTCTACCATCGCTATCTTGCCCTGATGCGCCTGGGCGACTATCCGCGCGTGATCCGCGACACCCTGCGCAATCTGCACGTCCTCGACTTTGTCGGCCAGCATACCTCCAACGACGAAATCATCTGGTCTTTTGAACAATATCGCCCCTTTGTCATCATGATGAACACCCGTGCTTGTGCGTCGCAGAGCCTGGAGCTGCGGGATTATGACAAGGCCCTCGAATACATCAAGTCGGGCAGCACTAAATTGAGAAAATTCTACCTCGCCCATCGCGCCCGCATTGGCGAAGAGCGGTTGGAGCTCGACTTGCTGCATGAATGGGCGGTGGAGATCCGGCGCCGGCGCCCGGTGAGCGACCGCGAGCTCCTGGCGCGGGAGTTGCGGCAGGCGATTCACAAGGAAGAGTACGAGCGGGCCGCGCTGCTGCGCGACATGCTCGGCGAATTGGAGAAACCGGCCGGTAAAGAGTGAGTCCCGACCGTCATCTGTCACCCAAAAGGGAGGAACCACCAGGATGCTGCAAGGCAAGCGAGTCGCCATTTTGATCGGTCCCCAGTTTCACGATGAAGAGGCCACGGTTCCCAGATCCTGGCTGCAGGAGCGCGGTGCCGCCGTCGACCTGATCGCCCTGGAGCGGGAGGAAGTGACCGGCAAATACGGCCGTGTCACCCTGACCCCCGACCTGGGCATCGCCGAGGCCGACGCAGGGGTGTACGACGGTCTCATCATTCCCGGCGGCGGCGCTCCGGAACGTCTCCGCGTCGACGACCGGGTGCTGGCCTTTGTCAAGCGTTTCTGGCAGAGCGGCCGCCCCGTCGGCGCCATATGCCATGGCGCGCAGGTTCTGATTTCCGCGGATCTGCTGGCCGGGGTCACCGCGACCTGCTACGTCGGCATCCGCGATGACCTCAAGCTGGCTGGCGCTCACTATGTTGACCGGGAAGTCTGCATTGACGGCCCGCTGATCACTTCGCGTAAACCCGAGGATCTTCCGGCCTTCAACAAGGCCTTCGGGGACGCGCTCGCGGCCGCCGGTGAGGCCAAACTGACGGATGCCCTTACCGCCCTGGCGCTGGCCATCAGCCGCGAGAAGGGGGCGCAGGAATTCTATTCCGGCGTGGCTGCGGTGCTCCCCAATGAGGCCTTGCGCAACAAATTCAACTATCTTGCCGTAACCGAAGCGGGCCATTTCGACCAGCTCTCGGATCTCTATGAAAAGATCGCCCACCAGCGGCCGCCCTCCGGCCTGATGGCCACTGAAATCAGCGGCAAGTCCGTTTCCCCTCAGATCACCGCCGCTGAGGCGCTCGATCTGGCCATCACCGCCGAACAGAAGGCCTATGAGTATTACCGCCAAATGGCGCAGCGGGCCAGAAGCGATCGCGCGCGCGAGATGTTCGAATATCTCGCGGCCGAAGAGATGGAACACAAACGGCTGCTCTCCGTCGATAAAGCGATTCTGCAAGGGGGACAGGGGCATTTCCAGTGGGCGACCCATTTCGATGTGCCGCCCGGTATGGAGGATCTGTGGTAGGGTACAAGCCAGGACGGTAGACATCTGTCCTGCCAGAAAGGGCGCAATCGTATGAAACGAACACTTGCAAGAATTGGGCTGTTGTTACTAGCATCGGCGGGCATCGGGTATTCTCAGTATTACGATGGCGGCCTGGGCTTTTACGGCGAAGAGGGTGGACGCTTCATGGGCGGGTTCGGTTTCACCAGCATTCGTGAAGGCGGCCAGACCAAGAATTACGTTTCCGTAGGCCTGAGGCCTGAGTTCTCATTCGGAAAATTCGGCGTGGGGCTCAACATCAACCTCCTTTACGATGTCGATACCGGCGCGATCCGGGCTAAGGACTGGAACACGACCTACGATTATTTCCGCATGCTGCGCTACCTCCGCTATGGCCACAAGCTTGACAAGACCTATGCGCGCGTCGGCACGCTCGACGCCGCCCGTCTGGGCCACGGCTTCATCGTCAACTATTTCACCAATGAAGCCTCTTACGACAATCGCAAGATCGGTCTAGAATTCGATCTCGATTTCGGCCAGTTCGGCTTCGAGAGTACCGTCAGCAATCTGGGCCGCTCCGAATTGATAGGGCTGCGCGGCTATGTCCGCCCTCTTTACGGATTGAAACTGCCCATCATCCGCAATTTTGCCGCCGGCGCGACCTACGCCGCTGATTTTGATCCCGATGTCAGTGCCAGAAGCGACGACGGCATCTCCGCGATGGGATTCGACTTCGAGCTGCCGATCATTCGCACCTCGGTATTCACCACGATGTTCTATTTTGACTACGCCCAGCTCAAGGGCTACAGCTCGGTCGAAGGCACCTCGCGGAATTTTGGATCGGGCCAAGCCCTTGGCATTTACTCCGGCGTGGGCAACCTTTTAGGCGTCATGGAGGTGGCTGCGCGCCTCGAACGCCGCTGGCTAGGCAAGGAGTTCATCGCCTCCTATTTCGATCCCTTTTATGAGATCGACCGCTTCAAGATCGTCGGCGGCGACACGACGCACAAGGCCGATGCCCTGCTCGGCATTACCGAGGAGAGCCGCGGGGTCTTCGGCGAACTCTACGGCAACGTTCTCGGCAACAAGGTGCGGCTGCTCGGCATGCTGAGCCGCCTGGACGCTCAACCCAAGAGCGGCCGGCTGCACCTGGCCGCTGATGCCCCCGATCTGATCCCGGTGCTGGCCGCGCACGCCACCTACGACAAGAGCAGTATCGAGACCGTGCAGGATGTTTTTACCCTCAACAGTCAGAGTGTCGCACGCCTTGGTTTGGGCTACAAGATCAAACCCTATCTGATCGCCTATATCGATTATATCTGGACCTATGTCGAGACCGAGGAGGGCAGCCACATCTACCGGCCGCAAGAGCGCATCGAGCCCAAGCTGGTCTTTTCGTATAATTTCTAATCTCAACGACGGCGCGCACGGGAACGCACGCCCGGCCGCCGACTCCCAGGGATAGCGGGTGGTGGGGGGTGCAACTCTCAGCCTTTAGGGAGCCGATGATCCAACCGCTATGGCGGCAGCTGCGCCGCATGGTGCAGCTGCCGGTCGATTTCATCTATCCGCCCCTCTGTCTGCTCTGCGGCACCTACCTGCAGGCGGGGGCAGTGCTGATCTGCGGCGAGTGCTTCCGTCGTCTCCCCTGGCTCGAAGATCCCGACATTCCGAGCCAATTCTTGCGGACCCCCCTGAGCAAACCCCTGCACTTTGATCGCGCCATCGCACTTTTTGATTACCAGGATTCGATCGGCACGCTGATCCATTTTTTCAAATACAGTGGCGGGCGGGCTTTGGCCCAACCCTTCGGCGAGGCCCTGGGCGAGGCGCTGCGGGACGGTGCCTATGAGGCCCGGGCGATCATTCCGGTGCCATTGCACCCGGGGCGGCGGCGGGAACGCGGCTACAACCAGTCCGAGCTTCTGGCGCGGGCAATGGCGGCGAGGGCGGGGATGGCGCTCTGGCCGGCCGCGCTGCACCGGGTGGTCGCTACACCGCCCCAGGCCCGCATGGGGCGGCAAAAACGGTTGCGCAATCTACGCGGCGCCTTTGTCGCGCCCGATCCCGAGGCGTTGCGGGCGGGCCGGTTCGTGCTGGTGGATGATGTGCTCACCACTGGCCACACCCTCGACGAGTGCGCGCGAGTGCTGCTGGAAAACGGAGCGGCCGGGGTGATCGCAGCCACGATTGCCCGTGTGCGCTGAACTCCTGGTGCCAGAGAAGGCACATTTCGGTCGCACCCCGGCCGCGAAAGCTTGCACCACGCCGCTGTTGTGTCTCAGGGCGCGGGTTTTGAACCGATTTTGCCGCTTGACATTCTGCCAAATAATATGTATTTTTAGGTTCGCATTTTTAAACAACCTAATGTGTGAGGTAGTGAGATGCCCAAAGTCAGTACCCGCGAATTATTCGATGCAGCCTTGAAGGGCGGCTATGCCGTTGGGGCCTTCAATGTTAATAATATGGAGATCATTCAAGGGATCGTTGAGGCGGCAGCCGAAGAAAAAGCCCCGCTGATCCTGCAGGTTTCCAAGGGCGCCCGCAGTTATGCCCGTCACAACTATCTGATGCACCTCATTGCGGCGGCCCTTGAGCAGTTTGATCTGCCCATCGCGGTTCACCTCGATCACGGCGACAGCTTTGAGTTGTGCAAGTCTTGCATTGACGGCGGTTTTACCTCGGTAATGATCGACGGATCGCATCTTCCACTCGCCGAGAATATCAAACTGGTGCGCCAGGTGGTCGAATACGCCCATCCGCGCGGTATCCCGGTCGAGGCCGAACTCGGCCGTCTCGCCGGCATCGAAGATCATGTCAACGTCTCCGATCGCGACGCCATCTATACCAATCCGCGTGAAGCCAAGATGTTTGTCGAGCAAAGCGGCGCCGATTCCCTGGCGGTGGCTATCGGCACCAGCCACGGCGCCTACAAGTTCAAGAGCACGCCGCAGCTCGATTTCGAGCGCCTCGCCGAGATCGAGAAGGCACTGCCCGGTTATCCGCTGGTGCTGCACGGCGCCTCCAGCGTCCCGCGGGAATTCGTCGACCTCTGCAACCAGTACGGCGGCAAGCTGCCCGGAGCCCAGGGTGTTCCCGAAGAGATGATCACCCGCGCCAGCCGGACGAACGTCTGCAAGATCAACATTGATACCGATTTGCGCTTGGCGATGACGGCGGCGATCCGCAAGGTCTTCAGCGAGTCTCCGGCGGAATTTGATCCCCGCAAATATCTCAGCCCTGCCCGCGATGCCATCAAGGCCATGGTCAAGCACAAACTGCATGTGCTCGGCTGTGCCGGCAAGGCTTGATTTCAACCCCGAATGCATCAGGATTTAATCAAGGAGAAGTGTATGGCTATCAGATTGGGAATCAACGGGTTCGGCCGCATCGGCCGTCTGGTTTTTCGTGTTGCTGCGCAGCGAAAGGATATTGAGATCGTCCAGGTCAACGACATCACCGATGCGCCGACTCTGGCGCATTTGCTCAAGTACGATTCGGTTCATGGGGTGCTGAAGAACGATATCCGCGCCGAAGGGGAGTATATTGTCTTTGATGGCAAAAAGATCAAGGTCTCGGCCGAAAAGGATCCGGCCAATCTGCCCTGGGGCGCCGCGCATATTGATGTCGTGGTCGAGTCGACCGGTGTCTTCCGCAAACGCGCGGAAGTGGCCAAGCATATCGAAGCCGGTGCCAGAAAGGCGATCCTGACCGTCCCGGCCAAGGACGAGATTGATGCCACCATCGTTCTCGGCGTCAATGACGAGGCGCTCAAACCCGAGCACAAGATCGTCTCCAATGCCTCCTGTACCACCAACTGTCTGGCCCCGGTTGCCAAGGTCCTGCATGACAAGTTTGGCATCAAGCGCGGCCTGATGACCACCGTGCACGCCTACACCAATGACCAGCGCATCCTTGACCTGCCGCACAAGGATCTGCGCCGTGCCCGCGCTGCGGCGCTGGCCATCATCCCCACCACGACCGGCGCTGCCAAGGCCGTCGGCAAGGTGATCCCCGCGCTGAAGGGTAAGCTGGACGGTTACTCCCTGCGCGTTCCGGTCTCCGACGGTTCAGTCGTCGATCTGGCCGTCGAGCTCAACAAGGACGTCACCATCGAAGAGGTCAACGCGGCGATGCGCGAAGCGGCGCAGGGCAAACTCAAGGGCATCCTTGAGTACACCGAAGATCCGATCGTCTCCGTCGACATCGTCGGCAATGCCCACTCGTCGATTTTCGATGCCCAGTCCACCATGGTGCTCGAAGGCAAGAGCAATTTTGTCAAGGTGGTCTCTTGGTACGACAACGAGTGGGGTTACTCCTGCCGCGTGGTCGACCTTGTCGAAAAAATGGGCAAGATGTAATAAAAAATATTGGGTTTTGAACAATTTTTATGTACATTATGGATGTCGCGGGAGAGCCACAGACTCTCCCGCTGGCAGCCGGATAGGCAGATAGAATGCGCAAGCGGATAATTGCCGGCAACTGGAAGATGAACAAGGACGTCGCCGGGGCGGCGGAGTTGGCTAGGGCGGTTGTTGCGGCCTTGACCGTGCCGACGGAGACGGAAATCGTTCTTTGTCCGCCTTTTACCGATCTGACGACGGTCGCCGCCGTGATTCAGGGGACACCCATCCGGTTGGGTGGACAGAATATGCACTGGGAAGAGAAGGGCGCCTTCACCGGTGAGGTATCCGCCGCGATGCTGCTCTCCGCCGGCTGCAGCCATGTGATCCTCGGTCACTCCGAACGGCGGCAGTACTTTGGTGAGACCGACGAGACGGTCAACCACAAGGTCCGGGCTGCACTCAAGGCGGGATTGATCCCGATCGTCTGCGTTGGCGAGACTCTGGCTGAACGACAGACGGAGGAGACTGCGGCGGTGGTGGCGCGTCAGATCCGCGGGGCACTTGCGGGATTGAGCGGCGAGGAGGTGGCCAGGCTGGTCATCGCCTATGAGCCGGTTTGGGCGATCGGCACCGGCGTTGTGGCCACAAGCGACCAGGCGCAAGAGGTCCATGCCCTGATCCGCCAGCTCGTCGCCAGACTCTATGATTCCCGGATTGCCGAAGTGCTGCGCATCCAGTATGGCGGCAGCATGAAGCCCGACAATGCCGCGCAGCTGCTGGCGCAGAAGGATATTGATGGCGGGCTTATCGGCGGTGCCAGTCTCGATGCCCGTTCTTTCGTGGAGATTGTTTACGCATAGTTTGGAGTGCGCATGTATACGGTATTGATTATTCTTTTTGTTCTGGTCTGCATATTGCTGACTTTTGTCATCCTGATTCAGTCGAGCAAAGGCGGCGGGCTGGCGGGTTCATTTGGCGGTATGGACACCATGGGGACTCTTTTCGGCGGCGGACGCGGCAGCGCGCCCTTCCTGCAAAAGGTGACCGCTGTGCTGGCCACGCTCTTCCTGATCATCGCCTTGATCATGGGCTTTATGACCCGGGGCGGATTGAGCAGCCAGTCTCTGGTTGAGCGGGAACGTGACCGTCTGAATTCATCTCCGGCGCGCACGCTGCCCCAGGTTCCGGAGCAGCAGCCGGCAACCACGCCGAACAGATAGTCTCTTTTTTGACGAGACCTTGCAGCATTCAAGCCGAAGTGGTGGAATTGGCAGACACGCTATCTTGAGGGGGTAGTGCCCACAAGGCGTGCGGGTTCAAATCCCGCCTTCGGCACCAGCCCTTGCCAGGCCGGTGCAGGGACTCGGATCGCAAACAGCCCATCTCCCAAGATGGGCTGTTTTTGCATGGGGGGTGAGCACATCATATCCAGGAGGTGGACCATGCAGGACAAGATCACCCGTCGCGATTTCATCCGCATTGGTGCGGGTGCCGGATTGGCAGTGACGACCTTACCAGGAGCGCCGCAGTGGCTGCAAGCCGCACCGGCCAGCCCGCTTCTAGCGGTCGCCCGCAACGGCGCCCCCGGCGTGCTGGTGCGCAAGGCGGTCGAGGCGCTCGGCGGTATGGGCCAGTTCGTTAAAAAGGGCCAAAGCGTGCTGCTCAAGCCCAACATGGGCTGGGACCGCCTCCCCGAGCAGGCTGCCAACACCAATCCGGAAGCTGTCGCCGAGGTGATCAAGATGTGTTTCGAAGCCGGCGCCGCTCAGGTGCGCGTGCTGGACCGCACCTGCAACGAGCCCCGGCGCTGTTACCTGCGCAGCGGCATCGAAAAGGCGGCCAAGGCGGCCGGTGCCGAGGTCCGTCATATCGTCGAGAGCCGCTTCGAGGAGATCCAGATCCCCGGGGGTGAACTGGTCACCTCCTGGCCTATCTATCGTGACGCCATCGAATCGGATGTGATCATCAATATGCCTATTGCCAAGCACCACAGCATCTCCGGGGTCACGCTCAGTTTCAAGAATCTCATGGGCCTGCTCGGGGGGGACCGCGGCGCGCTGCACAACCATTTCATGACCAAGATTGTGGACATCAACACGGCGGTCAAACCGGCCCTGACCATCATTGATGCCTGGCGTATCATGCTGCGCAATGGCCCCACAGGAGGCAGCCTAGCCGATGTGGCCGAGAAGCGGATCATTCTCGCCTCAGCCGACCGCGTCGCCGCCGATGCCTGGGCCATGGGACTTTTTAATATCGATCCGGCCACGGTCGAATATCTGCGGCACGCATCCAGGCGCGGTCTCGGTCAGCTCGATCTCAAGCGTGTAAAAATTGAGGAGATCAACCTGGGGGTTTGAACGGGTATGGAGTCCTTTAACAATTGGAATGGGCCATGATGATCACCTTCCGCCGTATCTCCCAGCTGCTTTTTCTGACCCTTTTTATCGTCCTTTTCTTCCAGGCGGGATTCCCCTACGCGAGTATCCTGCCGGCTGATCTTTTCTTGCGCGCCAGTCCCCTGGTGGCCGTGGCGGTGATGCTAGCCGGGCGGGTTTTCATCGCGACGATGATCCTGGGCCTGGCGATCCTGCTGCTGACCATCCCCTTCGGCCGCTTTTTTTGCGGCTGGATCTGTCCGCTCGGGACGATCATTGACGGCAGCGACCATCTCATCCGGCGCAAACGCCCACCCGCCCGGCAGCGCGAGAGCCTGCGCTGGAGGTCCTGGAAATTCTTCCTCCTCGCCGCCGTGCTGATCTCCGCAATTTTCTCCACCCAGTTCATCTGGTTCTTCGATCCGATCGCCTTGCTGACGCGCACCTTCACGACGGTGCTCTATCCCGTATTCGCTTTTGCCTTGGGCGCTCTCTTCAATGCCGCCTTCAAGCTTCCTTTCCTTGAAGATACCGTCTATTCGCTCTACGACGCGGCCCAAACGCATGCCCTGCTCCCGATACAACAGCCCCGCTTCTTCGAAACCGGACTGATAGTCGCGATCTTCGCCCTCATCCTCGGTCTGGGGATGGTTTCCCGCCGGTTCTGGTGCCGCAATCTCTGCCCCCTCGGTGCCCTGTTGGGTATATTTTCCAGGTACCGTTTGACGCGCCGTTATGTCAGTGAGGCGTGCACCAGCTGCAGTCTGTGTCAGCGGGCCTGCAAGATGAATGCGATCGAGGATGACTATACCGTAAACAACACCGTGGAGTGCATCGAATGCGCGGAATGCGTCTCGGTTTGCAAGCCGCATGCGGTCTCCTACCGCTTCGGGCGCAATCCCGGCAAAAATGAGATCGATCTCTCCCGCCGCCGCTTGCTGCAAGCCTCCGCGGCCGGCCTGGCCGGCTTGGCCCTTTTCAAGACCGCGGCGGTCAGTCGCATCCAGAAAGGGCATGCGATTCGTCCCCCCGGCGCCCTCGTTGAAGAGCAGTTTCTCGATCGCTGCATACGCTGCCAGGAGTGCGTCAAGATCTGCTCCACCACCGGATCCTGCCTACAACCCTCCCTGACTGAAAGCGGCGCGGAGGGGCTCTGGAGTCCGGTTTCGATTCCGCGCGTGGGCTATTGCGAATACAGCTGCAACCTTTGCGGCCAGGTCTGCCCGACCGGCGCCATCCAGCCGCTCGCCCTCCCTGATAAGCAAAAGACCAAAATGGGCATGGCCTATTTCGACAAGAGCCGTTGCATCCCCTGGTACAAGCAGGAGGACTGTCTGGTTTGCGAGGAACATTGCCCGCTGCCGGAGAAGGCAATCCTCTTTGATGTCCATGAAGCCCGCGGTCCCGACGGCACCTTGCGCACGGTCAAGTTTCCCTATGTCAATGAGGATCGCTGTATCGGCTGCGGCATTTGTGAAAACAAGTGTCCCGTGGTCGGCGCCCCGGGCATCTTTGTCACAGCGGCCAAGGAGACACGTCTTTCTGCGCCCGTCGCCATGCGCGGTGCCGCCTCTGCTGGATAAGATCAGGAATCGTGATTTGCGCAAGCTGAACAAGGAGATCTTCGCCTTACCGCAATGGGCGTGGGAGGGTTTCAATGCCATCCGCCAGCGGCTTAACAAGTCCGCTCTGAAAGAGCGGCCTTGGATGCGGCATTACGACGAAGGAGTCCCCTACGAACTCGAGGCGCCCGGGGTGCCGGTTTACGAGCTTTTGCAGCGGGCGTTTGCGGAGGCGGGCTCCAAGACCGCCCTGCTCTATTACGACCGCCGGTTCAGCTACCATCATCTATATACCCTGGTTACGCGATTCGCCGCCGGTCTACAGCGGCTCGGCGTCCAGCCGGGGGAATCGGTCGCCCTGTGCTTGCCCAATATCCCGCAGTTTCTGATCGCCTACTGGGCCGCGCTCTATATCGGCGCGGTAGTCGTCCTGGTCAATCCCCTGCTCAGCGAGCGCGAGATGCACCAGCAGCTCACCTCGACCCGGGCTACGGTGCTGGTCGTCCTGGACCGGTTCCAACCCCGGGTGGAGCGGCTGCGGGCGCAGAGCGCGGTGCGACATGTTGTGGTCGCCTTTGCAGAAACCTACATGCCGCCGCTGCGGCAGATCGCCTTCCAGTTTCACAAACGGCTGAGCCGGACGGAGGAGAAGATCCGTCGCAGCAAGGAGACGCTCTTTTTCCGGCAGCTGCTCATGCATCCCCCGCTGACCCGGCCGGTCCCGGTGAATCCCGCATCGGCCGCGGTCATGCTCTTCACCGGGGGGGTTACCGGTGAACCCAAGGCCGCGATGCTCAGCCACAACAACGTCCTGATGAACGCCTTGCAGGCACGCGCCTGGATCAGCGATATCCGGGAGGGGGAAGAGGTCGTGATGGCCGCGCTGCCGCTGACGCACAGTTACGCCATGTCCACCTGCCATCATCTCGCCATCCTGGCCAAGGGAATCATGGTTCTGGAGCCGCGCTTCGAGGTCAAGCGGATCTGCCGCGATCTGCAGCGCTACAAGGTATCCCTCTTTCCGGGGGTGCCGACGATGTTTGGCAGCCTGGTCAACCGGTTGGCGCGTAAGCCGGCCGATCTGAGTTCGATCCGCTCCTGCATCAGCGGCGGGGCCCCCCTGCCGCGCGCGATCAAGGAACGATTTGAGGCGATGACCGGAGCCCGGCTGCTGGAGGGGTATGGACTCACCGAGGCCAGCCCGGTCACCCATTGCACCCCGCTGCAGGGGGTGTGCAAGGAGGGCAGCATCGGCCTGCCCTGGCCGGGCACCTATGCGCGGATCGTCGGTCTGCAGGATCGCCGTGTGCTCGGGACCGGAGAAATCGGTGAACTTCAGGTGCGCGGGCCCCAGGTCATGCTCGGTTATTTCGGCGAGGAGGAGGCGACGCGGGCGGTGCTCGATGAAGAGGGTTGGCTCAGCACCGGTGATATTGCTTACCAGGACGAGGACGGCTATTTTTTCATCGTCGATCGCAAAAAGGAGATCTTTTTCAGCGGCGGGTATAATGTCTTTCCGGCCGAGATCGAGCGGGTGCTGACGGAGCATCCGGCTGTCGCGGAAGCCGCAGTCGTTGCGGCGCCCGACGATCATTATGGCAGCGTGGCCAAGGCGTGGCTGGTGCTGCAGCCCGGCGCGGATGCGGTGACGGCGGCGGAGTTGCGGGAGTTCTGCCGCGCCCGCCTGGCGCGCTATAAAATTCCGCGGCAGTATGTCTTTGTCGATGCCTTGCCGAAGAACCTGCTGGGCAAGGTGCTCAAGCGCGAATTGACGCTTTTAGAGCCGATCAGGGAAGTGCGAACCGGCGAAGGATGTCATGGATAGTGATCTGGTGCGTTGCGAACTGCAGGCGGACGGTGCGGTCCGGATTACGCCGCTGGGAAGCCTGGAGGATATTTCACTGCTGCCGGCGGTGGTGGCCGTCTTCGAGCGCGAGTTCCGCAACAAGCACAAGAATTTCATTCTCGACTTAGGCATGCTCGCCGCGCTGCCGGCAGGGTGGGTCGCGCTTATCTTTGAACTGACCGCGCGCAGCCGGCGCCGCGGCGGCGAGCTCTGCGTGGCCCGCCTGCAGCGCAAGGCACAGGGCGATTTGCTGAATTTTCAGCCGGAAAGCTATCTCTGCCTCGAGGAGATGGATATCGTCATGCCACAGGACGCGACGACCGTGCCAGAGGTGGATCAGCCCGACTTTACTGCAGCGCCCGGTCCGGCACCAGCGGCACGCCCGCCGGCGCAGCAGGAGAATGGCGATCCGTCTGAAATCATCGAGATCCCCAGCCGCGTCGACGCCCTCTATCGCGCCTGCGACTTTGTCCTGGGTATCGCCAGCCGGCTCGGCTTCAGCGAATCCGACCTCTCCCGCATCAAGATCTCGGTCTATGAGGCCAGCCTCAACGCCATTGAGCACGCTTATCACTCCGATGCAACCCGCAAGGTGCGCGTGCGCGTGACCACGCTGCCGGACCGATTGCTCATCGGCATCATCGACCATGGTGACGGCTTCGAGGCCAGGACCAACGAGGATTTTGATGCGACGGCGGCTGCCGCGGCGCGCCGCACCGGCGGCATGGGGCTGCATATCATTCGCCGCTCCATGGACAAGGTGACCTATCTGCGCGATCCCAAGAACGGAAACTGCCTGCTCATGGAGAAAAAACGGCCCGTCAGCGGACTTACAGCCGAGGGGATCTCAGGCGATCCGGGCTTTGGAACGGGCCGGCTGAGCGCAACCGAGGAGAACGACGCCCCGTGGCCCGGATTATCCGACTAGACGGCCGCACGGGACTGCGGTTGTTTCTGCTCCTGGCGCTGCTGCTTGGCGCGTTCTGGGGGATCTATGCTCTGAGCATCCGCCTCGCAGAACTGCTGGATCGGCGGCCGGCGCCGGCCGAAGAAGCCCATCCTGAAGGGGAAGAACCCGATCTCGCCGCCGTGGCCACACCGGCGGGCATCGTCCATCTCAAGCAAGCCCTCTTTTGCCTCGACATCCATGACCGCAAGCCCGTGGTATTCAAGTCCGTTTTCAGCCGCCGCGTTGATTATATCTATTGTTATTCGGTGCTTTCCGCTCCGCCAGAAGGCGTTATGATTCTTCACCGCTGGATCCTCAAAGGGCAGCCGGTTTTCGAACGATGGCTGCGCGTGCAAGGCCGCAACTGCCGCGTCTGGAGCCGGCGCCATGTCCTGAGCAAGGAACCGGGCACCGGCCGGGTGGAGATCATTTTGGAGGATGGGAATTTGCTCGGCTCTGCGGTGTTTACATTGTTGTAAACCGGGAAGGTTTCATATGAGTGCAGAAGAGTTGCGCCGGGAGATCCGCCAGTTCCAGCGGCGCAAAAAATGGTTTGCCCTGCCCCTGATCGCTCTGGGCTTTATCATGCTCGTGACCCCGGGCCCCGGGCTGGCGTTGCTGCTCCTCGGCTTCATGCTCCTTTTCCCCCGCGACGGCGAACGCCTGCTGCACTGGATCAAATTGCGCTGGCAGCGCCTGTGCGGCCGGGTGCCGCCTTCCGGACCGGCGGAAACCCGGACGGATCACGACGCTCCGAAAAAATGAATTGAAACTTTTTACGGGATGCCGAGTCTAATAGATGATTTGTTTAAACCGATCCAATAAGGAGGGATAGATCATGTTTTTTTCCATGCGAGATATTCTGATTCTGGCGCCGGCGCTGATTCTGACGCTCTACGCCCAGTGGAAGGTGAAAAGCACCTTCAATCGGATGAGCCAGGTGCGCTCCGGATCTGGCATGACCGGTGCGCAGGTGGCCAAGTCCTTATTGCAGCGCAACGGGATCCAGGATGTTGAGGTGGGTGCTGTACAGGGTGAATTGACCGATCACTACGATCCGATTCACAAGACCCTCAACCTCTCCGAGCCGGTTTACGCCTCAGACAGCCTGGCTGCCATCGGGGTTGCGGCTCATGAGACGGGCCATGCCATCCAGCACCAGGTGGCGTATGCGCCGCTGAAGTTGCGTCAAACCATGTACCCGCTCTCCAATTTCGGCTCCATGCTCGCCATGCCGCTTTTCATCATCGGCCTGATCGCCTCCATCAAGGTATTGATCGACATCGGCATCCTCTTTTTTGCCGCCTCGGTCGTTTTCACCCTGGTCACCCTGCCAGTCGAGTTTGACGCTTCCAAGCGCGCGCTGGCCCAACTCTCCGCAAGCGGCATGATCAGGGGTGAGGAGATCGACGGCGCCCGCAAGGTGCTGAGTGCCGCCGCGCTGACCTATGTAGCCGCCGCGGCCATGGCGGTTCTGCAGTTGATCCGTTTGTTAATGCTTCGCAATGATCGTTGATAACAGGAAAGGATGTACCATGTACGCCAAGAAACGTTCCGCCCTCCTGTATACGGGTATCTTGATCGGTATCGTCATCGGATTGGTCATCTCCAGTAACCTGGACTGGGTCCGGCACAGCTTCGCCAATGACCGCGGCGAGGCCGTCGCCCTCGGCGCCAATGAGCCGGTGTCACAGGAACTGCTCGGCCTGCAAAGTCTGAGCAAGGCCTTCACCCAGGTGGCTAAAATCGCCAGCCCGGCCGTGGTGACCATCAACAGCAGTGCGGTCGTCAAGTCCAATATCCGTAATCCCTTCATGGATGATCCCTTTTTCCGCCAGTTTTTCAATGTGCCGGACCAGAAACAGGTGATGCACGGCCTGGGGTCCGGAGTGATCGTCAATCCCGACGGTTATATCCTGACCAACAACCATGTTGTCAAGGATGCTGACGAGATCACGGTAACCATCGACAAGGTGGAGCACAAGGCCAAGGTAGTCGGTAAGGATCCGGCCAGTGATATCGCGGTGATCAAGATCGAAAAGAAAGGGCTGCCGACCATCAATCTGGGCGACTCGGACAAGCTCGAGGTCGGCGAATGGGTGATGGCCATCGGCAATCCCTTCTCTGATGTGCTCGACAAAACCGTAACCGCCGGCATCGTCAGCGCCAAGGGGCGCTCTCTCGGCGCCGGCCTTGGGGACGGGACTTTGCGCTATCAGGATTTCATCCAGACCGATGCGGCCATTAATCCCGGCAACAGCGGCGGGGCCCTGGTCAATCTGCGCGGCGAGCTGGTGGGCATCAATACCGCCAT
Organism: bacterium; assembly: GCA_035419245.1. Taxonomy (NCBI): domain Bacteria; species bacterium. Next base: position 73,153 of record DAOLSP010000004.1, on the reverse strand, counting down.
CGTCGGCCAGGCCAACGCTGGCGTCGGCTTCGCCATCCCCATCAATATGGCCCGATCGATCATGGAACAATTGATCAAGAGCGGCAAGGTGCGTCGCGGCTGGATTGGCGTGCAACTCGAGGATGTCGACGAGGAGAAGGCGGAATACTTCGGCCTCGACAAACCCAAAGGCGTACAGGTGGGCGAAGTTCTCAAAGACAGCCCGGCCCTCAAAGCCGGCCTGAAGCGGGATGATATCATTCTCAAACTGAACGATTTCGAGGTCACTTCGCGCGACCAGCTCATTGCCTGGGTCGGCAGCCAGGCTCCCGACACCAAGATCACCTTGACCATCTGGCGCGACAAAGCCCTCAAGACCATCTCCCTGACCCTGGCCGAGCGGCCCGCGGATGAAGCCCTGGCCAGCGAGGAGGGCGCCACGACCGGCCAGATCGACAAGTTGGGCATCGAGGTGCAGGAGATGACGCGCCAGCTCGCCCGCCAGTACGGCTACGAGGGTGAAGAGGGCGTGATCATTACCAGCATCGATCCCAACTCGGTGGCCGACCGCAAAGGGCTGCGCGAGGGCGATCTGATCCTTTCGGTCAACGACACCGCCACCACCTCGGTGCGCGCCTTCCGCGCCGCCCTCCGCGAGGTCAAGCCGGGCGGCGTGGTCTATATGCGCATCATGCGCGAGCGAATGGTCTATACCGTCGCCCTGCGTATGCCACGATCATAAGAGAAAGTCTGACAATATGGCAGATATTGCGGCCAAAATGACAATTTAAGCGCACTGAGCACCAGAACAGAGCGTACGGCCTTCCGGGGTCGTACGCTTGTTTTTTATAGACCTGAATCGGTCTGCAGGCTGGTTTCCGTTTTGGCACGTACTTTGCAAAGGCGACGATGATTTTAGAGACCATCTGCAACGTTTTACATAAAGTTTCCCGAAAGGAGTAAAAGGATGGGAAAGATTATCGGTATCGATCTGGGCACCACCAACTCGTGCGTCGCGGTGATGGAGGCGGGGGAGCCCGTCGTCATCCCCAACAGCGAAGGCATGCGCACCACCCCCTCGGTGGTGGCGTTCAGCAAAACCGGTGAGCGGTTGGTCGGTCAGGTGGCCAAGCGACAGGCGGTCACCAATCCGACCAAAACCGTCTATTCGATCAAACGGTTCATGGGGCGCCGCTTCGGCGAGGTCTCGCGCGAGCGGGAAGAGGTCCCCTATACGGTCATTTCCGGCAGCAATGATGTAGCCAAGGTCAAAATAGACGACAAGGAATATTCTCCGCAGGAGATCTCGGCCATGATCCTGCAAAAGATGCGCCAGACCGCCGAGGATTACCTCGGTGAGAAGGTGACCGATGCGGTTATCACCGTGCCGGCCTATTTCAACGACAGCCAGCGCCAGGCGACCAAGGAGGCGGGCGAAATCGCCGGCTTGAACGTGCGTCGCATCATCAATGAGCCGACTGCGGCTTCGCTGGCCTATGGCCTCGACAAGAAGGGCAATGAAAAGATCGCCGTCTTCGACCTCGGCGGCGGTACTTTCGACATCTCGATCCTCGAGATCGGCGATGGTGTCTTTGAGGTCAAATCGACCAACGGTGACACCCATCTCGGCGGCGACGATTTCGACCAGCGCATCATCGACTGGATCGTCGATGAGTTTGTCAAACAGGAGGGTGTCGATCTCTCCAAGGATCCGATGGCCTTGCAGCGGCTCAAGGAAGCGGCCGAGAAGGGCAAGTGCGAACTCTCGACGACCACGCAGACCGAGATCAATCTGCCTTTTATCACAGCGACCGACAGCGGCCCCAAGCATCTCAGCATGACCCTCACCCGGGCCAAGTTCGAACAGCTTTGTGATGATCTCTTTCAGCGCACGCTTGCTCCCTGCCGGACCGCCCTCAAGGATGCCGGCATGACCACCGCCGAAATCAATGAGGTTGTCCTCGTTGGCGGTGCGACGCGCATGCCCAAGGTTCAGGAGATGGTGCGCGAGCTCTTCGGCAAGGAGCCGCATAAGGGGGTTAATCCCGACGAAGTAGTCGCCGTCGGCGCGGCCATTCAAGGTGGTGTTCTCGGCGGCGAGGTCAAGGATGTCCTCCTTCTCGATGTCACGCCGCTTTCTCTGGGCATTGAGACTCTTGGTGGCGTGATGACCCGGATTATCGAAAAGAACACCACCATCCCCACCCGCCAGTCGCAGATCTTTTCGACGGCGGCTGACAGTCAGACCTCGGTGGAAATCCACGTCCTCCAGGGCGAACGGGAGATGGCCATTGATAACCGTACGCTCGGGCGTTTTCACCTCGATGGCATTCCGCCCGCTCCGCGAGGCATTCCGCAAATCGAGGTCTCTTTCGACATCGACGCCAACGGCATCCTCAATGTCGCCGCCAAGGATAAGGCGACCAACAAGGAGCAGACCATCCGGATCGAGGCCTCGACCGGCTTGAGCAAGGAGGAGGTCGAGAAGATGGTCAGCGATGCCAAGTTGCATGCCGCCGAGGACAAGAAGCGGCGCGAGCTGATTGATACGCGTAACCAGGCGGATCAACTGGTCTATCAAACCGAGAAGAACATCAAGGAGAATGCCGACAAGCTCGACTCCGGTTTGAAGAACCAGCTCGAGGCCGGCGTCGGCCGTCTCAAGGAGGCGATGAAGGGCGAGAATATCGATGAGATCAAGTCGGCTCTCGAGGCCCTCAACCAGATCTGGCACCAGGCCGCCGCCAAGATGTACGAAGCGGCCAACGCCCAGCAGCAAGCCTCCGCCGCTGCCGGGGCGCAGCAAGGTCAGCCCGGCGGCGAATCCTCCGGTGACAAGCCGCCCAAGGCGGAAGATGCTGATTACGAGGTGGTAGACGACCAAAAGTAATCCGCCCAGGCATACGCCCGGCATGGCATATAGCCAGGCCGGGCCCTCTGACCGGCACAATGCAAAGGGCGGAACCTGTTCCGCCCTTTTTTTACTCATTGAGATGAGGATATCATCATGATCTCCATGGACAAATTGACGATAAAGGCCCAGGAGGCGCTGGGACGCAGTCAGCAGGCGGCCGGCGACAACGGACATCAGCAGATCGAGCCGCTACACGTGCTTCTGGCCCTGCTCAACGATCCGGAAGGCATGGCGCGGAGCCTGGCCAAGCGCATCGGCGCCGATCCGGGACTCCTGATCAACCGCACGACCGAAGCCCTGGCGAAGATCCCCCGGGTTAGCGGCAGCGGCCAGATGTATTACAGCCGCGAGACCGGTGAACTCTTTGATTCGGCCCAGAAAGAAGCAGGACAGTTGCGCGATGAGTACATCAGCGTGGAACACCTCCTTCTGGCCCTTGCCGGAGATCGGGGTCCGGCCGGTGCCCTGATGCGCGAAAACGGCATGACCCACGATGCGCTGTTGCAGGTGCTCAAGCAGGTGCGCGGCAGCCAGCGCGTGACCGACCAGACTCCGGAGGATAAATACCAGGCCCTGCAGCGTTATGCGCGCGATCTCAACGAACTGGCCCGTCAGGGCAAACTCGATCCTGTGATCGGCCGCGATGACGAGATGCGCCGGGTGCTGCAGGTGCTCAGCCGCCGCACCAAGAACAATCCGGTGCTCATCGGCGAGCCCGGCGTCGGCAAAACCGCGATCGCCGAAGGCGTCGCGCAGCGCATCACCCAGGGCGATGTGCCGGAGAATCTCAAGAGCAAGCGCATCATGGCCCTCGATCTCGGCGCCCTCATCGCTGGCGCCAAATACCGCGGCGAGTTCGAGGAACGCTTCAAGGCCCTGCTGAAAGAGATCACCGATTCGGAGGGGGAGTACATCCTCTTCATCGATGAACTGCATACCCTGGTAGGTGCCGGGGCCGCCGAGGGGGCTATGGACGCCTCCAACATGCTCAAACCCGCCCTCGCCCGTGGCGAGCTGCGCTGCATCGGCGCCACCACCCTCGATGAGTATCGCCTCCACATCGAAAAGGATGCCGCCTTGGAGCGGCGTTTTCAGCCGGTGATGGTCAATCCCCCCTCGGCGGAGGAGACGATCTCCATTCTTCGCGGCATCAAGGAAAAATATGAAGTGCATCATGGGGTGCGCATTCAGGACAATGCCTTGGTTGCGGCCGCTACGCTGGCCGACCGCTACATCAGCGACCGTTTTCTTCCGGACAAGGCCATCGACCTGATGGATGAGGCCGCCTCCAAATTGCGCATCGAGATCGACAGCATGCCGGCGGAGCTGGATGAGGTCGAACGCCGCAGCAAGCAGCTCGAGATCGAACGTCAGGCCCTGAAAAAGGAGGAGGATCCGGTCTCTGCGCAGCGCCTCGTTGAGGTCGAAAAGGATCTGGCGGAGTTGGCGGAGAGGCGGACCGCGCTGCGCGCCCACTGGGAACTGGAGCGAAGCCAGATCGCCGCGATCCGCGGACTTAAGGAGGGGATTGAGAAGGCCAAGACCGATGCGGCCGCTGCTGAACGCGATGGCCGTCTCGAGGAGGCCGCTGAACTGAAATACGGCCGTCTGATCGAGCTGCACAAACAGCTCGAAGCGGCCAACTCCCGGCTGATCGACTTACAGAAGGACCTGCGGATGCTCAAGGAGGAGGTTGATGAGGAGGACATCGCCGAAGTGGTCTCTAAATGGACCGGCATCCCGGTTGTGCGCATGCTCGAGAGCGAAAAGCAGAAGCTGCTGCATATGGAGGAGCGGTTGCACGAGCGGGTGATCGGCCAGGACGAGGCGGTCGAAGCGGTTGCCGATGCCATTCGCCGCAGCCGGGCCGGGCTTCAGGATGAAAACCGTCCCATCGGCTCCTTCATCTTTCTCGGTTCAACCGGCGTCGGCAAAACCGAGCTGGCGCGCGCTCTCGCGGAATTTCTCTTCGATGACGAGCGCGCGATGGTGCGCATCGATATGTCGGAGTACATGGAACGCCATGCGGTTTCGCGGCTTATCGGCGCGCCGCCTGGGTATGTAGGCTATGATGAGGGCGGCCAGCTTACCGAGGCGGTACGGCGGCGGCCCTATGCAGTGGTGCTCCTCGATGAGATCGAAAAGGCCCATCCCGAGGTCTTCAATGTCCTGCTTCAGGTACTGGATGAGGGGCGGCTCACCGACAACCAGGGCCGTACGGTCAATTTCAAGAACACCATCATCATCATGACCTCGAACCTTGGCGCCCAGCAGATCATGGAGCGGTCGCAGGAGATCAACGAGAAGAACCGCAAGAAGATCCACGAGGAGATCCAGGAAGAGGTACTGGCCCTGCTCAAGAATACCATGCGCCCCGAGTTTCTCAACCGCGTCGACGACATCATCGTCTTCCACGCCCTGCGGCGTGAGGAGATCAAACAAATCGCGCGGCTGCAGCTGCGGCATCTGGAAAAGCTGCTGGCGCGTCAAGATCTGCTTCTCGAAGTCACGCCTGAGGTGGAAGAGTATCTTGCGGAGCACGGCTACGATCCGGCCTTCGGCGCCAGGCCGCTGAAACGCCTGATCCAGCACGAGATGGTCGATGCCCTGGCCTTGAGACTCTTGGCGGGTGACTTTCCTGCAGGTTCTACCGTCGAGGTGCTTGTAAAGGATAAAAAACTTGATTTTATGAGGAAAAAACCCTAAGTTAGAAAATTCGGGAACTTTCCTTTTTCACTCTCGTTAACAATACATTTACCGGAGCATAGCAGCGGAGGAGATGTGATGAAACACTGGATTGCATGGACACTGGCCCTGGTGATGGTTGCGATTCTTGCCGGGTGTGGCGAAAAGATGACGGAAGAGCAGTTGCGCGCCAATGCCGCGGACTTTGAGAGCCGTGAGCAGTGGAAACAGGCGGTCGAGATGTATGCGCGTTTGGTCAAGGCTTTCCCCAAATCGCCCCGCGCAGATGAGACCCTCTATCGCCTTGGTGTGCTCTATGCCAACAATCTCAAGGATTATCAGCAGTCCGTTGATGCCTACAAGCAGCTCATCCGCAAGTACCCGAAAAGCAATTATGTCATCCAGTCCAGTTTCATGATCGGCTACCGATATGCCAACGACATCAAGGACTACGATAATGCCAAAAAGTATTATCAGGAGTTTTTGCAAAAGTGGCCCAATCATGAACTGGCCTCCTCGGTAAAATGGGAGCTGGAGCACCTCGGCAAGGATATCAGCGAGCTGGACCTCCAGCTCGGCACGCCCGCTCCGGGTTCAGCCGCTAAGCAGTAACGTCAATAGATATGATCTCGGTGCCGCCACCGGCGGCGCCGAGAATACCAGCCGATCGATGGGCGATCCGTCCCTGTTGCCTCTTTATCGGCTTTATTATTGTCCGGAGGAATGCGATGCGCGCGATGCGTTCTGCTGCTTTGCTGCTTCTGGGTGGGCTGCTGCTGACGGCCTGGCCGCTGCGGGCCCAGTCCGGCGATGAGGGCATCCGCGTCTCTGCGATGGCGGAGCCGCGCGAGGTGCCGCAGAATCGCACAGCCCTGGTGACCATCCGTCTCGAATGGGCCGGTGACCTCGACCGCTACGAGATCGTCAAATTCGACAATCCCCTGGTGGACAATCTCAGTATTATAGGAACGGCCAGCTCCAACCAGGTCCAGGTGGCCGGCGGCGTGCAGGTGGCCCGGCAGGAATACCAGTATACGGTCAAGCCGGATGGCCTTGGCATGGCTTATGTGGACGGCATCATCATCCGTTACAGCGACAAGGCGACCGGCAAGGAGTACCGTCTCGCAACCAGCCGTCTTGAACTCAAGGTGATCGATCCGCTCCCCGAGCCGGGCTCCTATCTTTGGCTGATCATTCTGCTGGCGGCCGGGCTCGCGGCGGCGCTTACCCTGTTTCTGGTGCGCCGGATCCGGCGTCGGCGGGCCGAGGCCGCGCGTCTCGCCCTCGAACAGCAGGCGCGCCAGATCTCCCTGGAGGAGAAATATGCGGAACGGCTAAAGGAGGAGGTCGATCTGCGCCAGCCGGATCTCGATCCCGGTGCGGCCTTCGCCCGGCTCTCTGGGCTGCTGCGCCGGTATCTGGCGGAAAGGTACAGCCTGCCGCTGATCAGCGCCACCACCTCTGAGGTCCGCGGTCTGATGGAGGAGGCGGAGGCCGATGAAGGGGTAATCACCGATACTATGGCTATTCTCGAGCAGGCCGATATTGCCAAATTTTCCGGTGCGGCGCCGCGGCGCGGCGAGCTGGAACGCGCCTATACGATTCTGGAATCCATGCTGGGGTCGACCAGCCGGTAGTACTAGGTTGCAGAGGTCAAGAGATCTATTATGGGAGGAGTAATGAACATCGACATTCAAGCCATCCAGGCCAAGATCGAGCGCGAGAGCGCCTTCGTCGAAAAGATCACGGCCGAGGTGAGCAAGGTGATCGTCGGCCAGACCTATATGATCGAGCGGCTGCTCATCGGTTTGCTCGCCGACGGACACATTCTGCTGGAGGGCGTGCCGGGTCTGGCCAAGACCATGACCGTCAAGACCCTTTCCGCGGCCATCAAAACCCAGTTCCAGCGCATCCAGTTCACCCCGGATCTGCTGCCCGCAGACATCATCGGCACCATGATTTACGACCAGAAGAACGGCTCCTTCTCCGCCAAAAAGGGCCCGATCTTTTCCAATCTCGTCCTCGCCGACGAAATCAACCGTTCCCCGGCCAAGGTGCAGTCGGCCCTGCTCGAAGCGATGCAGGAGCGCCAGGTGACCCTCGGTGATTCGACCTTCCCGTTGCCGTCGCCTTTCCTCGTCCTTGCCACCCAGAACCCGATCGAGCAGGAGGGCACTTATCCCTTGCCGGAAGCCCAGGTGGACCGGTTCATGCTCAAACTCTCGATCGGCTATCCCGACCGCAATGAAGAGCTGGAGATCATGCGCCGCATGACCCGCGCCGATCTGCCGGAGGCAAAGGCGGTGGTCACGCCTCAGGAGATCATCAGCGCCCGCCGTGCGGTTCATGAGGTCTATATCGATCCCAAGATCGAGAATTATATCGTCGATATCGTATTTGCCACTCGCAAACCGAAGGAGTACGGTCTGGATGAGCTGGCCGATCTGATCGCCTACGGAGCCTCGCCGCGCGCTTCGATCTATCTCAGTATGGCCGCCAAAGCCCATGCCTTTTTGAGCCGCCGCGGTTATGTGACGCCGGAGGATATCCGCTCGATCGCTATGGATGTGCTGCGGCACCGCGTCATCATCACCTACGAGGCCGAGGCCGAGGAGATCAGCGCTGAGGATGTCGTGCGCAAGATCATCAACAAGGTCGAGGTCCCCTGATCGGCGGCGTATTGGAAGCGGCAACAGGCTAATGAAGAACGGTCATGATCCCAAAAGAGATACTCAAAAAAGTAAAGCGCATCGAGATCCAGACCCGCGGCCTGGTCAACGATGTTTTTTCCGGGGAGTACCACTCGGTCTTCAAGGGCCGCGGGATGGAGTTCTCGGAGGTGCGCGAATACCTGCCCGGTGATGATATCCGCACCATCGACTGGAATGTCACAGCGCGGATGGGCCATCCCTTCGTCAAGATTTTCGAGGAAGAGCGCGAGCTCACCGTAATGCTGGTGGTCGATGTCAGCTCCTCCTCGGCGTTCGGCACGGTCTCACAAATGAAGAGCGAGATCGCGGCGGAGATCTGCGCCCTGCTCGCCTTCTCGGCGATCAAGAATAACGATAAAGTCGGCTTGATCATCTTTTCTGAAGGGGTGGAAAAATTCGTCACCCCGAAGAAAGGCAAGTCCCATGTGCTGCGGGTCATCCGCGAGGTGCTATACCATCAGCCGCAGGGCCACCGGACCGACATCGGCCAGGCCCTCGAATACCTCAGCAAGGTGAGCCGGCGGCGCAGTGTGGTCTTTCTGATCTCCGATTTTCTCTCTTCGGGGTATGAGAAAGCACTGCAAATCGCCAACAAACGGCACGATATTGTCGCCATCTCCCTGACCGACCCGCGCGAGCAGGAGCTGCCCGATGTCGGCTTTATCGAGCTGGAGGATGCCGAGACCGGCGAGACCTGGCTGCTCGACACAAGTGACGAGGGGACGCGGCGCGCCTTCAGTAAACGCGCCCTTCAGGACAAGAGCGGCCGTGACAAGATCTTCCGCTCGATGAACGTCGACCAGGTGGAGATCAACACCCGGATTTCGTATGTCGAGCCGCTGATACGATTTTTCAAGATGCGCGCCAAACGCTACCGTTAACCGGACGAGGAGTGCCATGCGCAAGAGTCATCCTGTTCTCTTTGCTCTCATGCTGGCGGCGCTGGCCGCCGGCTGCGGCTCGGGTAAACGCCCGGCCAAAGAGGCCGAAAAAGTGCGCGAATTTGCTGCGGACCTGGTCAACCGCTCCCTCTACACCCAGGCGGTCAGCGAATACGAAGCCTGTCTGCGCGATTATGATCTGTCCGCCAATGATGCGGCCAATCTGCAGTATGCCATCGGCAACCTTTATTTTGAGCGTCTGCACGATTACGCCAATGCCATGACCTGGTATCTCAAGCTCAAACACTTCCATCCTGAAAGTCCAGTCGTCGCCGAGGCCAACAAGAAGATCGTCGCCTGTCTGGAACGTCTCGACCGCAGCGCGGATGCGCGTCAAGCTCTGGATGAGACGGTACAGCTCGATCCCTCGCGGGTGCAGAAACCGCGGCCCGGGGCGGTCGTTGCGCGCATTGGCAGCCGTGAGATCAGCATGGGCGATCTTAATTTCGAGATCGACCAGCTGCCTCCCAGCGCCCGCGAGCAGTTCCGCAATCCGCAGGCCAAGCTGCAGTTCCTGCGCGAATATGTCGCCACCGAGTTGCTTTACGATACCGCCAAGCGGGCCGGACTCGATAACGACCAGCAGGTGGTCGACGGCGCTTTTCAGGCCAAGAAGGCTCTGATGGTCCGCCGCCTCATGCAGGACAAGGTCGCGGACAAGATCCATGTCGATGCGGGTGATGTGGCCACCTATTACCAGGCGCACAAGGCCGACTACGCCGAGAAGAACGACAAGGGCAAGTTGATCCGCGAGAAGAGCTTGGATGAGGTCCAGCAACAGGTGACTCAGGACCTCTACCGCGACAAATACCAGCGTGCCTTCCAGGAGATGATCGGCAGGATGATGCAGGCCGAGGGCGTGCAGTTCTTCGACGACCAGGTGAAGTAGAATATTGTTCCACACAGGGACACGGAAACGCGACGAAAGCGCATTCTCCTTGTCCCTGTGTTTCGGTGAGAACTGTTTTCAATAAACTGAGTTCACGTGACATGCCAAGACGACGAATACTGATTCTTCTCGGCCTTCTAACCGCAGTACTGGCGCGAGCCCAGGAGCAGGTGACGATCGATTCGCGGGTGGACCGCGCCAAGATTCTCATTGGTGATATCGTACGCTACAGCTTGCGCGTCTCCCATGCGGAGGGCGTCACGGTCGAGATGCCGTCGCCGGGCAGCAATCTCGGCCAGTTCGAGCTGCGCGACTACAAGGTGCTGCCGCCGCAGAAAAAGGAGGGGCGGACACTCCTCGGCGCCGACTATCTGATTTCCACCTTTGATACCGGCGACTATGAAATTCCCGCCCTGAGCATCACCTATCGACTCAAGGGCGACACGACACGTCATATTCTCAAGAGCGAACCGATCAAGATCCTGGTGCAAAGCCTCAATCCGAGCGAAGCGGGTGATATCCGCGACATCAAGCCACCTCTGGTGCCGCCGCGCGATTGGAAATCGATCCTGCTCAAGATCGCTGCGGCTGTTCTGCTGGTTGCCGCTGCTGTGGCCACATGGTGGATCTTGCGCCAGCGCCGGCAGGGGAAGGGGCTCCTTCCGGAACGGCAGACTCCGCCACGGCCCGCCCACGAGATCGCCCTGGAGGCCCTGCAGGCGCTGGTCGCCAGCGACTGGCTCGCCGCGGGCAAGCACAAGGCCTGGCACAGCGAACTGGCCGATATCCTGCGCCGCTACATCGAAGGCCGCTATGGCATCGATGCCCTCGAAATGACCAGCCGCGAACTGCTTGGCGCCCTAGACACCTACGGTCTCGAAGAACCCTGGCCGGCGCGGTTGAAGGATCTGCTGACCCTTTGCGATATGGCCAAATTCGCCAAGTACGTCCCCGAGCCGGCCGAAACCGAACGCCTGACCGCAACCGCCTTCGCCTTCGTCGAGGGCACCAAGCTGACCTGGACCGAACCGGAGCCGCAGCCGCAGCCTGAAGCCGTCGCCGAGCCGTCGTCCACGCAAGGGGAGGGCCGCTGAGATGTTCCGCTTCGCTAATCCCGGGTTCCTGCTGCTGCTGCTCATCCTGCCGGCGATGATCTGGTGGTATCTGCGCCGCAGCCTGCGCAGCCGTTCGACGGTGCGCTATTCCGATATCGCCCTGATCAAGGAGGTGGGAACGTCAAGCCGCAGACGCTACCGCCATCTGCTCTTCCTGCTGCGCCTCGCGGCCATCGCGCTGCTGATCGTCGCCTTCGCCCGGCCCCAGGCCGGAAGCCGCGAAGAGGAGATGATCACCGAGGGCATCGATATCATCCTCTCCATGGACATCTCCAGCTCGATGCTCGCCGAGGATTTCCAGCCCAAGAACCGCCTCGAGGCGGCCAAACTGGTCGCGGCCGATTTCATCAAGGGGCGCACCAACGATCGTATCGGCATGGTGGTCTTTTCCGGCCAGAGCTTCACCCAGTGCCCCCTGACCCTGGATTATGGCATCCTGCTCAAATTTCTCGAGGAGATCCATGTCGGCCAGATCGAGGATGGCACCGCCATTGGGATGGGACTGGGCACCAGCATCAACCGTCTGCGCGACAGCAAGGCCAAGAGCAAGGTGGTGATCCTGCTGACCGACGGCCAGAACAACCGCGGCGAACTCGACCCTCTCACCGCGGCGCGCATCGCCAAGAGCTTCAATATCCGGGTCTATACCATCGGCGCCGGCAGCAAGGGTGAGGCGCTTTATCCGGTCGACGACCCGATCTTCGGGCGGCGCTATGTGCGCATGCCGGTCAATATCGATGAAGAGCTGCTGCGGCGGGTGGCGGATATCACCGGTGGACGCTATTTCCGCGCCACCGATAAGACCAGCCTGGAAAAAATCTACAAAGAGATCAGCGAGATGGAAAAGACCAGGATCCAGGTCAAACAGTACACCCGCTATCGCGAGCTTTTTTCCGGTTATCTGATCGCTGCGCTGCTGCTGCTCGCCCTGGAAGTGATCCTCGGCAATACCGTTTTTCGCAAGATACCCTAATTAGCGGAATCCTTTATGCTGCGATTCGCGAACAGTTATGCGCTCCACCTCCTCTGGCTCATCCCGCTGGTGGTATTCTTTTATGTTCTGGCCTTTCGCGCCAAGAGCCGGGCGCTGCAGCGGTTCGGCAATAGCGAGCTGATGAAAAAGCTTGCGGCTAATGCCAGTCCGATCCGACCGATCCTCAAAGCCGCCTTGATCATCCTAGCCCTGATTTTCGCCCTGTTCGCCCTGGCGCGGCCGCAGATCGGCACCCGCGTCGAGGAGGTCAAGCGCGAGGGGATCGACCTGATGATTGCCATCGATGTCTCCACCTCGATGCTGGCCCAGGATGTGCCGCCGAGCCGCCTGGATAAGGCCAAACACGAGGTCGAGAGCCTGCTCGGCCGCCTTCAGGGCGATCGCGTCGGCCTCATCGCCTTCGCCGGCACCGCGTTCGTGCAATGCCCGCTCACCCTCGATTACGGCGCTGCCAAGCTCTTTCTCGACATCCTCGATCCCGGTCTCATTCCGACCCCCGGCACCAATATCGGTCAGGCCATCTCCCGCGCGCTCGAATGCTTCGACCAGAAGGAGCGCAAGCACAAGGTCCTGGTCATCATCACCGATGGCGAGGACCATGAGGGGGATGTGATGAAACAGACCGAGGAGGCGGAACGCCAGGGGGTGATCATCTATACCGTCGGCATCGGCTCACCGAAGGGGGACCCTATCCCGATGATGACCGACTATGGGATCTCCTCCGGCTTCAAGAAGGATCGCGAGGGCCAGGTGGTGATCACCAAGCTCGACGAGGTGACTCTGGAAAAGATCGCCCTGCAGACCAACGGCAAATATTTCCGAGCCACCAGCGGCGAGGACGAGCTGCGCAAGATCTACGACGACATCGACAAGCTCGAAAAGAAGGAGCTGGGTTCGATGCGCTTTTCCCAGTTTGAGGACCGCTTTCAGTACATGCTGATCTTCACTATTCTGCTGCTGGCGCTCGAATTCTTCATCCCGGAGCGGCGGCAGCGGCGCGATTTCTGGCTCAAACGTCTCTTCAAATGGTGATCCCCATGAAACGAATCGGATTATTCCTGCTGGCTGTGACTGTTCTTGGTAGTGGGGGGGGGCAGGCCCAGCCCGGCCGCGGCAAGATCGTCCAGGGCAACAAGCTCTTTAAACAGGAACGCTATGACGATGCCCTGATCAAATACCGCGATGCCCAGACCCAGGCCCCCGGCTTGCCGGAAGCGCCCTTCAATATCGGCGCGGCCGAGTACAAGAAGAACAAGTACGAGGAAGCGCTCAAGGAGACCCAGAACGCGCTCAAGAGCGACAACAGCCGGATCCAGGCCCAGAGCTATTACAACATGGGCAACGCTCTCTTCCGCCTCAACAAGCTGCCCGAGGCGATCCTAGCTTATACCCAGTCGCTCAAACTCGATCCATCTGACGAGGATGCCAAGTACAACCTCGAGCTCGCCCGTAAAAAGCTGAAAGATGAGGCGCAGAAGCAACAGCAGAATCCCCAGCAGCAGCAACAGCAGCAGCAACAGCAACAGCAGCAGCAACAGCAACAGCAGCAGCAACAGCAACAGGATCAGGACAAAAAGGATCAGGAGCAGCAAAAGCGGGAGCAACAGCAGCAAGAACAGAAAAATCAGCAGCCCAAGCCGGATGAGATCTCAAAAGAGGACGCTGCGCGGATCCTGGATGCCCTGAAGCAGGACGAGCAAAACCAAAAAGATACCCGCAAGATGCAAGCCCCGGGCCGGATCACGGTGGTCAAGGATTGGTGATCCCGAGCCGGGCCGGTGCATGGAGAGAAATAACCCTATGACGGTACGAACCTGTATAGGCATGGTGCTGATTTGGGCGAGCACGCTGGCGGCCCAACCGCTTAACATCACCGCCTCGGTGGATCAGACCAACCTCACCCTGAATCAGCAGCTGGTCCTGACCATCGAGCTGTCGGGTGAGGGCGCGAATGGCATCAATCGCATCGATCTGCCGGAAGTCAGCGAGTTTCTCACCCTGCTCGGCTCCGGCGGCACCTCGCAGAGCATCCAGATCATCAATGGCAAGATGTCGGTCCAGAAGAGCTTTACCTATTTTTATAACGCCAGCAAGGAAGGCACCTTTACCATCCCCCCGGTCAGCGTCTCCGTGCGCGGCCAGAGTTACAGCAGCCGGCCGATTATCATCACCATCGGCAGAGCTGCAGCCGCCGCACCCGGGAGCTCAGGCTCTGCGAGCGCCGCGGCGGGGAGCGCGCCGCAGCCCTTGCCTGCCAGCGAGGCCTCGGATGAGGAGCTCTTTATCCGCGCTTTGGTCAACAAGCGCCAGGTCTATCAGAACGAGCCGGTGATCGTCACCTTCAGCATCTATACACGCGTCAACGTCTCCGGCTATGCTCTGAGCAAACTGCCTGAGTCTGCCGGCTTCTGGAGCGAGGAAATCCCCCTGCCGCAGCAGCCCCAGACCCGCAACGAGGTGATCAACGGACGCAAATATGTCGTCGCCGACCTCAAGAAGATGGCGATGTTTCCGACCTCGCCCGGCCGGGTGCAGATCGGCAGCCTCGGTGTGGACTGCGATGTGCGCGTGCAGGCACGGCGGCGCAGCAACGACATCTTTGACAGCTTTTTTGACGATCCCTTTTTCGGCCGCACAGTGCGCAAGAGCGTGCAGTCGCGCCCGGTCAGCATCGAGGTCCTGCCCTTCCCCGAGAGCGGTAAGCCGGCCGATTTCAGCGGCCTGGCCGGATCGTTCGATATCAAGGCTACCATCGACAAAAAAGAGGTGACCACCAATGAAGCCATCACGCTCAAGGTGGTGATCTCGGGCACGGGCAATATCAACACCATCCCCAAACCGCACGTCGTTCTGCCGCGGGATTTCGAGCAGTATGAGCCCAAGGTGAGTGAGAACATCCAGCGCACCGGCGACCGGATCAGCGGCAGCAAAACCTTCGAGTATGTGCTGGTGCCGCGCTTCGCCGGTGAGCAGCGCATCCGGCCGATCACCCTCAGCTATTTCGATCTGGCCAGCCGACGCTACGCTACGGCCTCCACGCCTGAGCTGATCATCCCCGTCGCCAAAGGCAGCGGCGACGCCTCGACCGTGCCGGCGGGATTGAGCAAGGAGGAGGTCAAGCTGATCGGGCAGGATATCCGGTTCATCAAACTGGGGACGCCGGAATGGCGCCGTAAAGGTGGCGCCTTTTACCGCAGCAGCTGGTTCACGCTGTTGTGGATCCTGCCGCTGCTGGCGCTGGCGGCGGCCTTCGGCTGGCGCCGTCATCTCGACAAGCTCAGCGGCAACGTCGCCTATGCCCGCAGTCGCCGCGCCAATCGCATGGCCATGAAGCGGCTGAGCCGGGCCGAAGGGCTGCTGCAAGTGGAGAAGCAGAAGGAGTACTTTGCCGAGATCGCGCGGGCGCTGCTGGGTTTTGCCGCAGACAAACTCGATCTCTCCGAAGCCGGGATGGTCACCAGCGAGCTCGAGAGCCGGCTGAAACAGCGCAATGTGCCCGAGGCGACCATCCAGCAGTATCTGCAGTTGCTCAAGGTCTGCGATTATCAGCGTTTCGCCCCGTCTGATGTCACGATGACGCAGATGCAGGGGATTTACCGCGAGGCGAAAGAGGCCATTATCAATCTGGAAAAGGCGATCTAGCCCATGTACAAGCACATCATGATATTCCTGCTGCTGGCCGGAGCGGCTCTTGCCAATCCTATTGCCCTGCAGTATTACCAGCAGGGAAATGCGGCTATGCAAAAGAGCGCCTATGACGAGGCGATCAAAGCCTACGAGGCCGCCCTGGGAACCGGCTACGAGTGCGCCGAGCTCTACTACAACCTCGGCAATGCGTTTTTCCGCCGCCAGGAGCTCGGCAAGGCCATTTTGAACTATGAGCGCGCCCGGGCCCTCAAGCCGGCTGATCCGGATATCGCCTTTAACCTCGATCTGGCGCAGCTACGGGTCGTGGATAAGATCGCCGCGCCGCCGCCCTTTTTTGCCGGCAAGCTGTGGTCGGGGATCAAGCACCTGCTGAGTGTCGGGCAGTGGGGCGTGCTGGCGGTTGTAGTATTCAATCTGCTGCTCGCGACTGTGATCATCCGGCTGCTCGTTGGGCAGGGTGGAGTGCGCACAGCGGCCGGATACCTGTTTCTCCCCCTGCTGGTGTTCTTTTTGCTAGCCGGCTCACTTTTCTGGGCCACCTCCAGCGAGGCCCGGAACCTGCGCTACGGCATCATCATGCTTCCGAAGGTAAGTGTCCTCAGTGCCCCTGCCAGCGATGCCACCCAGGTCTTCGATTTGCATGAAGGGACCAAGGTGCGGGTGGCGGACCGTTCCGGGGCCTATGTCAAGGTCATCCTGCTGGACGGCAAGGTCGGCTGGTTGACGCGGGATGGGGTGGAGGAGATATAGACTCCGGCACTGGTCCAGTCTTGGCTTTCCGAACTTGTGAACGATGAGATTGATGTTAAGAATTCTCGTCTTTACCGCTCCTGCTGATTCCTCTTCCTAAAGGGAACATTTTAATAAAAAATCCGTTACATACTATGCAATGAATGTGAAGGCCAGAAGTGAAGAAAACTCTTTGCATTTGGCTCTTTGTAGTGTTACATTACCATGCAAAATGATTCATCCCAGTGCCTTGTTGTCAGGAGGGCCTATGAAAAGTGTTCTTATGAAAATGGTATTTGCCGGCATCTTCATCCTTGCTTTGGGGCTGGCGTTGCCCGGCTGTTACACCCAACTGGCCCGGGCACCGGAGCGTGCAGTCAACGATGATGAAGGCTACCAGACCGAGGAGCCGCAAGAGTCGGATTATGCCTACGATGATGAGTCCAACTATGACGAGGATCGGCCGGATACCACCATCATCATCCACCGCGGCGGAGACCGTAATGTCTATGTCAGAGATTGGGTGCCGACGGTATACATTGATGCGTGGTGGTACCAACCTTACTGGTATTACCACAGCTCCAGCTGGTGGCGCTGGCACCATCGCTGGGACCCCTGGTATGGCTACTACGATTACTGGGGTGACCCCTGGTACTGGCCTTCGTTCAGCTTTTATGGCGGCTGGGGATTTTATGACCCCTGGTACAGCTACGGATGGGGGTACTACGACAGACCCTGGTATGGCGGCTATCATGGCTACTGGGGCTGGAACGGTCATTATTGGGGGGACGACCATCAATACCGCAATTGGGAACGCCGGCCTTTTGGTATCGGCAATCGCCCGGGCGGGAGCTACAGCCGCGTTCCCGTGAATACGGGCGACCAGGGAGCCAACCATGACATGCGCCGTCCTCCGAGCACCGAGCGGACGCGACGCACCGGAGAATCAGGCGGCTCCAGCCGGGGCGGTGTTACCGAGGAGTGGAACAAACCCGATACGCGCCGCGAGCCGGTCCGCCGCGACGGCAGCGCCGGCACCGTAACCCGCCCCACGGCGGGCAGCGATCAATCGACCCCCTCCGGCGAGATCCGGCGTAAACCGGCCGACCGCTCGGAAGGCAGCACAAAGGAAAGTGGCAGCCAGAGCGGCACGGTGGAGAGAAGAACACCGGCACGGCGGTCGAGCGGCGACAGCTCCTCGCAACCCGAGGTGAAGCGCACGCCCTCCCGGCCGGAGCAGTCCCCCCCCATCGAACGGCGCGGATCGGAGCAGAAATCGACCACGCGCAAGCGGAATACGGCCAGCAGCTATGACGGGCGGCTCTACCAGCGCAGCGGCGAATCCCGCCGTTCCTCTGAGGGCATGGTTTCCCGCCGCGAAACCGGCGGCTCCGAACGCAGCATCTATACGCGCCGCAGCAGTTCTTCGAGCGAACGCCGTTCGGAAAGCCGTTCCTCTTCCAGATCGAGCAGCGGCTATTCCCGCAGCAGCAGCGGCAGCTATTCAGCACCGGCCTCCCGCAGTTCCAGCAGCGGCAGCTATTCGGCTCCTGCGCCCCGCAGTTCCAGCAGCAGCGGCAGCTCTTCGCGAAGCAGCTCTTCCGGCAGCAGTTCCTCCAGGGGCAGCTCTTCGCACCGGCGCTGATCGGTCCAGCGTGCCAAGGCCCTGAATTCGGATTAATGAACCCATTTGGAGATCTGTCATGAGGAAATACAGTCAAGGCGTGATGAGAACGGTATTGTTGGCGGGTTTGCTCCTGACAGCCGCTGCCTGGGCCCAGGACAGGGTGCTTACGGAGGATTTTTTCGGTATGGGTAATGAACTGGGCGTCGGCGCCCGCGCCATAGGCCTGGGCGGCGCTTACATCGGTGTTGCCGATGATTATTCCGGCATGTACTGGAATCCTGCAGGTATCGGCCAGATGAAACGCAGGGAGTTCAATATCGGTTTCTCGCAGAATAATGTCAAATCGGCGGCCGATTTTCTCGCCGCCAGCAACGAAACCGACAACAGTTTCACCCGACTCAATTCTGTCGGGCTGGTTTTCCCGGTGCCCACCGCGCGCGGCAGTCTGGTCTTCGGCCTCGGATTCGACAAGACCCGTGATCATGACGGCATGGTCGATATCGGGGCGCTGTCGCCGGATTCTCTTTTCGAATCCAATTCCATTCTCGACGAAGGCAGCCGCAGCCAGTTCACCCTTTCGGGATCGGTTGAAGCGGGTCCCAACCTCTTCGTCGGCGCCAGCATCAATTTCATCGACGGCAAACGGGATCACTCTGCTGAGTTCAAGCAGGAGGATATCTACGACCTATATTACCTGCCCGGAGATAGCGCCGATCCGACCGATAATGCCGACTGGACCTCTTACAGCACGGTCAACGGGCTGACCAGTGAACTCGACGCCACCAACATCAAGCTCGCCATGCTCTACCGTTCGGAGAAGGTCTGGCGGCTGGGCGCGACCTTGACATTGCCCACGACCTACAAAATCCGAGAAAACTGGCAGTCGAGCGAGGAGGAGTACTACGACGCCCAGCACGATCGCTACTTGTACAACGACGAGGGCACCTATGAATACCGCTACACTGAACCCTATGCGGTTGCCCTGGGTTTTTCCGCCAAGGTCTTCGACCTGGCCCTGCTGTCCGCCGATGCCGAATTCAAGGATTGGACGCAGGCCAAGTTTGAAGACGATCCGCCGATTTCGGGGATGACCCAGTCCGGCGCCAACCGTGCCATCAAACGCGAGATGGAGGCCACGACCCGGCTGCATGGCGGGGCTGAAATCAACCTGCCGGGAACCAATCTGCGCCTGCGCGGCGGCGTTTTCAGTGATCCCTCCCCCTACAAGGACAAGTCCATCCGCCCTGACCGCACCTTTTATTCCGGCGGAATCAGCTTCATGATGGACCGCCAGGCGATGCTCGACCTCACCTATGTGCGCGGCAACTGGCAGGAGAAGAATTACAATACCGGCGCTGCAGGGCCGATCGCACTCGATCGCACCCTGAACAAGGTGGTCGCCACGCTCTCGCTGCGTTTCTAAGCTGCAGATCGCATCGGGGTCCAAATGGCAGGCCTGAAGATGACCAGTGCGATACACCCCGAAGCCGGGATGTCTCGTGCCCGGATCGTCAATCAAGGGGAGTGAACCATTCACTCCCCTTTTTTTAATGCAGAGGAGCGCCTATGAAAGTGATCAGAACGATCGGATGGCTGGTTATCCTGGCGTCTCTGGGGGCCGGCTGCGCCTCCCATGGACGCCTCAAACCGCCGCGCGTAGCCTCGGAAATCCCTCTGGATTATCCCCTCTCCGCACAACTGCAGCGTCTCGAGGGCGAAGTCAGCCTCACTGTTTTCGTCAACCCTGCCGGCAAACCGGAAGAAGTCTCCCTGAGCGAATCCTCGGGGTATGATATCCTTGACGAGGCGGCGCTCAAGTTTGTGGAAAAACTCACCTTCAATCCAGGCACCCTCGATGATAAGCCGGTCGGGGCCTGGACCCGGCTGGTGCTGCGCTACAAGCTGACGGAAATGGCCTTCGAGAAGGATCGTTGGATAGCCGATGTGCTGACGCTCCAGAAGGATATCGCCAAGGAGTCGAAGCCTGAAGAGCGCGAGGCCCTGCTGCGCCGGCTTTATACCCTCTACGTCGGCTGCATGACGTATGTGGAGAGCAATGAGGATCCGGCGATCAATTCCATCATCCGCCTGGCGGTGGACCGGCAGCGTGAGGAGCACTGGCAACCCTTTTGGGACCACTATGCCGCGCCATTTGTGCTCTTCGACGATTTTCTGCAACGCTATCCCGACTCGGAAGTCGCCGAACAGGGACGCCAGGATCTCATCCGGTACATCATGGATATGGAGACGAAAATCCGCATGAAGTCGCTCAAATCGCGGCGGATTTCTTCCTCGGCGGCGCAATTGCTGAACCTCCTCGAGGTCCGGCTCAAGTCTCTGCAACCGGAGATTCAGACCAAACCCTGATCCGTCCCACCGCGGTGCCGGGGGCTTAGTCAGTTATTCAGCAACCAGAATGGGAGGTCTTGTGAGACGTGTGGCTGCGGTTGTCTTCTTGTTGCTCTGCGCCTTTCCCCTGCAAGCGCAGAAGCGTGGCGCAGTGGAGATCGGCGGCAGTTTTTCATTCCATACCGCCACGGATGCCGCCGAGCGCAATTTCAGCGAACTGGGACTCGACGGACTGGCATGTTACTACCTTGGCAAGTCCACTGCCATCGATATCGAGCCGGGCATCCGCCTCGAACTGAATCCCGACTCCACCAGCATCTCGACCCTTTTTCTCGGCAGCTTCCGCACGAAGCTGTGGGACCTCTCGCCCTCGGGGTATCGCAAGAACGATATCTACCGGCTGGATCTGGGGATCAGCTCTTCGATCTATGCCAATCTCGGCGCCGGTTTTTGGACGGAGGGCTATTCGCTGACGCAAAAGCCCGGCGAGACCTATGCGGGGCCGGCCCTGATGGCCGGAGTCGGTTCCTTCTCCCGCTTCGGCCGATTCTCTACCCTGCGCATCAAATTTGAGTTCATCGAACTCTTGCCCAGCGGGCCGATCTTCACCAAGCGGCGGACAATTGTGCAGGTCGGTGCGGGCTTCGGCCTTTTCATCCGGACCTGAACCGCCCGGGTTTTGTGGTTGACTTTGTTGGCCCTTTTCCTTATATTTCATAAACCTGGAAACGGCTTAAGGGGCTTCCCCATGCGCAACACTCTCCTTCTGCTTCTGGCCATTGCCCTGTTGACGGCGCCAGCGCAAGCCCAACTGAGAAAACGCGAGGTCAACAGCAATCAGAGAGCGGATGGCCGGCAAGGCCAACTGAAAGATAATTTCATCACTTCACCCCAGCTCATCGACCTCCCGACCGCCAACGTGCTGCTGGGGGGTGATTTCAGCGGCGGCATCCTGCTCTTCGAAGAAGGGGGGATGGTGGCCCGCCTCTCCGCCGGTATTTCCAGGCGCATGATGTTTGGCATCTCGTATGGTGGCGACCACCTCATCGGCAACCAGGTGATCAAATGGAATGACGGCCCAAGTGTCCACCTCGCCCTGCGCATGATCGATGAATCGCCCAAGTTTCCAAAGCTTACCATCGGAATCGATACCCAGGGTTATGGAAAATATTGGCGTGATTCCGATTATCCCGGCATCGATCCCAAGACTATCGATCCGACTAAAAGTCCTTATAAACGCTTCACCTACAAGTCGCGTGGCTTTTATGCGGTCACGTCAAAAAACTACCAAGCTTTCTGGACGGTCGGCTTGCATGTCGGCGTCAATTACAGCCTGGAGACCAGCGACAAGGACAAAACACCCGACCTTTTTTGCGGTATGAACTGGCAGCTGGGCCGCGATGTCTCAATTGTGGGCGAGTACGACTTTGCCTGGAATAACGACAGGATCGACTCCCTCAACGGCGGCAGGGGCTTTCTCAACTGTTCCTTGCGCTGGGCCTTCCAGCCCAACATCTATATCGAACTCGCGGCGAAGAACTTGCTGGCCGGCTCCCGGGGCGATCGTGATTATCTACGCTGCCTTAAGATCGTCTATTTTACACGTACAGTACCGCCTCCGCAGCGGCGCACTTTTCTTCAGAAATTCAAGGACCTGTTCAGCAGCCGAAATCCGGAAGAGCCGCGTTGAGAAGACGGACGTTCCGCTGCAGGTCGGTTTTTTGGGATAACAGGAGCAGTATGAACCGGTATAAAATGTTGGTGCTGCTGGTCGCGATGATCAGCGTCGGCGTTTCGGGGTGTTACACGATTGTGCGTTTGCCGCACCAGACCGCGGAGGGGGAGCAGGAGGAGGTCGCCTGGAAGTCCGCTCCTCTCAATCCCTCGGTACCGGGCGTTCATGCCGGAGATGCCGACTGGCTCTTTTATTATCAGCTGCCCTGGTGGTATGATGAGAGCGAACTGGATTATGACCGCCCGGCCGGCCAGCCGTATGTCCCCGAGGAGTTCCGTCAGCGCTACCCCGAAGCAAGCAGCTATTCCGGCAGCTACTCGGGCAGCCCGGCACCGTCCGTGACCTCCTCTTTAGGCAAACAGCCGGCGGACAGCAGCCAGAAATCGCCGGAGAGCGGCAGCCAGGACAACCGCCGCGATTTCGGCCAGGGATCGACCCCTGCGTCTGCTGCCAGCAGCCCAGCGCCGCAGCCCGAACGCCGCGACACCGGCACCTCCTCCGGTACCTCCACGGAACGGCCACAGCCCAAACGCCGCTGATCCCGTCCGCCGGTAGTCGATTCATCCTGCAGGCAAGTGCCATCGGCTCTTGCCTTTTTCATTAACGGATCGAGGCATGACAACCTTTAATCGCCGCCTGCTTTTCATTCTCATCATCATCCTTCTCTGTGTCGCCGCGTTCCTGATCTTCGGCTATGTATCGCTGCGCCGTTCTGTGCCGCCCGAAAGCGGCCGTTTCAACGTGGTCGGCCTGCAGCGGCCGGTCGAGATCGGGCGCGATGAATGGGGGGTACCGCATGTGCTCGCCGAGGATGAGGCCGGTCTCTACTTCGCCGCCGGGTTCAGCTGCGCACAGGACCGTCTCTGGGAGATGGATCTGTTGCGCCGGGCCGCCCTCGGCCGCTTGGCGGAGATTTTCGGCCCCGAGCTGGTTCCGGTGGACCAGCTCGCGCGAACCATTGGTTTCGGCCGTCTCGGCACCCATCTCTGGCCAACGCTGCCTGAAAAAACGGCGGCGAACCTGGGTGCATATACCGCCGGTGTCAATGCCTATATCGCTGGCACGAAGCAGCTGCCCCTCGAGTTCGGCGTCCTCCGCTACCAGCCCGCGCCCTGGAGAGCCGAGGAGAGCCTGGCCATCATGCGGCTTATCGGCTGGCTGCTCAGCATGGGCTGGCACGCCGATCCGGTTTATACCGAAATCGCCGCCCAGGTGGATTCGCTCAAATTCAGCGGACTCAGACCGGAAGCCGTTCCCGGGAGCCCGCGTTTCACCGTTCCGCCGGCCGCCGCCGTTTCCACCGACGCCTTGAAGACCCTGAGCGCGGAGATGCGTCAGGGTGAAACGCAGCTGCGCGCCTTTTTCGGCATTCCCGCCGGCGGGGTGGGCAGCAACGCCTGGGTGATCAATGGCCGCCTGACTCGCAGGGGAGAGGCTCTGCTGGCGAACGACACCCATCTCTTCTTCACAGTCCCATCCCTTTATTACCTTATGCATTTGCAGTCACCCGAGATTAATGCGGTAGGTGCCGCGTTTCCCGGGCTGCCTGGGCTGGTCGTCGGGCGCAATGAACAGATCGCCTGGGGCATCACCAACGGCATGATTGACGATGTCGATTTCTTCCCGCTCGAGCCGGACAGCACCGATGCGCAGCACTACCGGTTCGGCCGCCAGCGCTATGCCTGGCGTTACTATGATGAGACCATCGCGGTTCGTGGCGGCAGCGACCGCAAAGTCCGCGTGACCTGTAGCCATATCGGCCCTTTAGTCACCGCCGAGACCCCTATGCTCAACTATCGCGGCCGGACGCCGCTGGTCCTGCGCTGGACCGGCTTCGAGGAGGACGACCCCTTGACTGCCTTCCAGTCGCTGCTCAAGGCCCGGGATTGGGGCGACTTTCTCGCGGCGCTGGAGAGCTGCAAAAATCCCGGCGAAAATTTCTTTTATGCCGACCGCGCCGGACAGGTCGGCTGGAAGCTGGCTGCCGCCGTCCCCCGGCGCACCTATAATGATGCCCTGCTGCCGCCGCCCGCAGCCGATTCCCTGGGTGTGGCCGACAGCTTGGCGGCGCGCGGGCCGGATCCGGAGTGGCGCGGTTTTGTGCCCTATGCCCAACTGCCTCAAAGCTTTCAGCCGGCTTGCGGCTGGATCGCCAACGCCAATAACTGCCTCGCCGATACCAGCAGCGCATTCTACCTCTCCGCCTACTGGGAGCCCGATTACCGCTGGCAGCGGATCAAGGCGGCCTTCGATACGACCGGCCGCTGGGATGTGGAACGCTGCAAAGCCCTGCAGGCCGATCTCTATTGCGGCCATGCGGCTTTTTTGGTTCCCCGCCTCCTGAAAGCCCTCCGTCGCCTCCCGTTGCCCGCCGGCCAGCCCGCCGATCTCGGCCGGGAGTTGCTCGCTGTCTGGGACTATCAGGAGACGCCCTCCAGCGTGGCCGCTACGCTCTATGAGACCACCCTAGTGGAATTGATGCGCCTGACCTTTGCCGACGAGATGGGGGAGGATCTCTACCGCCGGTTCCTGAACCTCTCCCATGTCAATATCCGTTCGCTGGACCGACTGATCGCCGCCAACGACTCGCTCTGGTTCGATAACCTCCGCACCCCGTTCCGCGAAACGCTTGATGATCAGCTGGCAGCGGCCTATCTGGCGGCCATCGACACCCTCACCGCCCGCTATGGCGATACGCCGGGGATGTGGAGTTGGGGCCTGGTCCATACCCTGACCCAGCCCCATCCCTTCGGCCTTCACGGCCCCTTCCGTCGCTATTTCACCATCGGTCCTACCCCCTCGGCGGGAGGCAATTTCACCCTCAACAACAGCACCTTCAGCCTGGACAAACCGTTTGATACCATTGTCGGCCCCTGCATTCGCCAGATCTCGGACATGTCCACCAGCGATTGGCAGGTGATTTTACCCGCGGGGCAGAGCGGACACCCCTTCAGCCGCCATTTCCGCGACCAGCAACCTCTGTGGCAGGAAGGACGGCTGATCACCCTGCATCTGCGCGGCGTGTCGCACACCCATCCATCCTGGAAATGGCAAAGCCTGCGCCCGGTTTCCGCGATTCCCTGAACCTGACGCTACTATTGAATACTATGCCCCTGCATCTGATGAACATAGCAGCTGATGGGAACCGGACGGGCCTGAAATCGGCCCTTTCAGCCCGCCGGGGAGGTATTTTTTACCCGGGAGTGCTCCTGCTCCCCCTTGCCGCTCTGCTCCTCGCCTGCACCACGACCTCCACCATCGAATATGAGTCGGCCCTTCCCGCCCAAAAGCGGCTGGTGCATAGCGCAGGGTGGGACAACACCCATCCCGCCTGGCACCCCGGCGGTCAGAGCCTCCTGTTCTGCGCCCGGGCGGTGGACGGCAGCGGCCCGGTCTATTTGCGCGAGGTCCGGGTGGCCGACTCCTCCGTGCGGACCCTGACAGCCGATTCCACCGGACTCTGGTTTCCCTCCTGGAGCCCGGTCGACAGCACAATCCTCTGTACCTCGGGACGCGCCGGAAGCCAGGACCTCTGGCTCTACATGCCCGCGGTGAACACTTGGCGCCGGCTCACCTCCCTGGCGGGAAATGAATCCTTTCCCTGTTGGAATCCCGATGGCAGCCGGATCGCTTTTCTCACTCTGGGCCGGATCGCCCTCCTCGAGCCGGCTACCGCTGTGGTCACCTATCTTAACACCCCGTTCCTCATTGCGCTCTCCCTCTCCTGGAGCCCGGATGGCGCGAGCCTGCTCTTCTCGGCCGACAACGCGAGCGGGGAGTACCTCTACCGCTATCAACTTGCCGACAACCGTGCCGAGGAGCTTTTAATGTCCGCCACGGCGGGCAGCTGGCCGGTGGCTGTCCGGGTTGTCGCGGACGGCGGCGCGGAGCACCTCGCCTGGCGCGCCATGACGTCTTATGGTTCGACGGGGATCTTTTTCGACCGGCCGGGCGCCGAAACGCCCAGTCTGATCGTACTCAAGGGTGCCATGCCCGCCTGGTCGCCCGACGGCACGGCGCTGGTCCACGTCGAAGACCTACAGGAAACCCCCGTGGAGACCGGACTGGATCTGGTCTGGGACAAGATCTGGATCAGGACCGATGAATAGACGGATAGCCCTTCTCCTTCTCTTGGTGCTGTTGCAGCGCAGCGGCAGCGCCGCAACCCCGGCTGCCGTCAAACCGCATGGCCGCGTGGCGGGATTTGTCCTCGACGCCGCCAGCAAAACCCCGATCCCCCAGGCCAATGTGGTGCTGGAGGGTACCGCCTTGGGAGCGGTCAGCGGCAAGAACGGCGCGTTTTATATTGAACGGGTGCCGCCGGGAACCTATCAGTTGGCTGTAACCATGCTCGGCTATCGCAAGATGGTGGTCAAGAATCTCGTGGTCCAGGCCAATCAGGTGCGCGCCCTCCGGGTGAGCCTTAATCGCCAGGCCATCGACATGGGCAAGGTTCAGGTGCAGGCCAAGCGCGAAGCGCATGCCTTTGACTATGAAAAATCGATCGCCGGCCACGAGATCATTTCGCCCCGCTTCATCACCCGGCGTCCCGGCGCACTCGAGGATGCCTACCGGGCGCTCAACATCCTCCCGGGCGTGACCGCCCGCAGCGACCTCAACACCCAGCTCTACATCCGCGGCGGCAGTCCGGATCAGAATCTCATCCTTTATGACGGTATCGAGATCACCACACCCGGCCGGCTCTTCATCATTATGGGCGGCGGCATCAGCCTGGTCAATCCCGATATCATTCAGGCCATCGATCTGGAGCCGGGGGGGTTCGATGCCAGCCATGGCGGCAAGACATCGGCGCTGCTGCAGCTTGCCAACCGGGACGGACGCCGGGACAAGAGCACCTTCAGCACCAGTCTGGCCATGGTCACCGCCCGGGCTGTCGCCGAAGGCCCGATCCTCAAAGGCCGCGGCTCGTGGCTGGTCGCCGGGCGGCGCAGCTTTTACGATCTCCTCGCCAACCGCCTCTACGAGAAGGACTATATTTTCCCCTATTACTACGATCTTCATGCCAAGGCGGCCCTTGATGTAGCCCAGGACATCCGTCTCACCGCCTTCTATACCCATCTCGGCGAGGGCGCCAAGATGATGAACGTCGAGAGCGAACAGCTTGATCTGCTGAATGCCGGCAAAGGACATATCACCGGCGTGCGCTGCACCAGCTTGCTCACCCCGACCCTGTTGGCCCATCTCCTCCTCGGCTATTACCGGGACAACAATGATGTCCAGATGTTCGATACCTACAATGCCCGCTACCACGTCAATCTGAACTACGGGATCGAGCGGCGCACCGCTCGGAGCGAGCTGACCTGGAATCCCCGCGCCTGGTTCGGAGTGAAAAGCGGTGCCCAGATCGACAACCATACCACCGATCTCGACTGGCGGCTGAAATGGCGCAACAGCCTCAACCTCCCCGATTCGATCCGCTTCACGATTCGCTCCAGGGATAGCGGCGCTTTCGCTCAGGCGCGCCTTCGGCCCTGGCGGTGGCTGGAATGGAATGCGGGCCTCCGCTACGAGTATTCCTCTCATTATGATGAATATCATTGGCATCCGCGGCTCAAGGCGCTCTTTTTCCCCCAGCAGCGGGTCAATTTCTGGCTGAGCTATGGGAGTTATTCCCAGTATCCCGATTTTATGACGGTCATCGGCCGCGGTGAACCGCTCGATATCACCCGCAATGCCGAAAACATTGGCGCGGAGCAGGCCGTGCACTGGATTCTCGGCCTGCAATGGGCACCGAATCCTGCGAGCCAGATCAAGGTGGAGCTGTACCGCAAGCAGATGAGCGATCTGCTCGTCAATCCCGGCGTCCAGCTCTTCATCCCCGAAAATTCGGGCTCCGGACTGGCCAACGGGGTGGAACTCTCCTTTCAACGCTCGCGCCGGACGGATGAGCGCTTCGGCTGGTGGGCCAATATGGCGCTTACCGAAGCCAGATACAGACGCTCTTCGACCGATCCCTGGCGCTATTTCGATTATGACCAGCGCATCCAGGTCAGCGCTGGAGCGGAGCTGCGCCTGAGCAAGCGCTGGCAGTGCAGCTTTCTCGGCCATTACAGCAGCGGTTTTCCCTACACCCCGATTCTCGCTATTCAGCGAGACGTCGAAGCTCCGCGTGATCCGCTCTTCCACTATACGCTGGTCAATGCCGGCGAAAATTCGGCGCGCTATCCCTATTATCTGCGCTGCGATTTGCGCCTGAGCTATCTGCGCCAGACGCCAGGGCATACCTTTTCAGCGTATCTCGATCTAATCAATATCTTGAACCGCAAGAACACCTACATGTATGACTGGCGTTACGAAAAGAGCAGCGATCAGAGCGACGGCTATGTACGCCGCAGCGTCATCTATATGATGCCTTTTCTGCCCTCGTTCGGTATCAGTCTGGCCTTTTGACAGGAGATTCCATGGCGACCCATTTTGTCACCAGCGTGCGTGTGCGCAGTTACGAGCTGGATTCCTTCGGGCACGTCAACAATGCCATCTATTTGCAGTATCTCGAATATGCCCGCAGCGAATATCTCCTCCAGGTGGGGATCTCCTTCAGCGATTTTCAGCGCTGGAACGCCTTTCCCTACGTTGTACGCGCGGAGATCGATTACAAGGCCTCCTCGCGTTATGATGATGAACTGAAGATCACCGGTTGGGTGAGCGCCTGGGGCAAGAGCAGCTTTGTGTTGAGTTACGAGGTATTCAATAAAAGCGCGGGCAGGATGGGGGCGTTGGCGGAGATCAAGTTCGCCTGGGTAGACCGGGATGAGAAGATCATCCGCATTCCGCCGATCTTCCGGGAGCGAATGACCTGAAAGAAGAAAGCCGGCCCCCCAGGAGGAGGCCGGCTTTTTTTATGCAGTAACCGGATTTTCAGTAGCGCTGCAGCAACTCGAGCATTTTGCGGTCCAGTTTGTGGCCTTGATAGGTTTCATAGACCACATCCTTGCGGTCGCTGTCCAGGATACCGAAACTGCCGCGGAAATTCCAGAGCGCCCAGCCGAGCCCTGCCGATTGCATCGCCAGCAGGCGATTCTCCATGAAAGCCAGGGTGACTGCATGCGGCGTCTTGTTATAGACGCCCCATTCCCCAACGTGAACCGCCACCCCGCTGTTTTTCAGGTCGATCCACTGCTGCAGAAATCCGTTGACGCGGAATTGTTGCTCAAATCCGGCAGGCGCCCTGGTGAGCAGGAGTGAACCATCCGGCTGCAGGAGGTAGGAGGCCTGAGGCAGCCCCCAATCGGCAAGGCCGGGCTGGATCACGGTATGCGTTATGGTTGATCCCACGGGCGGAGTAAAGGAGAGCATGCTCCAGGTCATCCAGTCTCCCGAGAGCACACGGAACGAGATCTCGGATGCATCGCGGGCGAGCGTGAACGCGTAGTCCCGGTCGTAGATGTTTTGATAGATATTCCATTCCGGCCGGTAGATCACCTCTTTCCATTCGCCGCTGCCGGCGCCAGGCCGGAAGTCGTGCTTGTAAAGCAGCTGGGTGCCGGCGAAGACGCGCAGATCGGCGCTTGCGGAAACCTGGGTGACGTGCAGGGTCACGGTGGTGCCGGCCGGGAAGAGACCGGCGATCGTCAGGGGGGTATTCCACGGGCTTTTGCCGGCGCCGTAGAAATAGGCGGAGACCATAGCCGGCGGCCACACCGGCACAGGCCAGGCGTCCGAGCCGCTCACCCATTCGGCCTGATAATGGGTCAGGGTGACCGGATTATAAAAATGAGGCGAGATGACGATGTTTTGCCCCAAAAGGGCGTCGATGCGGCTATTGCCATACTCTACCGCATCGGAGATGATAATACGCTGTGGAGAAACCGCGCGGATCGCATCGATTGCGGGCTGGACCGCCTGGACATAGGCCTCGCCGCTGACGTTTCCCGGCTCGTTGATGAGGTTGAAACTGAGGGCGCTGGCCGGGATGGCTTGGTAGCGTTGTGCGAACATCCGCCAATGAGCGGCGAATGCCGCTTGCGCCGCCGCGTTGTCCCAGAGGCTGACATCCTGACCGGCGGGCAAGGGGGTGGAAGACGGATTGACGCAGTAGCCCGGAGCGCGGTGGAGGTTGATGCAGATATGGAGGCCATATTTTTGCCCCCAGGCCACCGCCAGATCGATCTGCGCCAATCTCGCTTCCAGGAAGGTGGACCAATCGCCGCTTGCGGTGTAAATGCGGTAGTCGATCGGCAGGCGGACGAAATTGAAACCGAGCTCGGCGATCATGCGGAAATCGTCCTCGAGGTAGCCGGCGTGGTCCCATTCGAGAGTGAACATCCCCATGAGATTGAATCCGCGCCAATGGGAGGTGAAATCATCCGGCGGTTTGGGGGGCAACATCTGGAAGCGGAGCTGCTGGGACGCCGTCACCTCTCGTTCGAGGGTGGCGGCAGCAAAGCCGGCGGCGAAAGCCGTGAAGCGGAAGCGGTCGGCGTTGCTCGGGCGGGTGAGGCGGGCGCCGGACAGAGGAGTACCGCCGCCGAGAGCAACGATCCGAACCACTTCGGGGAGCGCCGGCCCGACCTTGACCACCTTGATCACTTCCGCGGCCCCGGCCCCGGTGGCCCGCAGGAAATAGAGTCCGCTGGCCAGGGCGCCGCTGTGGAGCGTAAAATGGTGCCAGCCCGCCGACAGGATAAACTCCTGCTTTGCGACCGTTTGTCCGAGAATGTTGAACACCGCAAGGGTGATCGCGCCGGTATGCGGAACCGCCAGGCTGAAGGTGGTCGTTCTGGAAAAGCTGTTGGGATAGTTGCGTGTCAGCAGGAAGCGGGCGGGCAGAGAGGCCTTTTCGGCAACACCTGTCCAACTCTCAAGCTCGAAGGCAACCGGGTTCGTCAGGGTGGTATCACGCCCGAGGGTGAGATTCTCGATGCGCACGCTGTCGAGGCCGACCGCCTCATAGGTGACCGGATTAACGGCCGAGAAGGTGACGGTGGTACCCGCCTGGAGTGCGGCGGGGAGGAGCAGGAGTATCCAGGGGACTTTCATCGCGGCCCTCATGCAAAGAAAGCGGCCCCCCAATCGCACCGTTTCGTTCAGGGTCATCGGATCAGGCTCATTTTTCCCTCAGCAACCCGGTCGCCCTGGGTGAAGCGGTAGAAATAGAGGCCACTCGGCTCGGGCCGGCCCTGCTCGTCGCAGCCATCCCAACGTGCGATGTAGTGGCCGGGTGCCGCGGTTCCGTCGAAGAGCAGGCGCACCAGCCGGCCGCGGCTGTCGTAGATCGCCAGCTTCGCCGGGGCGGTTGGGCTGCCCGCCGGCAGGCTGATGCGGATCAGGGTGGAGGCGTTGAAGGGATTAGGCCAGTTCGCTGCCAGAAGGGGGGAGGCCGGCTGCCGGGCCGCGGCCGGCGCGGTTCCGGTGGAGGTCAGCAGCATCGCTCCACCGCTGCGCTGACTGCCTTCACCGTCCGCCAGCCAGGCATTGACGAAACCGGGACGCAGGGAGGGGGCCTGGGCGTAACACTCGGCCCATTCCTCGTCGGTCAGTCGCTTGAAATTGACGGCGAGATGCTCATAATAACTCAACATCGGTGCGGCGAAGGCGGTGTTATGCCCCTCGAGCGGCAGAACAATGACGCCCAGATTGACCGGACCGGTGCCGACGTGTTGGACCCATCCCACCAGATTGCCAAAGGCATCGGTAGGGGCGGTATGAATGTCGGCAACCAGCAAGTCCGCATCGATGAGGAGGTTGCTCTCCCAGGATTGGACATATAGCCCCGGATACCAGCCGGTGTAGGGCGGCTCCCCGCAGATCGCGTTCTCACGACGCAGGGTCCGCTGCAGAAAGGCGCTTTCCTCTGCGCTGAGGGCTTGATTGCGGAGCAAAGTGCCGGCGATGGACTCCAGGGTGTCGAAGGTGCAGGCGGAGGTGTTGAAATACGCATAAGCCGAAGGCTGGGTATCCAGCGTGGCAAAGTGCGCGGCTCCGGCGCGGGCCATCCGGGCCAGAGCGGCATAGAACTCGGGCACCGGCTCGATGTAAACCATTGGATAAGAACAGGTCGTCATCCCGGAATAGCTCTGCTTGGCGTAGAGGAGATTGTCATGCCGCAGCTCAGTCCAAGAGGCGAGCTGGGTGTTCATCACCCGCTGCCACCAGGCAGCCGTGCGCATCACCGCAGGCAGGGCATCGCGTTCGGCCGGGGGATTGAGGGCGCGGATCGCCGAAAGCCAGTGGTTGAAAAGCGAGCTGTGCCAGAAGGCGGCATCATATCCATCGATGAGATAGCGCACCGCCGCAAGATTGGGAGCGTAGTGCCAGGTGTCGAGCTCCTCCTGCAGCACCTGCCCCGCGGCATCATTGCCCAGTCCGAAGAGGACATCGAGCGTCGAGGGCAGCATGCGCGTTACCTTGCGGCCTTCATGGCTGATTTTGTCGTAGACCACCTGTCCGGTGATGTAGGAATCGATGATGAATCTCTGGCCTAAAAGAAGGAAGGCTGAAGCGGAGCGAAGGGTGTCCGGTTTCATGGGGTCAGAGAGGAGCATCTGCGAATTGATGCGCTGCCAAGCAAAGGACTGCGCCGCCAGCGTTTCTTGAAAGTGGACGGTCTGGAGACTGTCGAGCAGCTGCGCCGGACTGGCAAGGCCCAGGAGGCGGTTCAGATCGGATAGCTGGTCCGGAGTGACATTATCGCATTCGCCGACGAAAAAGGCCAGGGTTTGATCGATTTCCGAGAAAGAGGCCCGGGATGCAGTGGAGTCCAGCAGCTCGCACAGCAGCAGGGCGTCGATGATCTGGCGCTGCACATCCGCAAAGGTGGGTGGCACATCATCCTCTCGCGGGGCAACGAGATAGATCTCGGTACGTCCCAGCCACATCATCGCCCGGAAATAGCGCGCCAGTTCGGGATGCCATTCATTGTTGTAATGGCCACGCACCTGGAACTGGCTGAAATCGATCTTGCGGGGCGTGCCGCCGAAAAGCGCGAAGGAAGCCGGCTTTTCATCCGCTATCAGCGTGAGGAGTTGTGTAAAGGCAACGTTGTTCTCCTTGTAGAGCGGCCTGGTCTTGCCGTCGAGGAGGTTGCGCGCCACTGCGAGATAGAGGTCGACATCCAGGAGCATCGGTTTCAGCCCCGGCTGTGCCGGATAGCCGGCGGCCAGCGCGGGGAGACCGTTATGCAGGGATTCGAGAAGCGTTGTCAAACGGGGCATCAGCTGCTGTACCTCGACGCGCATGAGGATCTCATCGTAAGAGGCATGCACGGCGTGGAGGATGGCATCAGCGCTGACGAAAATAGGCAGATCTTTGGCGTACACATCGGCAAAGGCCTGTATGAAGGTTGTATAGGAGAGACGCTCGCTGACCATAAAGCCGTTGCCTTGTAACAGGTTTTTTTCGCCCCGAGTCAGCTGATATTTCACGGTGATGCTGTCGGCGTAACGGGCGCTGCGCCAGTCGATGGGGGCGCCGGCTTCGAAGCGGCCGGCGGGATAACGCAGGAGCAGCTGGACGGTGGTCAAGCCGCGGGTATCGGCGAGGAACCGCCGGTAGGCTGCGGGATCAAAGCTCACGGACTGGGCCGCGGCGATCGCGCAGACGAACAGCACACAGAATGTAACCACCCTCTTTTTCATAAGGTAACTCCTTGAAACGGACATCCTTCCGGAGGTCCGGCGCCGTGAACAGACAGGCACAAGGCCGTCACTGCAGTTTACACAAATTTGCCGCGCAAGGCAAGAAAATTTTACAGGGAGGAGCCACCAGGGATAAGGTTGGTTCGTTTGGGGAATTCTCTCGGCGGGAGGAACAGCGGGATGCACCGGAGTAAAAAATGAAAGCTTCCTTCCGGAAGCCTTCGTTTGCTCAGGTGGTAGGACTCGAACCTACAACCTAGTGGTTAACAGCCACCCGCTCTGCCGATTGAGCTACACCTGAATTATTTATCGGGTTGTATAATATAGAAAAGAATGGCATAAAAGTCAAGATTTTATTCGCCGCTTTACGGGTAAAAACGGGGCTGGATGGCAAAGCCGGGTGGCGCGAGAGGTTGCGGTGCGGGGCTGCGGCGGCTCATGCCCGAATGATCTTGAGGATGGTCCGGCTCCTGGGCACGGGTTGATCGGCGATGACGAAGGCCTTGCGGACCATCTCTAGGGCTTCGCGGGCGGACTCCGTCTGGTTGGCGTGAATGACCGCCAGCACCTCCCCCGTACGCACCTTTTCGCCGCATTTTCTTCCGAGGACGACCCCCGTGGCCGGATCGATCCGGTCCGTCTGGGTCAGTCTTCCGCCGCCGAGACGGATGATCGCCTCGCCGATCTGCAGGGCGTCGATCTTCGTCACCACACCGGAGCGTGGTGCGCGCAGATGCTGCTGGAGGCGGGTACCCGCATAGCTGCCGGGATCGCGCAGAAACCGCACATCGCCGCCCTGGGCGGCCGTCATCCGCTCGAAGCGCTGCAGAGCGGCGCCGCTGGTGATGGCCCGGCGCAGGTGGCTGATGGCCTGATGGAGTGTTCCCTTGAATCCGGCCATGAAAAGCATTTGTGCGCCGAGGGCATAGGTGACCTGCATCAGGTCCTCCGGGCCATGGCCCTGCAAGGCCTGCAGCACCTCGCGTACCTCCAGCCAGTTGCCTGCGGCGTAACCGAGGGGCTGGTTCATGTCGGTGATCACAGCCACGGTCGGCAGGTGATGCAGAGCGGCGGTGCGGATCAGGCTTTGCGCCAGGGCTTCTGCTTGGCCGAGGGTGCGCATGAAGGCGCCGGCGCCGCATTTGATGTCCATCACCAGGCCGTCAAGGTCTTCGGCCAGTTTTTTGCTGAGGATGCTGGCTGTGATCAGTGGAATGGAGCCGATGGTCGCAGTGCTGTCGCGCAAGGCGTAGATCTTGCGGTCGGCCGGCACGAGGGTGTCGCTTTGGCCGATCAGGGCGACGCCGAGATCGCGCACCTGATCGTGAAAGGCTTGCGGCGAGAGATCCGTCCGGAATCCCGGGATGGCCTCGAGCTTGTCGAGGGTACCGCCGGTATGGCCGAGGCTGCGGCCCGAGATCATCGGCACCAGAACCCCGGCGGCAGCCAGGAGCGGAGCCAGAATGAGGGAGACCTTATCGCCGACGCCGCCTGTGCTGTGTTTGTCGATTTTGCGGCCGGGGATATCGCTGAGGTCCATCCGCTCGCCGGAATCGAGCAGGGCTTGGGTCAGTGCGGCCGTCTCCTGGGCGTCCATGCCGCGCAGATAGACCGCCATCAGCCAGGCTGACATCTGATAGTCTGGTATGGCGCCACCGACGAAGGAGGAGACAAAAAAACGGATTTCTTCAGGAGTCAGGACGGATCCGTCGCGTTTTTTGGCAATGATGGCGTTGGCGGTCATGGGGTGCTCTTCCGGCGGTTGGCTCTCTTTCCTTTCAACTTAACCAATTAATCTCTTGTTTTCAATAAAAATTGACAGGAAACAAACTTTTTATTTGAAATTTTGTGTAACCTTTGCATATTTCATCAGTGAGACCGGTTGCGACGGCCATCCGCACACCCCCCGGCCGTTGCTGATCTCCGCTGGCAGCATCGAAGGCCGGAGCGAAGGAGCAATGTATGAAATATCGTCTCTTGTTCATGGCACTGGGAGTGACGATGCCGGTCCTTGCACAGACCGGTTGGTACTGGCAGAATCCCCTTCCACAGGGCAATACGCTGAACGCCATCCAGAGGGCGGGAAGCAGCAGGATCTTTGCGGCAGGCCGGCAGGGGATGGTAGTGCGCAGTGAGGACCAGGGCGCCTCATGGCAAGCGCTCGCCAGCGGCGTCACAGCCGAACTCCATGCCCTGGCCTTTTTCAATGCGGACACCGGCATCATCGTCGGCGCCCGGGGGACGATCTTGCGGACCCGTGACGGTGGCGAGTCTTTCCAGCTGCTCCCCTCGCCTGATACAACCAGCTACTACGCCATCTTCGGTTTTGACCACAACACCCTGCTCCTCGCCGGTGCGGGCGGTGCCATCAGGCAATCCTATGACGGCGGTGACAGCTGGGAGGTGCGCGTCAGCCCTACCACTTCCACCCTCTATGCCATTGCCTCCAACGGCATCGATTATACCTACGCAGCCGGCGCCGGCGGTGCCCTGGTGCGCAGCCTCGATGGAGGCAGCACCTGGGCGAACTGGTCCTGGGCAGCCAGTGGCACAACCATCCGGGCGCTTGCCTTTCCCGGCGAGAATATCGGAATCGCGGTCGGCGACCTGGGCCGTGTCTTCCGCAGCCAGACTAAGGGCGAATTCTGGAGCCTACAGGCCGCCCTGAATGGCAATCCCACCCTGCGCGCCCTTTATTTTGCCGATGCCGCAAACGGCTACGTCTGCGGCAGCGCTGGCAGCCTCTATGCGACCACCAATGCTGGAGTCACCTGGAACGCCCTTAGCAGCGGAACCAGTTTGAACCTGACCGGGATCACCTTCAGCAGCATCGCCAAGGGCGTGATCAGCGGGGAGAATGGGACCCTGCTGGCCACCACCAATGCCGGCCTCACCTGGAGCAACGCGTTGCAGAGCTTCAGCACCGCCAAAATGCGCGGGATATGTCTGGCCGACGAGAATCTTTGCATCGCGGTGGGCGATTCCTCCGGCAAGGGGATGATCTTTCGCAGCAGCGATGGTGGTGTGACCTGGGCGGTCAAACTTCGCCGCGTCGGTGTACTTCTGGAGGATTGCTGCTTCATCACCCCTGACAGCGGCTTCGCCGTTGGAGGGAGTAGTGCCTTGCTGCGCACCAGCAACGGCGGCCAATCGTGGAGCACGGTCACCGGGTTGCCCGTCTCCAGCGGGTTTGCCGCCATCCATTTTGTCACCCACCGGATCGGTACCATTGTTGGGACCGGCGGGGCGATTCTGCGCACAGGCGATGGCGGCATGACCTGGGGCAATCAGACCAATTCCGCCTATGGACTGGCCTTACAGGACGTACATTTCGCCTCGCCCGATACCGGGCTGGCGGTGGGACAGCTGGGCACGGTACTGCGCACCGTCAACGGCGGCGCCCTCTGGAGCAAGATTAATACGGGCATTGCCCAAAGTTTCAACGGCGTCGCCTTCGCGGACGCCCGTCATGCGGTCATCGTCGGCAGCAATGCCACTCTGTTGCGCAGCAGTGATTATGGCGCTACCTGGAGTGCCATCCCCCTGGCCGGTGTCCCGGCTGCAGCCGCGCTGGAACAGGTGGTCTTTCCCTCCCCCCAGGTGGGATTCATCTCCGGTGCGGGTGGTTTGATCCTGCGCACTGAGGATGGCGGAGCCAGCTGGCGCCTGCTCGCCTCTCCCACGACCCAGTCGCTGAATGCGATCTTTTTTCTTGACCTGCACACCGGTGTTGCCGCGGGCGACAACGGTACCGTGTTGCGCACCCGCGATGGCGGCCTCCCCGTCGAACTGGCGGCCTTTACCGCCCGTTACGCACCGCGGGAAGGCGTGGTCTATCTCGCCTGGCGGACGGTCACGGAGAGCAACAATTACGGATTTTATCTCGAACGTCGCCGCAGTGGGACTTGGGAGACGATCGCCTTCGTGGCCGGCCACGGCACGACCGTCGTGCCGGCGGCGTATGCCTGGATCGATCGGCCTGGGGCGACCTCCGGTGCGGTTCAGTACCGGTTGCGTCAGGTCGATCTGGATGGCAGGAGCCGGTTGCTGCGCACCCTTCAGGTGGCGGTCGCCACGGCGGTGCAGCAGCTGACCTTGTATCAAAACTACCCCAATCCCTTCAACACGGCGACCCGGTTCACCTTTTATCTGCCGGAAGCGGGACCGGTGCAACTGCTGCTCTATGATGC
This sequence comes from bacterium, assembly GCA_035419245.1. NCBI lineage: Bacteria > bacterium. The sequence goes on along the minus strand of DAOLSP010000004.1, from coordinate 35,050 downwards.
AGCGGGACGTGAGGCCGCCCGCATCGTCGATGCGGCGCTGCCCGCCGGCGTGCACAGCCTTCTCTGGAACGGCGGAACGCTGCCCAGCGGTCTCTACCTCTACTGCCTCAACGCTGCCGGCGGGCAGCGCTCGGGCAAGCTGGTTTTGTTGAAATGAACGAGAGCCCGAGCCAAAATCCACCTGCCGAGGCTGCCGTCGTTCCCGCCAAAAGGCGATGGCTGCTATGGATACCGGCCGCCCTACTGCTCGGCACGCTGCTCTTCCTTCTCATCACCTGGCTGACCCTGCCCGATGTGACCGCGCTGAATGCTGCGCCCCCCAAAGCGACCGCGATGATGGCCTACCGCGAGAAACAGGCCGGCAATAAGGGCGTCAAGCTGCGCCGCGCTTACATCTGGATTCCGGGCCGGCAGATTTCCGGCTATCTCCGCGACGCAGTGCTGATCGCCGAAGATGACAAATTCTTCCAGCACCAGGGGTTTGACTGGGAGGAGATGCGTCAGGCCATGGAAAAAAACCGCGAAAAAGGCAAGGTGGTGCGCGGTGGATCGACCATCACCCAGCAACTGGCCAAAAATCTCTATCTCAATCCCTCGCGCACACCCTGGCGTAAGGTGCGCGAGGCCCTGATTGCGCGCGAGATGGAGAAAAAACTCAGTAAATGGCGCATCCTCGAACTTTATCTCAACGTGATCGAATGGGGCGACGGTGTTTATGGCGCCGAGGCCGCGGCGCGCGCCTGGTTTCATAAATCGGCGGCAGAGCTGACTCCCGCTGAAGCCATCCGCCTCGCCTCGGTCATCATCAATCCCCGCCGCTACTCGCCGCTGAACAATACCAACCAGCGCATGCGCAACCGCAGGCTGATGCTGGCTGAACGGATGTACCAGCGCAACCTCTTCGATGCCGCTGTCTATGAAGCGCTGCGCCTCGAGTTTGCGGGGTCATAAAGTCCGTCTTGCTTGTGCCATAATAAAAAAGGCGGCCCGTCCTTGGACGGGCCGCCTTTTTTAATGTGATGGGTGATCGGGCTACTTGAGCATGATCATCCGTTTGGTCTCGACAAAGCTGCCGGCGTGCAGACGGAAGAAATAGACGCCCGAAGAAGCCGTCAGTCCGTCGTCATTGGCACCGTCCCAGTGGACCTGATGCTGTCCCGGCTGGGCGGGACCATTGACCAGCGTGCGGATTGTCCGTCCTTGGAGATCGAAGATATCCAGCCGGACCTGGATCTGCTCATTGCTCAAAGTCGGCACCTCATAGGTGATGGTTGTGCCGGCGTTGAAGGGATTCGGATAGTTCTGTAGCAGCGCGAACTGCTCCGGAACGACCATCAACTCAGCCTCTTCCTCAGCCAGGAGGGCGGCCACAGGCAGCGCCGCCAGGCTGGCGAGCGCGGTCGGCCGGTCGCTGAGCACAAAGGTCGGATCCGACTCATCGACTTCCGCCAGTTTGCCCATACGGCCGTCGTTGTTGTTCGGGGTGAGATCATAGACGACCTGACCGGAGCCCTCGTTGAAGGGATAATAGGCCGCCAGACCCGCCTCAGTGCCGCTGAGGTTCGAGAACATCGTCGCCTTGATTTCGGTTTCGCTGCGAGCGATGTTCCAGAGCTGGAGATCATCGAGGACGCCGCGGAAGTGATATTCGTAGATATCGCCATGCTTGGCGGCGCCGATGATCAGGTCACTCAGCAGATTGCGCGGCGCGGCGGTGCCGGTCCGGGTCGACTGCAGCACGCCGTTGATGTACATCTTGGCTGTGGTGCCGTCGAAGGTGCCGGCCACGTGCAGCCAGGTATTGCTGGTCACCAGGGCCGTGGACGGGCCGAGGAGGTTGGTCATGCGCGTGCCGCCCGGGATCGAGGTGCGTACCGCTCCGCACATCCGGTTGGTGGCTCCATAGAAGGAGATATAATATTCATCATAGGAGCCTTTTTCGAGGATACGCCGCCAGCTCTGCGCGGGCTGATCGGTCTTCATCCAGAATTCAATGGTGAAGGCGCCGCTGATGTTGAGCGAGGGCGCATTCGGGACCGTCACCAGGTCATTGATGCCGTCGAAGGAGAGGGCATAGTTGGCCGCCGGAACGATCGATCCGGCCGCGACGATCGAGAAGACCTTGTCGCTCAGGTCGACCGGGGTGCCGGTGGTGGCTTCGGCGACCTTGATCAGGCACTGCGTTGAGAGGGTGTTGGGCACAGTCCACTCGTATACGCCCAGCGCGGCGATGTTGTTGGCCAGGGTCGACCAGTTTGCGCCGTTGTCAATGGAGAGCAGAATGTTCACTGGACTGTCGAAATTCTCGACCGTCCAAGTGATCGCATGCGTGCTGCCGACTTCCCACTGCTCGCCGCCATTGGGCTCGCTGACGGTGATGCCGCCCGGCAGAGGATGGCTCTTCTTGATGGTGAAAACCTTGTCGCTGACGTCCACCGGGATTCCGGTGGCCTTGTCCACCACCTTCACCAGGCAGGAGTCGGAATCGACCTGGGGAAGGGTCCATTCATAGGTGCCGGTATTGGTGAGGTTGGATGCGAGGCCGACCCAGGCTTTGCCGTTGTCGATGCTGTAAAGCACATTCACCGCGCCGGAATAGTTCTTGTTGATCCAGGTAATATTGGTCTTGTCGCCGAAGTAGAAGGTCTCCCCGCCGTTCGGCTTGGTGACGAGAATTTCAGGCGGCGGGTTGATGATGCGCACGGTTTCCCAGGTCTGGTCCACCGGGCATTCGCCATCCTCCTCCGAGATGCGGATGTGGGCCTTGTCGAGGAGTTCATCCGGAGCCGTCCAGATATACGAGCCGTCATTCGGGGTATTCTTGGCGATCAGAATCCAGTCGGTGTCGGTGTCATGCTTCTGGAACTCGATGGTCACCTTGCTCGAGATATTGGAAGAAATCCATTTGATCTCATACGGGGTATTGCGCACGATATCGGCATGGCTCTCTTCGGGAGGTGCTGTGATGTGGATCATTTTTGTGGGATCGCCGCCCCACCAGTCCGGCGTGAGATTATTGGTCACCACAAAGCGGTCCAGACGCGTGTAGTGTTCCTTGCCGCGGAACTGGATGGTGTGGTTCCCAGCGGTGAGATAGAAGTAGACCGGGTCCAACTGCGCCGAAACATTCGGGACACCGGTGGTGCCGCGGTCGCTGATACGGTCCCAGGTCCATTTATAACCCTTGTTGGTGTCCCAGACGTACTCGCTGCCGCCGTCGACCTTCACTAGCCAGGAATTACGGGTGCTGCCGGCGCCGAGCGCGCGCGCCCAGATCACATAGAGACCAGGGTTCGCCACCGTAAAGTTGATGGTGCCGATGCCCGGCTTGCTGCTGACATCGCGGGAGGAGAAGATGAACTTGCAGCCGAAGGCGCGGCCGTCGACGCCGACGTACATATTACTGGCGAGGGTCGCCTCTTCACCCTCCTTGGTGATCGAGCTGGGGACAAATCCCGTCATGTCGACGGTGATATTGGCGTCGCTGTCGTCATAAAGGGTGCCGTCGAGCGGGCTCGAAACGCGATAGCGCAGTTGGGTGGTTGGATAGCCGGGGACCACCGTGGCATAGGTGCCGTTGTTCGGCACGTTGGCGGCCAGCAAATACCATTTTACGCCGCCATCAAAGCTGAAGAGGATGTGCACCGTGGGCAGCTCGGGATTGACCGCCCAGGTGACATTAAGCGGTGTGCCGGCGGCCAGGGTGCCGCTGTTGGGAGCCAGCAGGTTCATACCGATGGGAGCAGTCGAAGCCGCCCAGACGGGATCGTTGACATCGGCAAGCAAGGGATCGGAGCCGAGGCCGGCATCCAGGTTGTTGACGGTTGCATCGCCCGCGGTCTGGCCGGCGCCTTCATCCAGCTTGTAATAGGCCAGCAAGCCGGCTTCCGCACCGGTCAGGGGCAGCGCACGGCTGCTCTTGATTTCGGCATCGGTACGCGCGACCGACCAGATACGGATTTCATCGAGCGAGCCATTGAGCGGACGATCAAAGCCGGTGCGGTTGCCGATATAGACCGGCTGGGAGCTGGCCGGCAGTAGCAGGCTGGGGTGATTGAGCGTGGCGACCGGATTGCCGTCGAAGAAAAGAGTACCAACATAGTTGACGCCAACAGTCTGGACGCGCACGGCCACGTGGTGCCAGCCGGCGGTCACGGTGTTGTTGGGTGAAGCCAGTTCGGGACTACTCGGGCGGAGAAACTGGATGGTATTGTTCGGGCCGAGCGCCAACGCGAAAACACCATTGCGATCGAGAATCCGGTCGTTGTTCGTATAGCCGGTCGCCTTGAACCAGGCCTCGATGGTATAATTGCCGGTCAGGTTGTCCAGCAGGGGATTGTCAACCACAAGCCCGGCGTCATTGGTGCCATCAAAGATGAGCATCGAGCCTGCCTGTCCGGCGGCGAGCAACGCGACCGGGACCAGGAGCATGACGCCCAAGAGGTACCATAACGATTTTTTCATGTGATTCTCCTAAGAAAAAGATGATTCATCATGCCGCCCAGCGAGAGCAGGTTTTTCGGATCGCTGCCACGGCATGAATCGACTTGGAACAGAATCAGTGCAGCATTTCGGGCTTTTTTTCACCTCCTTTGTCGAGTTTGCAGTGGACAGGAGTTCTAAAAATGTTCTACCCTAAAGTACGATAAACCTCTATGCTTGCGGAATAAATTCAAATGAAATAAAAATAATACCCAAATAAATTACGAAATACAGCCAAAAATATCGTGATATGCATCACAGTTGGTCAAGTGTGCTGGAAGAACAGAGTGCCGGGCAAGGATGCTGGGAGATTGATCCGATGCGTCGTTGGGGGCGTGCCGGATTACAGGTGGTCGCGATGCAGAGTGTTATTACTGATGGTTTTCCGCCAAAAAGGCCGGACTATGGTTCAATTTAATGTATTTATCCCGAAAAAGCAAGCGATAGTGTAATTTTTTTACAGTATTCGGCGGACAGCACGCAGGTCCTGGGCACGCCGCGGACTGAAACCGGGGTCCCCGGGATTCAGGCTGTTGATCAAAACCAGGTCGCCGGCGTGGATGAATTTGCCGTTTCCGAGGTACATGCCCACGTGGGAGATGTGTTTGATGCTGCGGCCAAAAAAGAGCAGGTCTCCCGGCTGCAATGCGGCGTAGGTCGAATCCCAGAGCACCTCCCGGCCGGCGTGAACCTGCATGTTGGCGTCGCGCGGAAGCGAAATGCCGTGCAGCTTGTAGACCGTCCCAGTCAGGCCGGAACAGTCGAAGCCTTTGGTGGAACGGCCGCCCCAGAGGTAGGGATAGCCCGTGAATTGGCGGGCGGTCTCGACCAATTCCTCGGGTTTGGGTTTGGGCTGGTGGTTGAAGCGTTCGGCTGAAATGACCTCGTCGCGATGCAGATAGCCCTCGCGGCCGTCCGGGAGCACAACCCGTAGCCATTTGCCCTCTTTCCGGACCAGGGCGACGCTGGTGCCGAGCACGATATCGGAAACTGGGAAACTGGCTGCCCGTTTTTCGCTGTGGATTTCGCCCCATTTTTTCCAGTAGATGACCTTGGGCCGCTCTTGCCAGGCGGCCAACTCCTGCCGGGTCATTGCCGCCACCGAGCCGCCGTCCATGTAGCCGATATAGCCGTCGGCAAGCTGGACCAGATCGAAATAGTTGGTATCCTTGAGGATAGTGAGGGGTTCACCCAAAAGCCCCTGATCGATGATCTCTTCCTTTTCCGACGGGCCGCGCCGCAGCAGTGCGGTGCTGACGGTGATGACGCCGGTACAGCGGCTCTCCGGTCCGGCCTGAGGCAGCAGCGTCACGCTGCAGCGCTGCGGGGTGAAGCCGCTGCGTCCGAGTGCTGCCTGCAGTGAATCGCGCGCGGCTGCGACGCTGGTCTCCCCGCAGACGACCAGGGTATCGCCGTGCATCTCGGCGGTAACACTATAAATCGCCAGCCGGGCATCCGGCGCCAACCTCTCGCCGGTCCGGGTGATTAGATTCTGGATCTCAGCGGGCACGGGCCCGGGTTCCTGGGCCGAAACGGAAAGGGCAATAAGAGAGGCGAGTACAATGAGAGGAGATTTCATTTTTTCACCGGTTAAGAGGTCATCAGGTGAAGAGGGAGAGGTCACCCTTGCCGGCACGAACCACCACCGGGTGTTCGCCGCTCAGGTCTATGATACTTGAAGGCTCGGATGATCCTGGACCACTGTCAATCAAAACATCAACATAATGCTGAAATATTTCACTGATTTCATCGATATCCGTCAGATAAGGCTGACCCGGCAGCGTCGCACTCGTGGAGATGATCGGGGCGCCGAGCCCTTGCAGCAACCGCTGGCTGATGGGGTGATCCGGGACGCGGATGCCTACGGTTTTACGCCGTTCCAGCAGGATTTTAGGCACAAGGCGGCTTGCCTCGAGCAAAAAGGTGTAGGGCCCGGGCGTAAGGCGCTTCATGATCTTGTAGGCGGGTGTGGAGACCAGGGCGTACTGGGCGATCTCTTTCAGGTCCGGGCAGATGAAACTGAGCAGCTTGCGCTTGTCGTTACCCTTGAGTTGGTAAATCCGCTCCACGCCCTTTTTATTGAGCAGATTGCAGCCGAGGCCATAGACCGTATCGGTCGGATAGATGACCAGCTCGCCGTCGCGGAGCGCGGCGATGGCCTGCTGTATCCGCCGCTCGGAGGGATAGTCGGGGGAGATTTCCAGTCGCAACATGGGCGTTCTCGCTTATCAAAAGTGACCTCATCCGGCCTGCTGCCCGCTGCGGGGGAGTCCGGCCAGGGCGTTTAGGGCGGCGGCCAGTGCTGCCGTTTCGCTCTCGCGGATGGTGCGCAGGTCGAGCCAGATCGCCTCGTCCTGAATGTAGCCGACCACGGCGGGATCGCCGGTGCGCAGACGCGCCGCCCAGTGGTCGACCCGGCCATCGTGGGGCTTCAGCACCAGGGCCTGGCTTGGGATCTTTTCCAGCGGGAGCGTGCCGCTGCCCGCCTGGGCGAGGCTTGGCTGTAAGGTGATGGTGAAGAGCGTCTCCAGTTCCCTGCTCACGGCCTGGCGCAACCCATCCGCACGCAGCCGGACAGACGCTTCGGGTTCGCACAACATCGCCAGTGTGGGGTGGTTATGAAGGAGACTGCTCTCCTCGAAGTAGAGTCGCAGGGTCGCCTCGAGGGCGGCAAACACCATCTTGTCGCAACGCAGGGCGCGCATCAGGGGATTGTCGTGGATGCGCTGGATGTACCCGGCTTTGCCGGCGATCAGGCCGGACTGCGGTCCCCCCAGCACCTTGTCGCCGCTGAAGGTGACCACATCGACGCCGGCCGCCAGGCTCTCGGGCACCAGGGGTTCATAGGGCAGGCCGAAGAGGCGTAAATCCACCAGCACGCCGCCGCCGAGGTCGTGGATCACCGGTACAGCGTGGCGGTGGGCGAGGTCGACGATCTCGGCCAGCTCCGGTTCCGCGGTGAAGCCGACCACCCGGTAGTTGGAGGTGTGGGCGATGACGATGGCGCCGGTCGCCTCGCTGATGGCGTGCTCATAATCCTGCAGCCGGGTCCGGTTGGTCGTGCCAATCTCCCGCATCCGGGCACCGCTTTTTTCCATCACATCCGGCAGACGGAAGCTCCCGCCGATCTCGATGAGCTGGCCGCGCGAGATGATCGCTTCCCGCCCCTGGCAGAGGGTATTCAAGGCCAAAAGAACCGCTGCAGCATTGTTGTTGGCGACCACAGCCGCTTCCGCGCCACAGAGGGCGCAAAGCAGGCCGCTGACGATCGTGTTGCGCTCACCGCGCCGGCCGCTCTCCAGTTCGAGTTCCAGACTGCAATAGCCGGCCGTTACACGGGCGATGGCTTCGCGCGCGGCCGCGGCGAGGGGCGCCCGGCCGAGTCCGGTGTGCAGCACGATACCGGTGGCGTTGAGGACCGGCCGCAGCGGGCTGGCAAAGAGCAGGGCGATACGCTTCCGGGTGCGGTTCACTAACTCTTCCAACAGTGCCTCGCGTTCCGGGCTCTCCGCCGTTTCTCCGGCAAGGCGCTGACGCATCCCCTCCAGTTCGTGGCGCAGCACGTCCCGGATCAGGGGAGCGGAATAGCGCCGGATGAGGGAGAGGATTTCCGGATGGTTGGATGCCGTCTCCACGGAGGGCAGTCGGCGCAAAAGGGCATGGCTCAATTCAGGCCTCCTGTTGCTTTACCGTGGGTTGGCCTGGCCGGATGAGAAGCGCCGCCAGAAGCCCGGCCAGGGTAACAAAAATCAGAGCGTTGAGGGCGGCGCCGACACCGTATCGCTCCGCCATGGCGCCCAGAGGGGTGACGGCGAGACCACCGAGTCCCCACCCCATCCCCATCATCAGGGACGAGATGGCTCCAGCCTGCCGGGGAAAGAGCGCCTGACCCATGACAATATTGACTGAAATTGAGGAATAGATAAAAAATCCAGCCAGGGCGAGCATCACCGGCGCGATGAGGCTGCCGCCGTGCAGAAAGAGCCAGAAGGCGGGAAACGCTCCGGCCATCGAAAGGACAATCACTTCCTTGCGGCCGATACGGTCAGAAAGGGCTCCGCCGAGAATGCTTCCGAACGCACCGCTGATCTCAAAGAGGGTATTGGCGCCGCCAGCCGTCAGAATCGAATAGCCTTTGCTGGTCAGATAGATCGGACAGAAGGTCATGAAGCCGCTGACGATGAAGGAACGCAAGACCACAACCAGCCAGATCAGCACCAGGCTGCCCAGCCGGCGCCGTTCCTCCCTGGACCAGGGCACGGGATTGCGGCCTTCTGCCGCTCCCGGATCGATGTGCGGTGGCAGCTGCTTCCAGAGCAGGAAAGCGACGGCGACGCCGAGCACGGCGGTGACCATGCTGGAATGCAGCCCCCAGAGAGAGACGACGCTGAGGATGATCAGTGGGCCCAAGGCATGGCCGGCGTTGCCGCCGGTGACGAAAAGCGACATGGCCAGGCCGCTGCGTCTCTGCCCCGCCTTGCCCGAGAGCGCTGCAGCCTGGGGATGAAAGGCGGCGCTCCCGAGCCCGCCGATCAGAATGATTGCAGCCAGGGCATACCAGCTGTGCCACCAGCCGATTGTGCCGAAAAGGAGGGCGGTGACCAGTGGTCCGCCGATTACCAGCCACGGGCGGCGCATCCGGTCCGACCAGAGTCCGAAAAAAGGCTGCATGATCGATCCGGAGATCGAGGCGATCGAGGTCAGCACCCCCGCCAGGGTCAGGCCGTAATGGGCCTGCTGCATCAGCAGCGGCTGCAGAGGTGCAAGGAAACCCGGGTAGGCGTCGTTGGCGAAGTGACCCAGGGAGAGGAGAAGAATGGTACGCCGGTTTTGCGGCGTCCCGGCGCGATCTATCGGCTTGGTATCGGTCACAGCAGCGGTATCCGGATCAGTGCTTATTGAGCAGCAGCCAGACGCCGCCCAACAGCAAAAACAACGCAGCCAGAAGCAGTGGATCCATGAAGTGCAATGTTTTGAGATACTGAAACAGGGCCAGGCCGGCGCAAAGAAAACCACCCTGCCGTGCCCAGCGCGTGTTCCTGGTGAAGGGACGGTATTGATCGTAGAGAAAGAGCGTCAAAGCGATGCCGCACAGGAAAACGACCCAGAAGAGGCCCGGTTTCAACAAGGAAAAAGGCTGAAGCGCCGAAATCAGCGCCACGGTGAAGCAGAGCCCGGCTGGCAGCACCAGCCACCAGTTTTCCTCGCGCGTAAAGGATCGGATGGCAAAATAGGCCGCTACAAGCAGGAAGAAGAGGGCGCCAAGGAGAGCGCGAAAGAGCGAACCATGCCCCGACTTGACGATCAACGCGGTGATTCCGATGAAGAGCAGAATAAGTCCGACGCCCGGAGAGATGCGCGGCTGTTTGGCCATAGTGTCACCTCGAAATAAACAGGGTGTAAGGGATCCGTTATCTTGTAAATGTACAACATTTAATCGTCAATTCCAAACGGGATTGCAGGGTTTGCGTTTTGGGCCGGGCCGGCCACCGCGGGACATAAAAAAAGAGGTGCGGCAGCCATTCCGCACCTCTCTGGTGAGAAATAGGAAGAAATCCCGGGACCTATTTGATCAACACCATCCGGCGCATCTGGTTGAAGGTTTCGGCAGCACCCTCTACCTCGAGACGATAGAAATAGATACCGGAGGCCATCTTGACTCCGTTCCGGCCGGTGCCATCCCAGAGGATCTGGTGGCTGCCAGCAGACAGCGTGCCGTCGACGAGCCGTTTGACCTCACGCCCGAGCATGTCATAGAGGGTCAGGCGCACCCTGCCGCCCCGGGCGAGCGTGAAATCGATGCGGGTGGAGGGATTGAAGGGATTGGGGTAATTCTGTCCCAGGGAGGTTGTAACCGGCAGTGCCGGATTTTCCTGCACACCGGTGGTCTGGCTCGAGACCAGCAGGTTAAGGTTGTAGATATTGATCTTGCCCCCCACAGCGAGCGGCTGGGAGGCGGGGGTGGAATCCACGTAACCAGCCGCTGAGGCCACCAGGGCATAGCTGTCTGCCGGCACATTGTCGAAGCTGTAATCACCCTCTTCGGCGGTCACTGTGCTGGCGGTCACACCCTCAGCAGCGGAGAGGGTGACCAGCGCCCCCTCAACCGGCGCGCCGGCGTTATCGATCACCTTGCCGGCAACCTGATAGGCGCCCGGCTCCTGCGGGCAGAGTCCAATATCGATTCCGGTCAATTCCTTGCCCTCGACCACCTCCAGCAGCGTGGCGTCCTTCCACGAGCGCACGTCATTGTAGAACTCGCCCCGGTAGCCGCGGGCTTCGATCAGCAGCACGTATGGGCCTGCAGCGAGTCCGGAGAGGAGGTAGGTGCCGTCTTCCGCGGAAAGGGCTTTGCGCAGCCGACCGAAAGCGCGCATCGGCACGGCCATGATCATGGCGTTTGCGACCGGCAATCCGGTGCTGTCGTCCACGACCAGGCCGGAGAGGCTGCGCGGGAGCGGCGGCACCTTGCCCAGCACAAAGTCAATGTCAGTCAGCGACTGGGTGGGGAGCAGCGGAAGCGGCGTAGCCTCCTTGCGGGTGAAGACGCTGTCGTACCATTGTGTGACGTAGCCGGCATGTGCAGCGCTGACCAGATAGGTGCCGCGTTGCAGCCCACCGATCTCGTAGTGGCCTGAGGCATCGCTGCGTCCGGTTATTTTGATCCGGCCGTTCAGGGAAGAGACTTCGATCCGCGCATCGGCGACCGGCTGACCGGCTTCAGTAACCTGTCCGGCGATGGTTCCGCCGGTGCTTAGGGTAAAATCGATTCCGGTGAGGCTGATGCCGTCCTCCATGGTGACGATGGTGGCGTTGCGCAGTGAATCGGCCTCTTGCCAGTATTCCCTGAGGTAGCCCTGGGCCCTGGCGGTGATGATATAACGGCCCGTGGGCAGTCCGGAAAAGGTGTAGGTTCCGTCTTCCTTGCTGATGCTCTCATAGGCGCGTTTGGCGCCCAGGCCCTTTTCCTCATTGAAAGCCTGGATGGCGGCGCCGGCTAATGGCATTCCGGTACGGACGTCGGTCACTTTGCCGGAGAGGCCGCCCCAGCTTTTCAGGGCAAAATCGGCCCGGCTGTGGGCGCCGTTAAGGACCTCGACCGGAGTCGCCTGGTCGGCGGAGGCGACATGGTCGAACCATTGGGCGGCATACCCGGTGGCCTCTGCGGTGACGAGATAGTTTCCTGGCTTGACAGCGAGGATATAGCGTCCGGCGTCATCGCTGCGGGCTCTGCCGGCCGGCATCACCTGGCGGCCGCCGAAGGTCAGCTGGCTGTAAGCGACGATCCAGGCTCTTGCGATCGGAGCGCCGCCGCTTTCGGCGGTGATGAGGCCGGTGAGGGCGCTGGTCTGATCGAGCGTGAAGGAGATGCCGGAGGTTTCTTCGGGAGCGGTCACGGTGACGGTATCGGCGCCGGAGCGCTTGCCAGCCTCACGGTAGTATTCCTCGAGGTACCCCTCGTGGGTGGCTTTGACCAGATAGGCACCGGTCGGTAGTCCGCCGATGCGGTAACGGCCGTCGGCGCCGGAAACCGCCGTGGCAAGGACGCCCTGGTCACGCAGATCGCGCAGCTTCAGGACCGCTACCTTCGTCCCGGCAAGCGGGGTCGTCCCATCGGCGAGATAGATGGTCCCGGAAAGGATCGCACCGGGGCTCAGATTAAAGGTCAAATCGCGAAGGGTGTCCTGCCGGGAGAGGGAGACCGGCTTGGCTTTGAGCAGGCTCTCGCTGTGGTCGTAATACTGGGCCAGATAGTCCTCTTTGACCGCCTGGATGATATACCAACCGGGCATCAACCCGCCGACAAACCACGCGCCTGCGGTGTCACTGGTGTCGGATTTTGAGAAGACGGGCAGGCCGACATGGTTGACGGTGACTACGGCACCGGCGAGCGGCTGGAAGGCCGTATCGAGGACGGAGCCCTTGAGGGCCGAGCGGGTATCGTAGTATTTACCCCAATCGCGGTCATGATCGCCGGGCTGGTCGGCGAACGCCATTCCGATCAGGAGAGCAAGAAGGGGTAATATCGATATCCAGAAGGTTTTTCTTTGCATACGATGCTCCTTTTAACGAATGTTGCAGAAATGTTCGCTAGATTCTTTTGGGCCGTGCGCCAGGCTGTGGGGCACGGCCTGCACATGCGGCGTTACACCTCCTTTCATTCATCCAGTTCTGCCATCAGATCGCGGGCGAGCGTCAGGTATTCGCGGGTCAGCTCGGGCTGCTGATGGTCCAAGGCTTGCTGCGCTTTGTCGCAGGCCCGTCGGCACCACCGGAGATCATCCTGCTGATCGGGATCATCGTTCTGTTCCGCTTCGAGCGCTTCGAGTTTTTCGTCGAGCATAGTGACTTGTGCTTGCAGTGCAGAGAATGAGGCGCCGGCCTCCAGCGATTGGGCCGCCGTAGCAAGGGCGATGAAGCGTCGTCCCGCGGCGAGGGCGGCCATCGCTGGACGGACCCGCCGGCGGTCGAGAAAGTACCCGGCGTCAGCAGCCTCATTTTCCGCCGCAGCCAGCAAGGCATCGCGGCGTGGAGAAGACCCGGCGCCGGAGCGGCGCACCCTGTCCATCTCCGTCCGGAACGCCTGCAAATCACGGCGGGCCTCCTCCACGCCAGGCCCCGGATGCATGAGCCGATTGAGGAGAATACGGGTCAATTCCATTTTACGCCGGGCGATGCCCGTCTGGCCGGCATCGAGGGCCTGCCGGGTTTGTCGGTCAAGGGCGTCGATTTTGCCGAGGATCGGACGTTGAAGGGGGCTGGGACGGTTTCGCGTCGTCTCGCGGGCCGCAGCGATCTCTTCGCGCAGTCGGTGATACTCCTGGCCTGCTTCCACGTCCTCGGCGGAATGCCGACCCGCTGAGCAAAGATCGAGGGCGCGCAGCAGAAGACGGGTCGCGTCCGCATATAGAGTGAGCGCCTCTTGCCGCTCTCCGCGCCGCCGTATCGGCCGGATCGCAGCAGCCTTCTCCTCCGCTTGACGCAACAGCCGCCGCGCATCGGGATTATCGCAGTCCGCTACCGTTGTGCGCGTGCGTTGCAGCAGGTCGAGAAAACGGCTGCGCTCCTCTTGCCGTGCCATATCCGGGCGGGGTTGTCCGTAGAGGGTGGCGCCGAGGAGAAGGAGGAGAAGCAGGAGACTCTTTTTCATAGGCTCTTTCATGGCTGAACCGGTTGACGTCGGATAGGAACCATGTTGCAACCGGAATGCCAAGGATGCCGAGCTAGCTCTATTTGTTAATAAAAACAGGGAGATAGACTTTTTTATATGTATCCCTCTCACGAGGAACTGTACCTGCAGGTACACCGTATCGGCGGGCAAGTACGAAATTGTACAATGGGGACGGCGCCATTTGGCCGCTATGACGCGTGAAACCATTTGCTTTTTTCGAAAAAATGTGCAAATTGTGAGGTTGAAACCTACGGCCCTGCGGCTAATGGATGATCTCTTTTAGAGGAGAAGGCTATGGATTTTTTAAAAACTCTGGGAATCGATCAAGTCAATTTTGGCGCCTGCACCGGGCGGAAATGGCTGGAAAGCCGCGATCAGGGGTTGCTGGAGGTCTTTTCGCCGGCGGATGGCCGCAAGATCGCCGCGGTCTACCGGGCTTCGGCGGCCGACTATGAGGTCCTGATGGCACAAGCCGTTGAGGCCTTCAAGGTTTGGCGCATGGTCCCGGCGCCCAAACGGGGCGAGATCGTGCGGCAGATCGGAGTTCGGCTGCGTGACTTTAAAAAACCTCTGGGCGAGCTGGTCACCTACGAGATGGGCAAATCACTGCAGGAGGGATGGGGCGAGGTTCAGGAGATGATCGACATCTGCGATTTCGCCCTCGGCCAATCACGGCAACTTTACGGCTTTACCATGCATTCAGAGCGCAGCCGCCACCGCATGTACGACCAGTACCATCCCCTCGGCGTGGTCGGTGTCGTCACCGCTTTTAATTTCCCGGTCGCGGTCTGGGCCTGGAATGCCATGCTGGCAGCGGTTTGCGGTGATGTCATCGTCTGGAAACCCTCCTCCAAAACGCCGCTGACCGCCATCGCCGTCCAGAAGGCGATCCATGATGTCCTGCGGGATAACGATCTGCCGGAGGGCATATTTAACCTGATCATCGGCAGCGGCGCAGCGGTCGGCGAGCGCATGCTCCAGGATCCGCGGGTGCCGTTGGTCTCGCTCACTGGATCGACAAAAGTCGGCAGGCACGCCGCCGAGGTGGTCGGCAAGCGCCTCGGGCGCACCATCCTCGAACTCGGCGGTAATAACGCCATCCTCATCACACCGGACGCCGACCTCAAGCTGACGATCCCCGCGGTCGTCTTCGGCTCGGTGGGCACCGCCGGACAGCGTTGCACCACGACCCGCCGTTTGATCATCCATGAATCGGTCTATCCCAAGGTCAAGGAGAGCCTGGTCAAGGCGTATGCCGGCCTGCGCATCGGTGACCCGCGGGATGAGAAGAATCATATGGGACCGCTGGTGGACCAGGAGGCGGTGGAGATCTTTCTTGCCGCGCTTGAACAGATCAAGAAGCAGGGCGGCACCATCCTGTGCGGTGGTGAGGTGTTCAAGGGCGCCGGTTATGAATCGGGCTGCTACGTCACTCCGGTGATCGCCGAGGTCGAGAACCACTGGCCGATCGTTCAGGAAGAGACCTTTGCTCCGATTCTCTACCTCATACGCTACAGCGGCGGGGTCGAAAATGCGATCGCCCTGCACAACGCCGTCCCGCAGGGCCTCTCGTCGGCCATCTTCAGCAACAACCTGCGCGAGACCGAACTCTTCCTTTCGCACGAGGGGTCAGACTGTGGCATTGCCAATGTCAACATCGGTACCTCGGGCGCGGAGATCGGCGGCGCCTTCGGCGGCGAGAAGGAGACCGGCGGTGGTCGCGAGTCGGGCTCGGATGCCTGGAAAGGGTATATGCGGCGCCAGACCAATACCATCAACTGGAGCACTGCACTGCCACTGGCCCAGGGCATCAAGTTCGATATCTAGAGAGAGCCAATGGAAACCCAACAAAAAGGCCTTCCGATCGGGAGGCCTTTTTGTTTACAGGAGGTGCGGTTCCGGTCTACTGCGGAAGGATTTCGCTGAGGGCCTTGTTAATGGCGCTCACCAATTCCGGATCCTCGGGCTTGGTGCGGCTGCCAAAGCGGGCGATGATGTGTCCTTCGCGGTTGACAAGGAATTTATTAAAATTCCAGGAAATATCACCGGCGAAATCAGGATTGCTCTCCTTGCCGGTAAGCCAGGCATAAAGGGGATGCTGGTCCGCACCCTTGACCGAAATCTTGCTGAACATCGGGAAGGTAACCCCATACGTCAGGCTGCAGAAGGACTTGATTTCATCATTGCTGCCGGGCTCCTGGCGCATGAAATTATTGGCCGGGAAACCGAGTACGACCAGTCCCGCATCCTTGTAGGTCGTGTAGAGCTTTTCCAGCCCTTCGTACTGTGGGGTGAAGCCGCATTTGCTGGCCACGTTGACGATGAGCAGCACCTTGCCGCGGTATTGCTCCAGTTTGACCGGCGCTCCGTCAATATCGTTCATGGTGAATTCATACACCGACGTGGCATGGACCGCCGACGGGGCCTTGCCAGCCTTTTTACCCGCAGCCAAAGCGGAGAATGCTGCAACGAGGAGGACGGCGCCGATCAGGAGAAACAGGATGAATTTCATAGATACGCTCCCAAGAATTGTCCGTTATTTGCACATCCTCTTACACCGGCCGGCTCTGTTTTATTCCGCAACCGGCTGAAACCGCTATCGGCCGCCGAGGTCCGGTCCAGCTGGCCCCGGAGGCGTACTGCGGGAATTTTGTTTGGAATTCGCCGGGCAAATGGTTAATTTTTTGGTCGTAAAGCTGGCGGCGGGTCTTGGTATCTCGGTGACATCCCGCAAGCCGGCTCCTATCAAGGGAGTGGCGTATGTACAGCAGGGACTATCTTGTTCATGTTTACGAAACCGGCCTCGATGGCCGTCTCAGTCCGGCCGGGCTGCTCGATTATCTGCAGGATATCGCCTCGGTGCATGCGGTACAGCTGGGGTTCGGCCGGGAGGATCTCAATAAATCAAACCGGATGTGGGTGCTCTCACGCCTCTATGCGGTCATCACGGAGTGGCCTGCCTGGGAAGAGCAGCTGACGGTCCATTCCTGGCACAAGGGGACCGACAAGCTCTTCTCGCTGCGGGATTATCGCGTCACCACGACTGCCGGCCGGTCGGTCGCTGCGGCTACCTCTTCATGGCTGACCATCGATCAGACCACCCGGCGCATCCAGCGCCCCGACGGCCTGCTGGCGCAAAACAGCACCGGTGGGCCGTTCGAGAATGCCCTGCCGCGCAACGCAGAAAAGCTCGAGCCGGCCGGCGCGGAAGGCCGCATCACGCCGGCCTTCCCGGTGCGCATCAGCGATCTGGACCTCAATCTTCATACCAACAACGTCCGTTATCTCAAGTGGGTGATTGACAGCTATGATCTCGACTTTGTGATGCACCACGCTCTGCGCTCGGTTGAGATCAATTACCTGGCGGAGTCACGCTGCGGGCAGGAGATTGTCATTCGATCATCGGTCGGGCGCGATGCGTTCTGGGCACATTCCATTCTGCGGGTAGCAGATGGCTGCGAACTTTGCCGGATCCGGCTGCAGTGGCGGGAGCGCTGAGCGCCATCTCGCCCGGGTATAAAAAGGGCGGACGCGAGATTTCTCGCGCCCGCTCTTTGCGTTTTCTGCTTGCAGTGGAATGCCGCTGCTGTGTTCAGATTTTGGTTTTGCTGAAATGCGCCTCGATCTCCTCCAGAGTCTTGCCCTTGGTCTCCGGCATGAAAAAGGCAACGGTGATAAAATAGATTACCGTGCAGCCGGCAAAGATGAAGAACATCGTCGCATAGCCATACTTGCCCACCGTCGGCAGAAAGATAGCGGCGATGGTGGTCGAGACCGCCTGATTGATCAGCAGGGCGATGCTCATCCCGTTGGAGCGGATGCGTGTCGGCATCAGTTCCGAAAGCGCCAGCCAGACGCAGATTCCCGGCCCCACCCCGAAAAAGGCGATGAAAATGAAGAGCAGGATGGCGATGATCCAGCCGCGCTGCGGCGAGGGCATCGGCGTGATCAAGGCGTTTTCGATCTTGAGCGGTGCGCTCTGGGCCGCTTTGAGGTCGGCGAAGGGATTGCTGAAGAAGGCGACGGTGCGATTGGCGGGGAGGCTCGAGGCGCGGCCGATGGTGATCGGTTTGGCCAGGGTATCGGTCGAACGGACGACCTTGGTGGCGTTGCGGAAATCGCCATAGGAGTAGATGACGATCAGGCTGCTGGGATGACCGGCGATGGCCTGGCCGGCCTCCCCCCGAGCTGCCAGCAACTGCGAGGCGACCTCGGGCGTGTAGCTCATCTGCAGCGACTGGTCCGCCGCCACCTGCTGTTGCACCAGATCGCGGCAGTCGACACGCTGGCGCTCGACGCCGTTGAAGAGCAACGCCACGGCGATCAGCGAGAGGATAATGCCGGCCGTGCCGATCGAAAGCAGGAATTTGCGTCCCTTTTTATCGACCAGCATGACCCCGACGATGGTGATGAGAAAATTGACGGCAGTGAGGATGACGTAACCCCAATGCGCGGCGACATCGGAGAGGCCGGCCTGAATGAGGATGGTCGCATTGTAGCCGATGATCGAATTGATCCCCGTCGCTTGATTGCAGGCGAGGATGATGCAGGCGAGCAGGAAGGGGATGACATATTTGCGCTTGAGCAGCGATTCCTTGACCGCCGCGCCATTGAGGCTGCGTGATTTCTGCTCGGCGGCATGACTCTCCTCCATCTCTCGCAGCTCAACCTCCGCCTGCGCCGCGTTGCGCGAGCGCAACAGCGCGGCATGCGCAGCCGCCTTTTTGCCCCGGTTGAAAAGCCAGCGCGGCGATTCGGCAACGATGAAACTGCCGATCACAAAGAGGACGCCGGGCAGCAGCGAGACCCAGAAGATGCTGCGCCAGGCGGCGTCCTTGGCGGCAAAAAGCCGGGCAGCATCGCCGAGAGCGGCGATCTTGTCGAGGCGGATGCTGTAGATCATGGCGATGAGGGCGGCGGTGACGATGCCCAGCGTCAGCAGCCACTGGAAGATGCCCGTCCCCTTGCCGCGGCTCGAGGCGCTCAAACACTCTGCCAGATAGAGGGGAACCACCACCCCGATCAGCCCGGCACTGATCCCCTGCAGCAACCGTCCCAACACCAGCGGGCCGTAACCGTGCGCCAGCGCGATCGAGGGGATGCTGATGACAAAAAGGATGCCGCTGAGGATCATCAGCTTCTTGCGCCCCATCCAGTCGGCCAGCATGCCAGCGAAGAGGGTGGAAATGACGCTGCCGAGCAGCACCGCGGCGACGATGAAGGAGAGCTGGCCGGCGTTCAATCCGGAGGTCGCTTCGAGGTAGGGCAGAGCGCCGGCGATGATCCCGACATCCACGCCGTAAAGCAGTCCACCCAGTCCGGCGACCAGCAGTAAAAAGCGATTGTACCCCTTCTTTTCCGAGCCGATGGCTGTTTCCGCCATGGTTTACCCTTTCCTTTTGATATGGTTTTAAGCCGTGTCTACAATTTCCCGGACTAAAACGGTCATCTCCGCCTCATGTTCCTCGATGGAGGCCACCAGGGTGAACTGATTGCGGGCGCGGACCAGGTTATGCTCCGGATACTGGATCTTGTAATAGGTGTCGCCGTTGATATAATCTCCGAGAAAACGGATGCCCTGCTCGAAGGTGATCAGCTTGCCGCTGAGGACCAGATGATCGATCTCGACGGGATTGAGAAAATTCCGTCCCACCGAGAGGTAGCCGCGCAGCAGCGCGGCAAACATCTCGAGATCGATGCGCACCCGCGCGAGATCCGCTTCGTCTTCAGCCGCCGTGCAGGAGGAACTGCGCACCATGTCGCCGAAATCGTAGAGGGCGCTGCCCGGCATGACGGTGTCGAGATCGATAACGCAGAGGGCTTCGCCGCTGGCGTCGTCGAGGAGAATGTTGTTGAGTTTGGTGTCGTTGTGGGTGATGCGTTCGGGGATCCGTCCCTGCTGCATGAGGTTGACCAGAACGGGAGCGAGGTCGCGGCGGGCCAGGGCGAACTCGATTTCTGCGGCGACGGCAGCGGCCCGGCCGGCACGGTTTTCTGCCACCGCCTGCATGAAATCGGCAAAACGGGAAGTGGTGTTGTGAAAGTTGGGGATGATCTCATGGAGGCGGCCGCCGGGGAGGTCGACCAGTCCCGCCTGAAAGCCGGCGAAAGCGGCGGCGGTGAGGAAGGCCTGATCCACCGACTCGATGACATCGCAGGTGTGGGTGCGCTCGACGAGCTGACAGAGGCGCCAGCAGCCGCCGTCGGGTGCGGTGGTGGTATAACCGCCACCGCGGGCTGGTTCGAAGTTCAGGACCCGGCGCTCCAGGTCTGTTACGCCGGCCGCCTCGAGTTTGCGGCGCTGATGCCCGGTAACCCGCAAGATGTTTTCCATAAGCTGGCCCGGATGTCTGAAGATGGCGGTGTTGATACGCTGCAGCACGTAGCAGCGCCGGTTGCTCCCCTGGAGATAATCGAGGCGGTAGGTATCGTTGATGTGACCGGAGCCGAAGGGATAGCCGCTAGAGAATTCACCTGGCAAGTCGAAGGCTGCGGCGATCTCCTGGAGTTGATTCTGTGTGAGTTCTTGGCGCATGACAGAGAGGTTCCTTCTGTTGACAGGGCAATATAGCGATTCAATATCATTCAAATCAATCAAAATCTCGGCCCGGCTGGTAGCGCGGGTGGGCGCCGGACGGTTTGCCCGGACCCGCAGGTCAGGGTAGGCGCCAGAAGGCCGGGCCCTGGCGAGAGGGGGCTCGCGCGCGGCTTAGAGGATCTCGCCGATCTCGCGCAGTTCCTCCTCGCTGAAAGCCAGGTGATTCAACGCCCCCAAGCTGTCCTCGAGCTGGGCCACGCTGCTGGCACCGATCAGGGCCGAGGTCATTTGCGGCAGACGCAGCACCCAGGCGATCGCCATCTGGGCAAGCGATTGGCCGCGGCGCTGCGCCAACTCGTTGAGCCGGCGCACCTTGCCCAGGCTCTCCTCGGTGATCTGCTCCGGCCGCAGGAAGCCGTGCGGCTTGCTGGCCCGTGATCCAGCGGGGACGCCCTGAAGGTACCGGTTAGTCAGCAGCCCCTGCGCCAGGGGGGAGAAGGCGATGCAGCCGATGCCCTCCCGTTCGAGCACGTCGGTCAGCCCCTCCTCTATCCAGCGGGTGAAGAGGTTGTATTTGGGCTGGTGGATGAGGCAGGGCGTTCCGAGATCGCGGAGGATGGCGGCCGCCCGCGCGGTCATCTCCGCAGAATAGTTGGAAATGCCGGCATAGAGCGCCCGGCCGCTGCGCACAGCCTGGTCGAGCGCGCCCATCGTCTCCTCCAACGGGGTATCCGGATCGGGGCGATGCGAATAAAAGATATCGACATAGTCGAGCCCCAATCGTTTGAGACTCTGATCAAGGCTGGCAAGGAGATTCTTGCGCGAGCCCCATTCGCCGTAGGGACCGTTCCACATCCAGTAGCCCGCCTTGGTGGAGATGACCAGCTCATCGCGCCAGGGGTGGAGGTCCTGGGCGAGGATTTTGCCGAAATTCTCCTCAGCCGATCCGGGCGGCGGCCCGTAGTTGTTGGCGAGATCGAAGTGGGTGATGCCCAGATCGAAGGCGCGGCGGACAATGGCGCGGCCGTTTTCAAATACGTCGACACCGCCGAAGTTGTGCCAGAGCCCCAGCGAAATCGCCGGCAGCTTGAGTCCGCGGCGGCCGCAGCGACGGTAAAGGTCTCTGTCGTAGCGTTTTTCATCTGCTTGATAGGGCATGGGTGCTCCTCCTGGTTTGGATCCTCATCGGGGTATGAATTTAGTCGTCATTTCGATCTGCATAGCCTCGCCTTGCCGCTTCAGCTGGTAATCGACGATCAGGAAGCGGTTGTCGGCGAACTCCGCCTCCTTGCGCTGCAACAGGAACCGCATCAGCGCTGCGATCTGGTCCACCTGGTCCGGAGCGAGGCGCGAGAGCATGTCGGCCAACTGGCGCTCCCGCTCACTATCTGTCTCCAGAGAGAGGTTCCAGGCGAAGATGGCATAGCTGATCGCCTCTTCGCGTGCGGTATAATTCTCGCAATACGCAAGCATCGGCTCGGCGAAACGGATAATGACCCGCGCCAGGTCCGATTCCGCCACACCATAGCGGGCGAATTTTTCCTGCGGAGTGGGTTCCCTTTCATCGGATTCGCGCATCAGCACCTCATGGTTTGGACCATCCCAGGGACCTACGCAGGGCGAGCTCTGATTCCATCGCCTGCAGCATCCCTTCCGTCCCCGTTTTACGTCTCTTGTTGCGGCTGAGATCGAGGCGGAGACGCTCGATATCCCGAGCCAGGCTGCGGTTGGAGTGTTTGGCCAGCAGCGGGTTAAAGGCCAGTTCGCTGAGAAAGCTTGCGGGGGAAGCGGCGGGGCCGAGGACGAGCAGCGCCTCGCCGGCCCGGGTCGCGGCGACGTAGGCCACCCGCCGTTCTTCCTCAATCTCCTCTTCGGGGCAGGACCCCGGTCCGTTAAAATTATAAAGGATCACATTCCGGAACTCTCTTCCCTTGGCTGCATGGATGGTCGAGAGGGTGACGCCGGCAAAACTGGCATCAGGAGACACGGGGGGCTCGGGATTGGCCACAGCGCGGTCGAGTGCATCGTAGAATTCGCGGATCGAGGTAAAAGAGGAGGCGACACTGATCAGCACCTCGAGAAGCACCTCGAGGCCCGCCTCGTCCAGGGCCATGAAGGGCCGTTTCTGCTGCTGATAAAAATCTTGCAATCCGATGATCATGCTCATGTGGGCCAGGTAGGCGTCCGGCTTTTGCTTATGCGTGATCAGCTCGCGCAAATACTGCAGATCGCCCAGATAGGTCTGGAGCGCCTGGCGCAGCCAATCCTCCACCTCCTCCGATTCGGCCGCATAAGCCAGATCCTCCTGTGTTGTGATCCCGTTGATGAAATGGTTGGGAAAGAACCGATTTGGTCGCTTGAGCGTCCGTTTCAGCGCCTCGACAGGCGCCGTCTCGCCCTTGAGGATCACAGCGAGCCAGGCGTGGAGGTCACGGCCGGCCGCCGTCTGCGCCAAGCTGCTGCCGTCGACTGGGGTGTGCGGCACGCCGGCGGCATCGAGGAGGATGGCGGCGATGTACTTATAGGCATGATAGCGGAAGAGGATGGCAAAATCGCGCCATTCTCCGCCGCCGGCCGCCTGGCGCGTGCTGATCCATCCGGCCGCCTGTTTGGCCTGTTCCCAGAGCGAGCCGCAGCTCCTGAACTCGACGCATCCCGGGGCGGCCGCAGGAGGTGTGCCCATCGGCTTGGCGACGCGGTGGCGGTTGTGGCTGATCAGCCAGCTGGCATGGCGCACAATCGCCCGCGCCGAACGATAGTTGGTGGTCAGCGTGCAATCGACTGCCCCGCCGTAGCGCTGGGTGAAATCGAGAATATGACGCACCTCTGCACCGCGCCAGCCGTAAATCATCTGATCGTCGTCGCCGACGACAAAGAGATTGTTCTGCGGCAGGGCGAGGAGGTTCATCAGCAGGATTTGCGCGGCGTTGAGATCCTGGAATTCGTCCACCAGAACAAACTGGAAACGCTCCTGCAGTTCCTGGCGCAGCTCCGAACGTTCGAGCAGCAGCACCAGGGGGAGGTAGATCATATCATCGAAATTGCAGAAGTGACTCTTCTTTTGCAGCTTGACGAACTCGGCGAAGATCGGAGCGAACGGGACGCTGCCCTCCTCGGTCTCGGCGGTCATCTTTTCTTCGAGCAGCAGGTCCATTTTGGCGCGGTTGAGGGCGGCCAGAAAGGGCTCGAGAGCATCCTGATTGCGCCGCTGCGTCAGCTGGTGATGGGGGGCGACCGCCTGCTGCATCAGCTGACGCAGCTTTTCCTGCTCGTTGCGGCCGTCGTAGCTCCAGCCCAGGGCGCGGCGGATGATCTCGTAGCCGAATCCGTGAAACGTGCGCACCACTACGCCAGGCTGGTGCAGGCGCCGGGCTATGGCGATGCCGCGGTTCTGCAGCCGGCCGACCATCTCATCGGCGGCTTTTTTGTTGAAGGCGAGGGCTATAATCTGCCCCGGCTCAATCCCCTGGTTGAGCAGGTGGATGATCCGGTTGATGAGGGTCCGGGTCTTGCCCGAGCCCGCCGGCGCCAGCACCCGGATCGGGCCGAAGAGGTGGGCGGCCGCGGTGCGTTGGCTCGGGTCGAGATTCTCATCGAGGGCGTAGAGCGGCGCCGGATCGGAAGGTATTGTAGCCGGAGCCTTCCAGAAGCTGCACAGCTGTTCAAAATAGAGGGCCTGCCGGAGGCGCTCCGGATCGGTGTGCAGCGCCGCGCTGCGCACCGGCAACGCATAGGCCTCGCGTGTGGGCCCGGAGAGCCAGAGCAGCGGCCGCCATGCTAGGCGCGCCGGCAGGAGAATGCGATTCAGCAGGAGTTCGAGACGGCCGGCCAACTCGGCGATGGTCAGATCCTGCCACAACAACAGAGCACCGGTTCCGGCGCTCGCGGCGGCTGCCTGGCTGGCGCGCACGGCCTCGTAGCGCAGACCGCGCTCCTCCAGGGCGGCGCAAAGGCGGCGGAAATCGGTTTGCTCGAGACCGAAAGCGGCGAAAGGATCCGGCTGCCCCGGCCCTGAAGGCAGGGCGGCGATATACTCCGGCAGATCCATTATTTGCGGGAGTAGAGGCTCCATAGCTTTGCCAGCGCGGCCTCCAGGGCCGGGGCCAGTTTGGCAAAATCGTTGGTCAGTTCCGGCTCATTTTTCAGCACCACTATGGGAACGCGGTGCCCCTGGATGGGCAGATACTCGCTATGGCCGGCGGTCACCTCTTCCCAGTCCACCTTTTTGTAGAGCCGCTCGAGTTTGTGATCCGGCAAACCGTGTTCGAGGATGCTGTCGGGGCGCTCGGGATTGAAGCGGCGGCGATTCTTGCGCAGTGACTCTTCATAGCTGACATCGACATAAAGTATGGCGGCACGCTCGAGCACCTCCGTGGAGAGATGCTGAAAGGCGGAGGCATAACCGCCATGCTCGCTGCCGCGCGAGAATTCGATCAGGGTTGTATGCTCGGCATGATAGTCGGTATAATCGCGCTGGTGTTTCTTGTACTCCATGCAAATCCGTTCGATCAGCAGATCCCACTGGTACTGGTGGAGAAAGTAGCCTTCCTTGTCGCTCTGCACCCGTGGCTTGTTCATGATCTTCTCGAGGATGGCATCCTCCTCGAACCAGGTCCAGAGCATCGGGAAATCATCGATCATGTCGATCAGGCCGACGTGAAAGCGCTCAGTCCGCTCGATCGGGCCGGTTTTGTTGAGAAAATCCATGATCTCGGACTTGCCCGAGGCGGGCCGGCCGAGGAGGATGAGAATATCAAAATGGTTGCGGGGCATACGAACTCCTGTTCGTTAATGGGCTTTGCGTTTGGCGTCGGGAAAGGCGTGCCAGATGCGAATCGCCAGCACCAGGCCTATCAGGGCGAAAGGCACCAGAAAGGGGGGCCAGTAGTTCCAGCTGTGGCTGGTGAGAAAACCGAGGGAGAGGGACTGGACACCGGTGCCGAGATAGACAAAACCGTCGATCAAACCGGTTGCGGTCGCCGCACCCCGGGTGCCGCCGAAATCCATGGTCGAGGTGCCGGAGAGCATGCCATGGACGCCGATGACCGCCAGAGACATCAGGACGACGATGAAGCCGAGCGCGTAAGCGCGGGTGTCGACCGGAGCCCCCTGGACGGTGCCGATCTCTTTGACTTGGATCCTCATGGTTTCGTTCTTGTTCTTGTACTTGTTGAAGCGCTGGTATTCGGCGAGCGGGATGTCGGCGATCCGCGAGGCGGTCAGACTGCTCTTGTCGGCGGCATGAATCTTCCAGATGAGGCTATCGACTTTTTCCAGGGTGTAACGCGCCGCTACCTTCTCCTCGATTTGGCCGAGGGAGAGGGGCAGCACCGCGGCGTATTTGGCAATCTGCTTCGGCTGGATGGTCAACTGCAGAGTATCGGCTACACCGTTGTTCGTGCGGGTGACGAAAGGCCACATCGCCAGGGTGCTGAGGAGCAAAACACCATAGAGCAGGGCGGCGACCGGGCCGCGGCGTGAGCCGAAGACCTTGTCGGAGATCCAGCCAGCGAGGATGCCGCCAAAGACGCCGGCGATCATCAGCAAAAATCCCCAATTCGCCGTAATATAAAAGTCCTTGGCATAGCCCATATCCGCGGTGAAGATCAGATACCAGTGCATGATGCCGTTGCGCATCACCCCGGAGCAGAACTCGATACAGGCGATGGTGATCAGGATCGGATTGGTCAGGACCTTGATAATGATTTGCCAGGTGGAGTAGTGGCGGTCGCCCTCACCGCTGGTGGCATCACCGGTGTTGAAATCGGCAAAGCCGGCGCCTGAGGGTTTTTCGCGCAGGATGAGGAGGTCGAGAAGGAAAAAGATCCCAAGGACGATGGCCGGAACGAAAAAGAGCCACCACGTCTGGTCAATGCCGCTCGAGCCGTCAACGGCCAGGAGGCTGCGGAGCCCGCGCTGCAGGAAGCTGAGCTTTTGCGGATTGGCGACGGTGGCGTTGACGATGAACTGGCCCCAATCGAAGGCGAAATAGAGGCCGAGGGAGATGAGGATACCAAAGATGCCGCCGAAGGTGCCGCGCTCGCGGATATGGAACCAGTTGGAGTTGGTCTTGACGATGGCGACGGCGCCGAAGCTCTGGAAATACATATTGGCGGCATAGAGGAGCGAAAACCAGAGGACCATGTTGAACTGCACTCCGCCGGTGAGGAGAAGCCAGGTGAGTATGCCCATGGCGACGTTCATCAGCGCCGCCCCGGCGGAGCCGATGAGCATGGCGCGCTTGCCGCCGATGCGATCGGTGAGGGGGCCATTGAGGAGAAAGGAGAAGGCGTAGGTCAGGGTTCCGGCTCCGAAGATGGTGCCGAAGTCAGCTTTGGTCATCAGCTCGCCCAGGGCATTTTTGGAGACGGTGAGGTTGTAGCGCCCCATGTAGAGAAAGGCGTAGGTGAGGCCGAGGGGGAACCAGTTCAGAAAGCGGCGCCAGCGGAAGGCGCGGCTGTGAAGGGGTTTGCCGTCAACAAGTTCCATGGTATCCGTCCTTACAGAGAAGGGTGTTTTATGAAGGAGTTGGATAATATACGCAGCCGGGGGGTAAAGGTCAAGGCCAATGCGCGGATGGGGCTAAATAAAAAAGCCGCGAATCTCTTCGCGGCTTTTACGGGTGCCGAAGGTGGGAGTTGAACCCACACGGGCGTATGCCCACACGGCCCTGAACCGTGCGCGTCTGCCAGTTTCACCACTTCGGCATTATGCCGGACTAAAATATACACATTTTTCGGCTGATTGTCAAGGCCTTTTGTCCGGGCATCGCCTAAAAACCGGCTCACCAAACTCATTGTTATGAATGGCATGCGCTCCCGGATTGAAAATCGGTATCGGTTTCGACTATTTGCTTGACTGAATGAGTCCAATTCGGTATACTAAATATATCGTTATTCGTTAAGATGCCCTGAACTTCTTGAAATCATTCCTTGCTCCCCTTCTCTTCCCATCCTCCAATACCCATCCTGATGGGCTTTCTGGGCATTATGGCGAGCCAGGCAGGACCGGTATCCTGACAGTGCTTGCTGAAAAAGGAGAGGAAATGGTACTGCCACGTCTCATCGGACCTGCAAATCCCGATTGCTTCATCCCTATCAAATACTGCTTTACGCAAATGGATCCTATTGGAGGGGCAAATTCTATGAGTGAAAAAATCCGTTATCTGATTCAAATCGCTCTGTTGTCCGCATCGGCCCTTTATCTGACTGCTTCTTTGGCCTCAGGCTATTTGGATACGGCCTTTTCCTTCCCTGGCGAACAGTCTGCTCCCGCCACTTTCCTGCTGCGCCGTTTCGTGATGGGGAGCGGCGGACTCACCTCAAGTAATGAGACATTCCTCCTCCATTCGACTTCAGGAGAAGGATGGATTAGCACCTCCTCAGGACTTAACTACCGCATGCAGGCAGGATACTGGAATTCGCTCTCGACGGCTGAAGCGGTCTCTGTACCCATAAGTGAGATCGAGGAAAATCCCCTGATCTTCCGTCTCTATCAGAATTATCCCAATCCCTTCAATCCCCAGACAACTTTTATGTATGATCTTGGAAAAGAGACCCTGGTTTGCGCTGAAATCGTTAATTCCGTCGGGCAGACGGTTCGACATTTTAATGCTGAAATGAGACAAGCTGGGCATTATCAGATGGTCTGGGATGCCAAGGACGATGCCGGACACCCAATGGGCTCGGGTGTTTATCTGTTTATTCTTCGGGCAGAAGAGACCCGAAGTGCTGACGGTGGTCCGGTAAAAGTAATCGAAAAGAGTATCAAGATCCTCCTTATAAAATAAATGACACTTGTGTGAGTTGAGTGTCCTAGCTGCGTCTGGCATTTGTAATGCATGGAGGCTTTCATGAAAAACATGCGGACGAACTGGATTGTGTTGGCCTTGATTTTCCTGGCATTCGCGGGAGTTGCCCAGGTACCGAGGATTCTGAACTATCAAGGTCTTTTAACAGGGAATGATGGAAAGCCCGTTCCGGAGGGTACCTATAGCCTGAGTTTTACCCTTTATGACGCCAACGGCACATCACTTTGGAGCGAGGTGCAACCTCAAGTCATTATCAGTGGGGGGCTCTTGCAGGTTGCACTGGGTACGATAGTCCCTTTAAACCTGCCGTTTGACAAACCGTATTGGCTTGGCATCAAAGTCGGAAATGATGCCGAACTGAGCCCACGCATGCCGTTGCAGAGTTCGGCCTACAGCTTGAGAGCGGATGATGCCGATCGGTTGTCAGGTGTTGAGGTGAGCACAAGACCGGCTGCGGGCAAATTGCTGCCATTGGACCGATATGGCAAGTTCCCATCCAGCGTACTGACCGGCAGCGCTGGGTCAGGCAACTACCTTTTAAAGGATAAAGCGGATACTTCAAGTATTCAAAGCAGCGATCCCGTTATGCTCCTCGAGAATAAGGGGGATGGTAATGCACTGTACTGTCTGGCTGCGGATGGTCGTGGTATTATGAGTGTCAGCACTAATCATGATGGCGTCAGCGGCTTGACCAGTGCGGCTAACAGAAGCGGGATCTATGGCCAAACCGATAACAGCGAGGCTTTTGGTGTTTTTGGCCGCAACAAGAGCACGACCAGTTATGGGTATTTAGGGGGGATGCACGGTGTGTTCGGCTGGAGCAAAGCGGTTTTTCATGCAGGACATTTCGAGGCGACAGGTGGATTAAATTATGGGGTGTATGCCACATCATCCGGGGATTTCTCGTTCGCCGGAAGCTTTGTCGCCTCGGGGAATTACTCTTATGGATTGTATGCCGAAGGGCCGACTTCGGATAAGGTCGGCGCCGCCGCCCTCTTCAAGGGCAATGTGGAGATTAAAAGCCGTGACAGTGATGAGACTGTACTGGAATTGGGAGAAGGATTGGATTATGCCGAGGGATTCGAGGTCACCGGGAAAGAGGCGGCTCTTCCTGGCACTGTTCTAGTGATCGATCCGGAGCACCCAGGCACGCTTCGAATTAGCGACAGGGCTTATGACAGCAGAGTGGCGGGTATCGTGCCCGGAGCAAATGGGCTGGGTTCCGGCGTTCGTCTCGGCAAAGGGCAACACGGAAGGGATGTCGCCTTGGCTGGCCGGGTCTACTGCAATGTGGATGCGACTTTTGGCGCGGTGGCACCCGGCGATCTCCTCACAACCTCGCCGACGCCCGGCTTTGCCATGGTGGTTAGAGATTATGAAAAAGCACACGGCACCATTCTCGGCAAGGCGATGCAGAATCTAGCTGCCGGACACAAGGGGCAAATCCTTGTTCTGGTCACTTTGCAGTGAGAAGGGAGGCCTCACATGAGATCTCTATTACTGTTGATTCCGCTGCTCATAGGCCAGATCACTATTAATGCAGCCATTGCACAGGATGCATGCTTGATTCTGGCGCCAGATGACTATCTGGCCGCGCTTTATCCGCTTGCACGCTTTAAAGCGTGCAGCAATCGGCCGACTTATCTGGTTGGTTTGAGCGAGATCTATTATACCTTCAGTGGCGTAGATAATCCAGAACAAATCAAACGCTGTATCGAGCACTACCAAAAAGCCAAAGGAGTCACCTCGGTTCTGCTCGTCGGTGATGTGAACAAGTTTCCCGTGCGCTGGCGTTGGTGGGGGCGCTGGATGCCTCGCGATCCTTATTTTACTGGCAAGTGGTCTGTCATTAACGGAAGTTATCACCAGACTGAGGCCAATAAGGAACTGCCCTACGCCGCCTGGTTGGATATAGGTACGCACCAAGCCTATACGATGGAGGTGGACTGTACACCCGTTAGCAGCGATTCCGTTGACTGGGAGGTACGCATTCTTTATGCCGATGCCGATCGAGCCGACAATTCGCACCGCATCGATATCATGCGCAACACGCTGCGGCTAAATGCCTGCAGCAGCAAATCGGTCAATTACAAGTTTACTCTGAGCCAGAGTTATCACCTCAAAGCGGAAGTGAAAGAAGACAGTATCGTGGTTTCCATTAATAATACCCCGCAGATCAGAGCGGCACTAGATAAACTGAACCTGGGCGGGCGGGGAAAAATCGGCTTCGGATCGTATTGTTGCCACTGTTCCTTCGATAATCTAAAGGTGACCCATGATAACAACACGCTATGGGACGAAAATTTCAATGATGGGGTCGCTAACGGCTTCATTGATGCACCTACCATGAACGAACGCAACTGGTCGGTGAGTGACCTCTATTATGCTGATCTTTATACCAGCAGCGGCGCCTTTGATGATTGGAATTGGAATAAAACAGGTTTGAATAAAAATCTCTTTGGCGAAATCGAATTTAAGCTGGCGCAATATCCTGGTGCAGTCCTTAATAATGATCACATTGATTTTTTACCGGATATTGCGGTTGGCCGCCTTCCCGCCTACGACGTAAGTCAGGTTGAAGCCTACGTGAAAAAAGTCATTTGGTACGAGACCGCCACTCAACAGACGGACAACTGGTTCAGAACCGTCGATCTCTATGAAGGTACGACTGGAGGCGCGGGATATCAGTCTAATATCGAGAATTTTTTCAAGGGATTGCCCGATCAGTTCACCGTGCATAATCGTACCTGGAATGGGACCTTTAAAAACCTGAACGATACCCAGAGGCGGGCGGTGGTGGTCAATGATATTAACCAAGGGGCCGGATTTATCAATTATCTCGGACATGGCAACACCGGCTCCTGGGCTTGCATCAGCTTTACGGATTCTGAAGTCAAGACCAAATTGACCAATTCCAGGATGTTGCCCATCATTGTCGCAGGCGCCTGCTTCACCAGCCAGTTTGCACCCATTCCGCCAGGTGAAGCCTATACCGATATTAATGATACCTTTCATACCGGTGTTAATTCGGATTGTCAACGCTTCCCCGGACCTCCGGAATATCCGGATTATGCGTATCCGCGGGCGTTGCAGGCTTCAGGGAGTCCCGGCTGCATCGGGGAGGATTTCATGTTTCTCTCCGGTTCCTCCGGCAGTAACGGCGCCATCGCCTATCTGGGTGAGAGATCCGCCGGGCGGGACTGGGGTAATCAGTTGACGGAGTATTTTTTTAAAAACTATCTTGCTGGCACGACTCTGGGCAAGATGTGGCAGGGAATGATCAAGGATTACTATTGGGCGCATCAGCTGAACGCCAGTTCTACATGGAATTATGGCCCAGAGAAATGGGATGAAGGCCACAAGTTCGATGAGCCGCAAAAATTTGTGCTTTTCGGTGATCCTTCCTTGCGTGTGGGCGGTGCCTATAATCATATCGTGGCCACTGCAGCCTATGATGGAAGCGGCGGCCCCCTGACGGGATCCAAGCGTTACCGGATTTCCAGTGATGTGATCGTACCTGGCGGCCGGACCTTGACTGTGAATACTTCGGCTTCGGTTCTATTCGATCCCGGGAGAACCTTGAGTACAAGCAAAACCTCCGGTCAACTGCGAATCGATCCGGCTAATGGGGAAGAGGTCTGTTTGATTGGGAGGCCGGGCACTGCGGAATCGAGGTACAAGGTTCGCGGGATGCGTATCGCGGGGCAATTGCGGGCCCGCAATGGTGGGGGCATTTTAGTCCATTGAGTGGCCTGAAAATAGGCGATACCGGCAGAAATCCCATCGAATCGTGGAAATAGGTCGCAAAAAACAAGGATTAATCCTTGAACTTTTTAGCTTACCCCCAGAGTGAGTCATACTCGGATATAGATAACTTACAATGAAAGGGCTGCGGGCGAGAAAAACTGGTAATAAAGGTTGTTTCGGGTGGGCGCGAGATTTTGGGGATTGCCCGGATGGGAACGAGATTCGGGGAGGTATCTTGAAGGGCTTTTTGTTGCTTGTTTTTATGGCCAGAAATTTTTATCTTATTATCTATGGCCAAAAAAGAAAAAAGTGTCTTTCAACTGCTCAACCGCAAGGCATACCACGACTACGAGATCATCGAGAAATTCGAGGCCGGGATCGCCCTGCAGGGGACCGAGGTCAAGTCGGTGCGCGCCGGCAAGGTGAGCTTCAAGGACAGTTACGCCCGGGTCATCGATGGCGAGCTATGGGTGGTCAATCTGCACATCAACGAATACGACCACGGCACGGTCTGGAACCACGATCCTGCGCGCAACCGCAAGCTGCTGCTCCATCGCCGCGAGATCAAACGCCTGACCGGAAAGACCGAGGAGCAGGGCATGACCCTGGTCCCCCTCAGCCTCTATTTCAAGAACGGCAAGGTCAAAGTGGAGCTGGGCCTCGGACGCGGACGCAAGAGCTACGACAAACGCGCCGAGATCGCCAAACGCGACGTGAACCGGGACATCGAGCGCGAACTGAAAGAACGGCAGCGGAACTGAACCAGAGGGAGTAATTGCGGTGAAAAAGCGCGTCTATGAGGAATTGAGCCGGCGGGGATTCATTCAGCAGGTGACCGAGCCCGAGCCGTTGCAGGCGCTGCTCGAACGGGAGCCGGTGACCTTTTATGTGGGATTCGATCCCACCGCCGACAGCCTGCATGTGGGCCATTTGATGGCCATCATGGGCATGTCGCAGCTGCAGCGTTTCGGCCATCGCCCCATTGCCATCATCGGCGGCGGCACCGCCATGGTCGGCGATCCGAGCGGCAAAACCGAGATGCGCAAGATGCTCACGCGTGAGCAGATCGTCGCCAACGGCGAACGCTTCAGGGCCCAGCTTAGCCGCTATCTCGATTTTGGCCCTGGTCAGGCGCTGATGGTTGATAATTACGACTGGCTTGGGGAACTGAAGTATATCGAATTCCTGCGCGATATCGGCCGCCACTTCAGCGTCAATCGCATGCTGACCTACGAAACCTACAAGATCCGCATGGAGAAGGGGCTCTCCTTTCTCGAGTTCAATTACCAGCTGCTGCAGGCCTATGACTTTCTCATGCTCTACAAGAACCACGGCTGCCGGTTGCAGCTGGGTGGCGACGACCAATGGGCCAATATCCTGGCCGGCGCCGACCTGATCCGGCGCGTCGAAGAGAGCGACGCCTACGGTCTCACCTTTCCCCTGCTGGCCACCGCGGCGGGCAAGAAAATGGGCAAGACCGAGTCGGGCGCGGTCTGGCTCGACCCGGAAAAGACGACCCCGTACGAGTATTACCAGTATTGGTACAACAGCGACGACCGCGATGTCGCCCGCTTTCTCGCTTTTTTCACCTTTCTTCCGATGTCGGAGATTGAACCGGTGCGGACGCTGGAAGGTGCTGAGCTCAATATGGCCAAGACCATCCTCGCCTTCGAGACCACGCGCATCACCCACGGCGAGGAGGCGGCGCACCAGGCCTTGCGCGCTGCAGCGGCTGCCTTTGGCGGACGGGAGATCCCTGCCAGCCTGCTCCCCTCCAGCACCGTGCCGCGCGGATCCGTGTCCGCCGCGCAGGGCGCCATGCCGGGAAGTGTCCTGTTCGCATCCCGGCTGGCGGCGGGGCCGCGTCTGGCCGACCTGCTGGTGGAACTCGGCCTGGTGGCGTCGAAAGGGGAGGCCAAGCGACTGATTCAGGGGGGCGGGGTGACGGTCAATGAGCAGCGGGTCGAGGATATCCTCTTTGCCCTGACGCCAGCCCTGGCCGCAGAAGGGCGGATCGTGCTGCGGCTGGGAAAGAAGCGGTATCATCAGCTGGTGATTGCAGATTGAGGGGCGCAGGGGAGGGGCCGGCCCGTGCGAGAAATTCAAAAAAAGCGGGTGCGACGCAAAAAAGTCCTTGCTTTTTCCCAGGAAAGTCTTATATTATGTGCCATTTTGCGCGGCAATCTGCTACGGCGGATCAAGCGCTGAAAAAGTTCTGAAAAATACAAAAAAGTGCTTGACTCGAATCATAAAGTTTTGTACTTTATATGGCTGAAAACGAAACATCAAAGTTTCGGCCAGTAATCGGCAAGTGTTCTTTGAAAATAGCGTGCAAGGCTCTATCGTCAATTCAAGGCCAGATTCATCTCGTTAATTGAAAATGAACTATATTACAATGAAGAGTTTGATCCTGGCTCAGGACGAACGCTGGCGGCGTGCCTAACACATGCAAGTCGAGCGGAGATAAGCGGATGGTAACTGAAGCTTATCTTAGCGGCGGACGGGTGAGTAACACGTGGGCAACCTGCCTTGAAGTGGGGGATAACACCGGGAAATCGGTGCTAATACCGCATAACATACACAAACTGCATGGTGAGTGTATCAAAGGAGCAATCCGCTTTAAGATGGGCCCGCGGCTGATTAGCTAGTTGGTAAGGTAACGGCTTACCAAGGCGACGATCAGTAGCCGACCTGAGAGGGTGACCGGCCACACTGGAACTGAGACACGGTCCAGACTCCTACGGGAGGCAGCAGTGGGGAATATTGCGCAATGGGGGGAACCCTGACGCAGCAACGCCGCGTGGAGGAAGAAGGTCTTCGGATTGTAAACTCCTGTCTTCTGGGACGAATAATGACGGTACCAGAGGAGGAAGCCACGGCTAACTACGTGCCAGCAGCCGCGGTAATACGTAGGTGGCGAGCGTTGTCCGGAATTACTGGGCGTAAAGGGCGCGTAGGCGGCTTTTTAAGTTAGATGTGAAAACCCGGGGCTTAACTCCGGGCGTGCATTTAAAACTGGAGAGCTTGAGTGCAGGAGAGGTAAGTGGAATTCCTAGTGTAGCGGTGAAATGCGTAGATATTAGGAGGAACACCAGTGGCGAAGGCGGCTTTCTGGACTGTAACTGACACTGAGGCACGAAAGCGTGGGGAGCAAACAGGATTAGATACCCTGGTAGTCCACGCCCTAAACGATGATCACTCGCTGTTGGCGATATATTGTCAGTGGCTAAGCAAAAGTGATAAGTGATCCACCTGGGGAGTACGACCGCAAGGTTGAAACTCAAAGGAATTGACGGGGGCC